>JANMWG010000264.1:0-1745 GCA_031393885.1 Betaproteobacteria bacterium | reverse complement strand
CAGGTTCAGCAACTCGGTCGTGTAATCGGCGGGCCATGACTCGGGCTGAATGTCACCCAGCGGCGAAGGCGGCCGGCGGTCGCCGATGATCGGGCGCTCGCGCGACTTGCGGCGGTAGCTGAACCACTGCAACAGCACCTGCTTGCCCTTGCCCGAGACTTCGTAGTGCCACACGGCGGCCGGTACAGGCTCAATGTGGCCTGTTCCGATGCGCAGGCGTTGTGTGGCGGCGTCGTAGCTCATCGCATCGGGCATGCCCGGGATGGCGCTACCGGCGGGCACCTTGGGTTGTCGTGCTGGTGGTAAGCGTGGCGGGCCCGACGGGCGGCCGGCGGCCGCATCGGCGAAGCGCTCGCCGAAGCTGTGCAGCCACACCACCTGCCGGCCGAGTGCTGCGGCTTCGGCGAAGGTGGAGGCGTCGGCGGTGAGTGGGATGCGGAGGCCGGGCGTGGCCAGGTCTTCGCGAAAGCGTTCGATGCAAGCCGGGTGGGCGGCGACCGCGGCGATGTAGGCAAACAGATCCTCGGCACCCACTGGTCGGCCGTAGACGGTTGAAAGGTGCGCAAGCAGTGCCGGGCGAAGGTTCGGCTGTGTGGATTCGGCGTTGGCCCAAAGAGGAAACACGCGCCCGCCGCGCCCGTTGTAGTGATCGAGATCAGGGACGAGTGCGGTGATAGTCAGGGCGGGCCCGAATGTCGGCGAAGTGCGAGAGAGAGCGGTTAGAAACAGCTGGCGCGGCGAGTGCATTTCCCACGCTGTCGGATTCGGCCGGTTGATGAGTCGAACGTCGGGAATGATCCACTGACGATCAAACGACCGGCACGCATAAGCCACCGGCGCGGCGCACGGTACTGACTCTTCAGCAACTGCTTTCCCCCTTACGGGATATCGAGCGAGTGCGGTGGAAGCCACGCGTTCTACGTGCCTGTCGCCCAGCCCTTCCTTCGCCAAGTGCGGATGAAAGAGCCCTTCCTTTTCCGCCGCGGGCGCCGCCACCAATCGCGCCCAGCGCCGCCGCAGCGACTCCGCATCCGGCGCAATCACCCAGGTGCGTCCCGGCATCACACCCGACCCGTTGTAGATGAAGAAGTCGTCCAGCGCCGGGTTCGCCGCCCACGCGCCGCTGGACGCCGGCAGAAACGGCGCGCGACCATCGCTCGGACAATCCAGCCACCCCGGCGCATCGAGCCACAGCGCTGCCAGCGCCTCGAACTTGGCGCTGCGGTGCCCGCTGGGCAGCGCGCGCCAGCGCACGATCGCGGGTTCGGCCTTTTCGCCCGCGCTCCACCGCGACGCAAGCACGATGCACACCGGCTGCTGCACACCTTGGAAGATGCGCGTCGCCACCTCGGGCTGGTGACCTTCGGTCGAACAGCCGATCACCCAGACCTCATGGCAGCGCTGGCGCAGGTACTCGCGCATGCGCTGAAAGCCAGGCCCGCCAAGAAAGCCTGCCACGGTGATGAAGGCCACGATGCCGCTGCCGCCGCCCACCCCGTTCGACGGCAGGTGGTCGAACACCTTCCATGTCGCCCAACGCCAGAAGTACACGTACAGGTTGCGCAGGTGCTTGCTATGCGCGCCCACACCCCAGGCGCGCGGCAGCATCCAGTCGTCGAGCGGCGCGAACGCGCCTTTGATGCGGCCTTCACCCTCAACCCAGCCGCCGCGGCCCTTCGCTTTTTCTTTGTAGGGCGGGTTGCCGATGACCACGGTGATCGGCTCGTCGCGCTTGATGCGGTTGG
>JANMWG010000259.1:0-5254 GCA_031393885.1 Betaproteobacteria bacterium | reverse complement strand
GGCAACGTGTCGTACTTCGGGCCGCCGACCGCACCCAGCAGCACCGCGTCCGCCGCCTCGGCCAGTGCCAGCGTCGATGCCGGCAACGGATCACCGCTCGCATCGTGAGCCGCGCCGCCGATCGGCGCGGTCTCCATCTCCACATGCACGCCATCGGTGCGCAACGCGCGCAGGACTGCCATCGCCTGCTCGACAATCTCGGGCCCGATGCCGTCACCGGGCAATACCGCAATCTTCATGGTTCAGTTCCGGGGTCGCGAATGGAAATGCCGCGGGCGCGCATGGCAGCACCACAGGGCCCCCCGAGGATGCTGCGCCCCCTGGAGGGGAAAGCCGTAGCGCAGCGCAGGCTGGGGGTGGGCGTCATGCCAGCACCACAGGATCCCCCGAGGACGCTGCGCCCCCTCGAGGGGGAAGCCGAAGCGAAGCGCAGGCTGGGGGTGGGCGTCACCTCAGGAAAACAGCCAGGGCTGGGCGGCGCGATGCGATTGCTCGAACGTCCGGATCGCAGCCGCGTGCTCGAGCGTCAGACCGATCTCGTCGAGCCCTTCGAGCAGGCAGTGCTTGCGGAAAGCACCGACCTCGAAACCGTGGCTGACCGCCTGCGGTGTCGAGACCTGCTGCGCGGCCAGATCGACCGTCAGGCGGTAGCCGGGCGTCGCCGTGGTGGCAGTGAACAAGGCATCCACTGTCTGGGCCGGCAGCACTACCGGCAGCAACCCGTTCTTGTAGCAGTTGTTGAAGAAGATATCGGCGAACGACGGCGCGATCACGGCACGGAAGCCGAAATCGAGCAGCGCCCATGGGGCGTGTTCGCGCGACGAGCCGCAGCCGAAGTTTTCGCGGGCGAGCAGGATCTGTGCGCCCTGGTAACGCGGCGAATTCAGGACGAAGTCGGGGTTCAGCGGGCGCGTCGTGTTGTCGATGCCGGGTTCGCCGTGATCGAGATAACGCCAGGCGTCGAACAGGTTCGGCCCGAAGCCGGTGCGCTTGATCGACTTCAGGAACTGCTTGGGGATGATGGCGTCGGTATCGACGTTGGCACGGTCAAGAGGCGCCACGAGACCATTCAGGAGAACGAATTTTTCCATGTCACTTCTTCTTGCCGTTGTTGATTCCTGATTGGCGACATTTCTCAGCGTCCCTCACCCTCGGTCCCTCTCCCGAGGGGGGAGGGATGTCTCCTGCTCCCTTCTCACTCCTGGAGAAGGGATGGGGATGAGGTATATCTGAGCGTTGATGGCGGGGTTGCGTTGTTGTGGGCCAGTCTTGTGGTGGTTGCCGTCATCTGCAGGCGTAGTGGCTGAACTTCATCGCCAATCAGCTTCGCAACCCCGCGCGCGGGCCAAACGTTCGAGAAGAAACAAAAGGTTAGCAATTTTGTTCCTTGAGAGATGTTGATTTGGTGATGTGGTCGCCGCCACACTTGGTCGTCGCTTGCATCAGAAGGCCTTGCGCACGTCGACGAAGTGACCGGCGATCCCCGCCGCCGCGGCCATCGCCGGACTGACCAGATGGGTGCGCCCGCCCGCGCCCTGGCGACCTTCGAAATTGCGATTCGACGTCGACGCGCAACGTTCGCCCGGCTCGAGCCGGTCGTCGTTCATCGCCAGGCACATCGAACAGCCCGGCTCGCGCCATTCGAAGCCCGCGGCGATGAACACCTGGTCCAGGCCCTCCGCCTCGGCCGCACGCTTCACCAGACCGGAGCCGGGCACCACCATCGCCAGCTTCACGCCGGCGGCGAGCTTGCGGCCTTTCACGACCAGCGCGGCGGCGCGCAGGTCTTCGATGCGCGAGTTGGTGCAGGAGCCGATGAAGACCTTGTCGATGTGGATGTCGGTGATGGCGGTATTAGCCACGAGGCCCATGTACTCGAGGGCGCGTTCGAGCGACGAGCGCCGCGATGCATCGGCGATCAGCGCCGGGTCCGGAACCCGGCCGTCGATCGTGTCGACCATCTCGGGTGACGTACCCCAGGTGACCTGCGGCGCGATGTCCTCGGCCTGCAGCTCGACGGTGCGATCGAACCCGGCGCCAGGGTCGCTGTGGAGTGTCTTCCAGTAGGCCACGGCCTGCGCCCAGCCCGCGTCCGACGGTGCGAACGTGCGTCCGCGCAGGTAGGCGATCGTGGTCTCGTCGGCAGCCACCATGCCGGCCCGCGCGCCGGCCTCGATGGCCATGTTGCACAACGTCATGCGCCCTTCCATCGACAGGTCGCGGACCGCGCTGCCGCCGAACTCGATCGCGAAACCGGTGCCGCCCGCGGTGCCGATGCGGCCGATCACGGCAAGCGCCATGTCCTTGGCGGTCACGCCGCGGCCCAGCGTCCCGTCGACGCGCACCAGCATGCAGCGCGCCTTCTTCATGTTCAGGCACTGGGTGGCCAGCACATGCTCCACCTCCGAAGTGCCGATGCCGAACGCGAGCGCCGCGAACGCGCCGTGAGTGCTGGTATGAGAGTCGCCGCAGACGACCGTCATGCCGGGAAGCGTCGCCCCCTGCTCCGGCCCGATGACGTGAACGATGCCCTGGCGCGCATCGAGGAACGGAAAATAGGCCTTGGCGCCGAACTCGCGGATGTTGGCGTCGAGCGTCTCGACCTGGATCCGCGAGATCGGATCGCGGATGCCCTGGTCCCAGTCGCGGGTGGGCGTGTTGTGGTCGGCGGTCGCGACGATCGAATCGATGCGCCAGGGCTTGCGCCCGGCCAGCTTCAGGCCTTCGTACGCCTGCGGGCTGGTCACTTCATGGACCAGGTGCCGGTCGATGTAGATGAGCGCCGTGCCGTCGGCTTCCTCGCGCACCACATGGCTCGACCAAAGCTTGTCGTACAGTGTTAAGGATGACATTTCAAGGCTCCGGATAGCCGGTGATTATGTCACAGGCGTTTCGTCGGAGACGGCGACCGGTTCGCGCATGTCGGCCGGTTCGCGCAACCAGCGGGCCGTGACCAGCATCGCGACGACGGCGGCAACCGCCCCGGCGGTGAAGGTCCAGCCACCGCCAACGTTTTCCCACAGCAGCCCGCTCGCCAATCCGCCGGCCGCGCCACCGGCGCCGAAGCCGACGCCGGAATACAACGCCTGCCCCTTCGACTGGTGTCGCCCGGCGAAGAAGCGGTGAGTGAGCGCCACACCGGCACCGTGGAAGCAGCCGAACGTCGCCGCGTGCAGCACCTGCATGGCGATGATGACGGCGACCGAGTCTGGCACCCAGCCGATCAGGAGGAAACGCAGGCTCGCGGCTGCATACGCGAAGAGCAGCAATGCCCTTGCACCCAACCGCCCGATGAGGCGCGACCACCCCACGAACACGGCGATTTCACAGACCACGCCCAGGCCCCACAACAAACCGACGTCGGCTTTCGAATAGCCGTGCCCGACCAGCCAGATCGAATAGAACGTGTGATACGGACCGTGCGCGACCGACATCAGGAAACAGCCCAACAGCAACGCGAGCACCGCCGGGCGCCGTACGATCGCCCCAACGCCGGGATCATCGTCATGGCGGGCGCTGCTGTGCGCTTCCGGCAGGAGATAGGCAGTGACGGCATGAACCAGAAGCAGTCCGACGATCAGCCACGGCAGCGAACGCACCCCGGCGGCGTCGAGCACGAAGCCCCCGAGCGCGACCACGAGCACGAACCCGACCGAACCCCAGGCCCGGATGCGCCCGTAGCCGTGCGCCCGGGCCCCGAGGTGCGCCATCGTCGTTGCCTCGACCAGCGGCAGCGACCCTGACCAGAACAGGTTCATGGCCAGCATCACGGCGAACAACCAGGCGAAAGCGCTGCCAGCGAACACCCCGCAGAACAGCACCAGCGTCGCGACCGTCGTGGCACGCACGATGGGCACGCGAGCACCGCGCCGGTCGGCTAGCCACCCCCAGAAGGCCGGGCCGACCATGCGCGTGACCGGAACCAGTGCCAGCAGCATGCCGATCTGCGACGCCGACAGTCCGACCGATTCGAGGTACAACGGCCAGAACGGCGCATAGGCGCCGAGGAACGCGAAGTACCAGAAGTAGAAGATCGCGAGCCGGAAACCAGGCACCGTGTTGGGCATGCAGCGGCCTTATTCGTACTGCCGGTCGGCGATCCGGCGGCGCACCAGCCAGACCAGCGCCACTATCATCACCACCCAGCCGATGGTCCGGGTGAAGCCCGCCACGCCGGTGTCGTGCGCGAGCACGCCCCAACGCGAAAAGATCTCGGTCCAGTCGTGCTCGCCGCCGCCGACCAGCGGCAGTTCGTGGGCACGCGCATCGGCCATGTAGCGCGCGATGTTCCAGAGGTTCTCCGCCACCCAGAGCAACGCGATCGCGAACGACGCGGTCTCGCGCCGCCACCAGAAGCTCGCGACGGCGACCGCCGGGAAAACCAGTTGCCCCAGGGTGCCGCCATACACCGTGAGGCGATCGCCCAGGAGCAGGCCGAAGATCGGATGACCGGCTTCATGAAAGGCGAGATTGGCACCGTCGAGGAGGTGCACCCAGCCCTCGCCGGTGTGCGCGAACCACGCACAGTAAAGGGCAAACAGGCAGGCACCCGCGATGGCGGCCGTCGAGACCGGCTTCCAGTCGCCAGCCGCAACATCACGCCACCGATCGGCAAACTCCACTACTGGGCGTCGGGGTCGGTCGAGGTCCGCGACGGATTCAGCGGAAACCTCTCCCTGGCGCCAGCCGGGGCCTGTGCCGCGATCCGCGGCGTGGTGGTGGCAACGTCCGCGTTCTGGGCCCGGTGACGCAGAGCGTGATCCATCAACACCGCCGCCAGCATCGCCTCCGCGATCGGCGTGGCACGGATCCCCACGCAAGGGTCATGGCGACCAAAGGTCTCGACCGTGACCGGATTGCCGCCCTTGTCGATGGAACGCCGCGCGAGGCGGATGCTCGACGTGGGCTTGATGGCGACGTTGACCACGACATCCTGTCCGGTGGAAATGCCGCCGAGAATGCCGCCCGCGTTGTTCGAGAGAAACCCTTCAGGGGTCATCTCGTCGCTGTGCTCGGTGCCTCTCTGCGCCACCGACGCGAAGCCGGCGCCGATCTCGACGCCCTTGACGGCATTGATGCTCATCATGGCGTAGGCGATGTCGGCATCGAGCTTGTCATCCACCGGTTCGCCCCATCCGACCGGCACACCGCTCGCGACGACCGTGACCTGCGCGCCAACCGAATCACCCGTCTTGCGCAAGCCATCCATGAACGCCTCGAGTTCGGCGACGATGTCCGGATCGGCGCTGAAGAA
>JANMWG010000200.1:0-14774 GCA_031393885.1 Betaproteobacteria bacterium | reverse complement strand
CGTTGCGCGGCTTTGATTTTCATCCGTTCGAGGGATATTCACCGCCGCACTGCTCATGTCATCGTTGATAAGTGCGGCGCAATCCGTTGCCGCAAGTCCGGGGATGCGTGACGTGGCGATTGGGGCCGCGCGTCGCACCCGAGTGCAACATCAATATCAGGAGACCCGAACATGAAAACTCACAAGGCAGGCGTCGGTATCGCGGCCATTGCCGCAACCATCGTCGGCATCACCACACCGGCGATCGGCGCCGATCCGGTCAAGATCGGTCTGCTCGAAGACCAGTCCGGCAATTTCGCCATCGCTGTGATCCCGAAGATCCAGGCCACACAGCTCGCGGTGGAAGAGATCAACGCCAAGGGCGGCATCCTCGGCCGCCCGATCAAGCTGATCCATTACGACACGCAGTCGGACAACACCCGCTTCCAGGAATTTGCCCGTCGCCTGATCCAGAAGGACAAGGTGGACGTGATCTTCGGTGCCTTCTCGAGCGCATCGCGCGAGGCCATTCGTCCGATCATGGACCGCTACAAGCAACTCTACTTCTACAACAACCAGTACGAAGGCGGTGTCTGCGACTCCAACGTGTTCGTGACTGGCGCCGTGCCCGAGCAGCAGTTCTCGACGCTCATCCCCTGGATGATGGAAAAGTACGGCAAGAAGGTCTACACCATCGCGGCCGACTACAACTTCGGCCAGATCTCGGCCGAGTGGGTGCGTAACATCGTCAAGGAGAAGGGCGGCACGATGGTGGGCGAGGAGTTCATCCCGCTCAGCGTGTCGCAGTTCAGCCAGACCATCCAGAACATCCAGAAGGCGAAGCCCGATGTGCTGGTAACGCTGCTGGTGGGCGCCAACCAGGCGTCGTTCTACGAGCAGCAGGCGGCGGCCAGCCTGAGCATCCCGATGGCGAGCTCGGTGAACGTCGGCCAGGCCTATGAGCACAAGCGCTTCAAGGCGCCGGCGCTCAAGGATATGTATGTCACCGCCAACTACATCGAGGAAATCGACTCGCCCGCGAGCAACGACTTCAAGAAGCGTTTCCACGCCAAGTTTCCCGATGCGCCCTACATCAACCAGGAAGCCGCCAACGCCTACAACGTGGTCTACCTGTACAAGATGGCCGCCGAGAAGGCGGGAAGCACCGACATGAAGAAGGTGCGCAAGGCGCTGGAGAGCGGCGACATCTGCACCGACGGTCCGTCGGGCAAGGTCTGCATCGACCCGAAGAGCCACCACCAGAGCCACACCATTTACCTGGTGCACGTGAAGGCCGATCATTCGGTGGAAATCCCGAAGGTCTGGAACGACATCAAGCCCTACTGGCTGGGCAGCGTCGGCTGCGACCTGTCGAAGAAGGATGACACGTCGCAATACACCCCGAGCTCGCCGCCCAAGAAGTAGGCGGCGATCCGGACAGACAACAGCGGCGGACCGACATGGCCCGTCGCCGTTGCCGGCGGTACACGACCTCCTCGTGAGCCGCCGCGTTTCAGGGCGGTGGCGCCGGTGCGCTGCCGCTCCCAACCCTCGGAGAGTTTCGCCTTGCTGGCAACGGTCATCGGCTTCCTGTATCAGTTCGCGGACACGTTCGCGTTCCTGATCCTGTCTTCCGTGGGGCTCGCCATCATTTTCGGGATGATGGGGGTCATCAACCTCGCGCACGGCGAATTCATCATGTGCGGCGCCTATGTCACCGTGCTCACCGCACGGACCGGGCTGCCCCTGCCGCTCGCCATGATCCTCGGCGCCCTGGCGGCCGGCGTCATCGGCATGCTCATCGAATATTTCGTCATCCGCCGGCTGTACACGCGGCTGTTCGACTCCATCGTCGCCACCTGGGCCATCAGCCTCATCGCCACTCAGGGCATGCTCATCGTGGTGGGTCCGTCCATCGAGGGCCTCAAGACGCCGTTCGGCAGTTTCGATCTCGCGGGGTTGTCGTTTTCCTGGTACCGCATCCTGCTGCCGGCGATCGCGCTGCTCATCCTCGGCGGTATCTACTGGCTGTTCGTGAAGACGCCGTTCGGCGTACGGGCCCGGGCCACCATCCAGAATCCCTCCATGGCCCGGGCACTCGGTGTCGATACCGATCGTGTGTATGCGTTGACTTTCGGGCTGGGTGCCGCGCTCGCCGGTCTCACCGGAGCCCTCTACGCCCCGACCATGACGACCGTGCCGACGATGGGGTCGGCGTTCATCGTCCAGTCGTTCGTCACGGTGGTGGTCGGTGGCGCCGACGTTCTGCTCGGCGCTGCGCCTGCCGCTGCCGTGCTTGCCTTCATCCAGAGCGTGCTGACCGCGTCGTACGGGCAACTGATCGGGCAGGTGGGTCTGCTGCTCACCGTCATCGTCGTGGTGCGCGTGCTGCCCAAGGGCATCAGCGGCTGGATGTTGCGCGGTTCGAACTGAACACGGCCCCGACTTCATGAACTGGTTCTCGCGCTTCAACGGCCCTCAGACTCTCGGTAAGGGCAGTGTCTTCTGGACCCTGTTCGTGGTCACCGTGATCGTGCTTGCCACGGTGCCGCTCTACGCCGAGTTCTTCATCGTCAACAATCTTGCCTACTTTCTGCTCTGGACCTTCATGGCGCTGGGGCTGTCGCTGATCTGGGGCCATGCCGGCATCCTGAGCTTCGGCCAGACGGCGTTCTTCGGGCTCGCGGGTTATGGCTACGGTGTCATCAGCATCAACCTGGGCGATGCCCACGGGCTCACCTGGGTCGCTTTTGCCGGTGCGCTGATCCTGCCGACGCTACTTGCGGCGGTGGTCGGATACTTCATGTTCTACGGTGGCGTGCGCGATGTGTTCGTGGGCATCGTCACGCTGTCGATCACGCTGGTCATGGAAACGTTCATGGCGCAGACGGCGGGGCCGGAATGGGCCATCGGCACCGCACGTCTCAATGGCTTCAACGGCATGTCGGGCATGCCGCCGCTCACCATTCCCTGGTTCGGCGACGACAGCATCATGCTCGACGGCAATCCGTTCTACTGGTTCGTGCTGGCGCTGGTGGTTGTGGTCTATCTCCTCCTGCGCTGGCTGGTGAACTCGCGCTTCGGCAATGTCCTGGTGGCGATCCGCGAAAATCCGGATCGCGCCGAGATGCTCGGCTACAACGTCCGGCTCTACCAGCTCGCGGTGTTCACCATCGGTGGCACGCTGGCCGGCGTGAGCGGCGTGCTCTACACCACCTGGGGTTCCTACATCACGCCCTCGGCGATGGGTCTGACCGCCGCCGCGCTACCGATCGTCTGGACCGCCGCCGGCGGCCGCAAGGACATCACCACCACGCTCGTGGCCACGGTGTTCCTGTTATGGGTGTCGCAGACCCTCGCGGTAAAGGGGGCGCAGTACGCGCTGGTGCTGATGGGGGTGCTGCTGCTGGTCGTCGTGCTGCTCGCGCCGGATGGCCTCGTGCTGCTGGTCGCACGGGGCATCGGGCGGGCTTTTCGTCGCGGCCAACCCGCAGACTCGAACAACGGGGCGCTCTGACATGGCGGCACTGCTCGAAACGCGCGACCTCAGCAAGTTCTTCGGTGGCCTCTACGCCGCCAACGGTGTCAGCCTCGCCATCGAAGCTGGCGAGGTGCGCTGCCTGATCGGCCCCAACGGTGCCGGCAAGAGCACGCTGTTCAAGCTCATCATCGGCACTTATCAGCCAAGTGGCGGGCAGGTGTTCTTCGACGGGCACGACATCACGCCGCTCGAGTCGCATCGGCGGGTGAACCGGGGACTCAGCATCAAGTTCCAGGTGCCTGGCATCTTTCTCGAACTCGGTGTCGAACAGAACCTGCGCATCGCCCTGCAGCGCAAGGTCGCGCCAGCGCGGATGAACGACGAGACCGAGCGTCTGCTGACGTTTCTCGATCTTGCGGCCAGCCGCCATCTCGCGGCCGGCAACCTGTCGCACGGCCAGCAACAGTGGCTCGAGATCGGCATGGCGATCGCCCTGCAGCCCAAGCTGCTGCTGCTCGACGAGCCGACCGCAGGCATGTCGCCGGAGGAAACCTTCAAGACCGGGGAGCTGGTGAAGCGCCTCAACGCCGGCGGCATGACCATCGTGGTCATCGAGCACGACATGACGTTCGTGCGGCAGATCGCCCGCAAGGTGACCGTTCTGCATTTCGGCAAGGTGTTCCTCGAAGGCACGCTCGACGAGGTCGTCGATAACGACGATGTCGCGCGCATCTACCTGGGCAAGGAATGAAACTCCCACCCCCAGGCTTCGCTGCGCTGCGCCTTCCCCCTCGGAGGGGGCCAGTGCGCTTGGGAGCGGCCCGGCGCACACTGAAATGAAACTCCCACCCCCAGGCTTCGCTGCGCTGTGCCTTCCCCCCCCAGGGGGCCAGTGCGCTTGCGGAGTGAGGCCCGACACAGTCAGTCCCTGCGGACTGTCTGTGCCTGCCGAACGCCAGCGGACGCCGGTCGCTGGCCGGCCCGGCGCGCACTGACATGGCCATCGAACACACCATCCTCGACGTGAAGGACCTGCATGCGGGCTACGGCCGCACGCCCATCCTGCAGGGCATCGACTTCCGGGTCGGGCGCGGCGAGATCGTCGCCATCATCGGCCGCAACGGCGTTGGCAAGTCCACGCTCATGAAGAGTCTCATCGGTCTGCTGCCGAGCACCCGCGGTGGCATCACCTTTGCCGGCGCCGATGTCACCCGCGAGCCGGCCAATGCGCGCGCTCTGCGCGGCATCGGCTACATCCCGCAGGGGCGCCAGATCTTTCCGCGCCTCACGGTGCGCGAGAACCTGATGATGGGCCGCACCATCGGCGGGTCGGGCCGCGAGAAGCTGCTCGACCTGGTACTGCGCTACTTTCCCATCCTCGAGAGCCGGCAGGATCAGAGGGCCGGCACCATGAGCGGCGGCGAGCAGCAGCAACTCGCCATCGGCCGGGCGCTCATCGGCAATCCCGACCTCATGCTGCTCGACGAACCATCGGAGGGCATCCAGCCCTCGATCGTCCAGCAGATCGCGCGCAACGTGCGCGAGCTCAATCGCGAGTTGGGCTTGAGCGTGCTGTTCGTCGAGCAGAACATCGACATGATCCTGTCGATGGCGCAGCGCTGCTACGTCATGGACAAGGGGCGCATCGTGGAACAAGTGGCGCCGGCGCAGCTCGCCGACGATTCGGTTGTGCGCCGCTACCTGGCCGTGTAGTTTTCCGTTGGACATCCAGTCACGAGGAGAAAGAACATGAGCTGGCTCGATACATCGATCATGGCAACCCGGGGCGTGGCCAAGGGCCGCGTCGCCGCGACCCACGAACTCACCGAAGCGAAGCAGGGCAAGTATCACTACACCATGGGGCCGTATTCAGACCCGGTGCTGCATATCAGGCCCGGCGATCGCGTGGTGGTCGAGACCCGCGATGCCTTCGATGGCGCAATCAAGACCGAGCAGGACAGCATCAGCGAGAAGCTGACCGTGCCGTTCCTGAATCCGCAGAACGGGCCGATCATGATCGAGGGCGCCGAGAAGGGCGACGTGATCGCGGTGTACATCGAATCGATGGTGCCTCGGGGGCACAATCCGCGCGGCACGTGCTGCATGATTCCCGACTTCGGTGCGCTCACCGGTACCGCCTACACCGCCACCCTGAACGATCCGCTGCCGGAAGTGATCCGCAAGGTCAACGTCGACGAGCAGTGGGTCTACTGGAGCGACCGGGTCACGCTGCCCTACAAGCCGCACATCGGGACCTTGAGCTGCTCTCCCGAGATCGACTCCATCAACTCGCTCACCCCCGACAATCACGGCGGCAACATGGATCTGCCCGACATGGGCCCGGGCAGCATCACCTATCTGCCGGTGCGATCGCCCGGCGGGCGATTGTTCATCGGCGACGCCCACGCCTGCCAGGGTGACGGCGAGGTGTGCGGTGTCGCGGTCGAATACGCGACCACCACCACCATCCGCGTCGATCTCATCAAGGCCTGGAAGATCGACTGGCCGCGCCTCGAGAACGAAGAGGTCATCATGGCCATCGGCAGCGCCCGCCCGCTGGAGGATGCCACCCGCATCGCCTACAAGGAGCTGGTGCTGTGGATGGCGCGCGACTACGGCTTCGACAAATGGGACGCCTACATGATGCTGAGCCAGTGCGGCAAGGTCCGGCTGGGCAACTTCGTCGACCCGAAATACACGGTCGGTGCGGCGATCACGAAGAAGTACCTGGCCCCGAAAGCGTGAGCACCCCAGGCTGAAGGCCGAGTTCGCCGGTGATCACGGTTCGATCGCCGGCCCTGACCCAGACCTCGTAGCGCGCGTCGGTGCCGGGCATCCGGGCGCCGCCACCGACCAGACGTTCGCCGACGAATACCGGCGCCGTGAAGCGGATATCGAGGTCGAGGCGGGCGGCGGTCGCCGCGTCGAAAGTCGCGGCGATGGACTGCCACAGCACGTTGAGCGACAACGTGCCATGGGCGATGCAGCGGCCGTAGGGCGTGGTCGCCGCGAACCCGGCGTCGAGATGTATCGGGTTCGAGTCGCAGGTCAGCGCACCATAGGCAACCAGCATCGCATGTTCCACGGCGAGCGTTGCCTCGACCAGCGTATCCGGTGCTTTCATCGCGCCCACAATATGGTCATGCGTGCTTCGAAAAACGCGTCTCCCTGCGCGTCACAGGCAGCCACCGCAAGCACCACACGCCGCCGCTCGTGGCGCAGTTCCGCCGATTCGCAGGTGAGTCTCGACATCACGGTATCGCCCGCGGCGACCGCGCGACGGACCGATAGCTGCTGTCGTGCATGTATGTTGCCGGGCGTGCGGTCGCGCAGGATGCTCAGGTACGATCGCATTGCCAGTGCCATGGCGATCGCACCCGGTGACGGCGCCGCCCCCGGCACCGCGATTGCCCATTGCGCGAGCCACCAGGCGTCGACCGTGAAGCGGTCGTTGCCCAGAACGGTACCTGGCACGAAGTCGGCAAACGTCATAGTCGGCACGTCAACGGCTCCTCGATCGTGACTGTCCTCACCGAAGTATCGCCCATGCCGGCGCACCGTAAATGAAAGGTCATGTCATCGCCACCGCGGTGTGGCTCGGACTGATCGGCGGTGGCTATCTGCTGTTCCAGCAGATGACCCGGCCGGCCGTGGTGCGCGCGTGCGATTCGCCGGATGGCGTCGCCGAGGTGATTGCGACGGTATCGCCGGACGGTCATTTCTACATCGACGGATCGGTCAACGGCGCCCCGGTGCACTTCATGGTCGACACCGGGGCGAGCTACGTCACTCTGGGCGTGGCCGATGCCGGCAGTGCCCGGCTGAGCGGCGGGGTCGCGGCGCGGTTCGATACGGCGGGCGGTACCGTCGAAGGCAAGGTGTTCCGCGATCAGGTCGTCCGGGCCGATTGTCTCGAAGTCAGCGGCGCGACGGTGGCGGTCAACCCGCTGCTCGGCGACGTTGCACTGCTCGGCCAGAATTTCCTGCGGCACTTCGAAGTGGTGCAGCGCGACCGGCAACTGTTGCTGCGTGGTCGCCCGAGTCGTTAGGAGCTGCAGGACAGCATCGAGCATCCCGCGCGATTGCGCGCCCAGTCCGGTCGGCGTTCAGCGAATCGGTCTCGTCCCGGCTGGTCGTCGTAGGGATGCCGGAGCACATCGAGCAGCTCCGCTATCAGTGATGCATCGCCTTGTTCGGCAAGATCGATGGCCTGCTGGGCAAGGTAGTTGCGCAGCACGTAGCGCGGGTTCACCGCATTCATGCGCGCTCGGCGATCGGCAGGAGCGGTTCCATCGTCCAGCGCTCGCCCGGCATAGGCGGCGAGCCAGCGCTCGAACGCCGGACCGGACGCCGCCAGCTTGTCCGCGGCATAAAAGGCCTCGCGCAGCGGCTCGAGGCTCGGACTGGCGAGATCGACGTCGGCCAGGCGGCGAAAGAAGATCGTCATGTCGACCTCGGCGCCCTGCATCAGCTGGTAGAGATCGCCCACCAGCGTGCCGTCCGTGTCGCGACATGACTTAAACCCGAGCTTGGCGGCAGTCATTGCACTTTGCTCGGCTTCTAACGTCTCCACGAAGCATTCGAGCCCGGCCGCGAGCGGGGCGGTCGAGGAAAACAGGGAGACCAGGGCATTCGCGAGCTGTACCAGATTCCATTGGGCGATCTGTGCTTGCTGGCCGAAGCGATAGCGGCGACCCGCGGCGTCCGTGGTGTTCGGCGTCCACCCGGGATCGAAATCGTCGATCCAGCCGTAGGGGCCATAGTCGATGGTGAGACCGAGGATCGACATGTTGTCGGTGTTCATCACCCCGTGCACGAAGCCCACGCGCAGCCAGTGGGCAACCATCACGGCGGTGCGACGGCAAACGGTTTCGAACCAGCGGGCCATGCGCGTGTCGGCGTCGTCGTCGATCTCGGTGAAGTCGCGCCTGATGGTGAACTCGACCAGCTTGCGCAGCAGTGCCGTGTCGCCGCGGGAGGCCAGGATCTCGAAGTTGCCGAAGCGGATGAACGACGGCGCCACGCGGCAGACGATCGCGCCCGGCTCGGGTCGGGCGTTGCCGTCGTAGAACATGTCGCGCACCACGGACTCGCCGGTGGCGACCAGACTCAGCGCGCGCGTGGTCGGCACCCCCAGATGGTGCATCGCCTCGCTGCAGAGAAACTCGCGGATCGACGAGCGCAGCACCGCACGGCCATCGGCGGTACGCGAATACGGGGTCGGACCGGCGCCCTTGAGCTGAAGCTCCTGGCGCCGGCCGTCGATGTCGATGGTTTCGCCCAGCGTGATGGCGCGCCCGTCGCCGAGTTGTCCGGCCCAGTTGCCGAACTGGTGGCCGCCGTAGCACGCCGCATACGGCTGCATGCCGTCGACCAGACGATTGCCGCCGAACACCGCCGCGAACGCATCCGACCGCATGGTCTCGGCCGACAGGCCGAGCGACGCGGCGACTTCCGGTGACCAGGCGATGAGTTTCGGCGCCGCCACCGGCGTGGGCATCACCCGCGAGTAGCAGGCGCCATGCACCTGCCGCCGGGTGGGTTCCGGATTCGGATCGCCGGGCAGGTCACGCACGAATGCGTTATCGAACACGAGGCCGTCCAGGTCGCCAACGGCGGCGAGGGGTGACATTGCTTCTCGCGGCAGGTTCACTTGCCGACGAACGCCACGGCGTCGAGCGCGACGCAACCCGCACCATCGGCGCCGATCATGACCGGATTGATGTCCAGGCTCATGATCGGCTGATCCTTGTTCAGCATGATCTGTCCCACGGCAACCACCGCATCGGCAAAGGCGGTGAGATCCATCGCCGCTTCGCCGCGCACGCCACCCAGCAATGGCGCCACTCGCAAGGTCGAGAGTGCTTCCAGCACGTCGGCGCGCGTGAACGGCGGCAACAGCATCGCGGCGTCAGGCAGCACCTCCACGTACTTGCCGCCGTCGCCGAACACGACCACGGGGCCGAACATCGGGTCGACGTGCGCGCCGATCATGAGTTCGCGGCGGCCCGAGGTCATGGCGGCGACGATCACGCCATCGAAGGCAAGGCGGCGCGACTCGAGGCCATGGCGCAGGTCGGTGAATGCCGCACGAACGGCCGTTTCGCTGCCCAGGTGCAGCCGGACCAGGCCCAGTTCGGACTTGTGCGCGACCTCGTTCGAACAGCCCTTGACCGCGACCGGTGCACCGATCGCGGCCATCGCGGCAACGGCTGCGTCTGCGCTGTGGCACAGCCGATGCGGCACCACCGGCACGCCCGCCGCGGCCACCAGCGCAAGACTCTCGGCCTCGTTCAGTGAGCGGGATTCGGGCACGGACAGCGGTCGGGCCGCGTTGCCACCGCGGGCGCGCCGCATGCATTCGTGGTGCGCGACGAACTGCGCCAATGCCGCCACCGCCTCGCCCTCGGTCTCGAACACCGGAATGCCAGCCTCGCGGAACGGTGCCGCCACCGACGGCTGCGGGATGGCGGCGACCGTCGGTTTGCCGGTCGTGGCCGCGAAGGCCGCCGTGTCGCGCGCGAAGGCGTCGACATCGTAGGCGGCACCGGCAACCGGCAGGCCGATCAGGAAGGCGTCGGCGGCCGGGTCGCGCGCCAGGATCGGCAGGATGTCGCCGAACAGGCGGCTGTTGGTGAGCAATGCGGCGGTGAGATCGATCGGGTTGGTGGACGTCGCGAACGACGGCAGCGCCGCCGCCATGGCTGCCTTCGTGTCGGCAGCGAGTGCTGCCATCGGCATGCCGAGGCGGGAGGCGGCGTCGGCCGCGAGCACGCACACCGCGCCTGAATTGCTGATGGCCACGAGCCTGCGGCCGGACGGCTTCCAACCCTTGAGATAGAGCTCCGTGCACTGCACCAGTTCGCGCAGGTCGGCGGCGCGCCAGATGCCATGCTGCCGGAAGAACTCGTCGACGACTCTGTCTTCGTTGGCGAGAGCGCCGGTGTGCGACTGCGCCGCCTGCTGGCCGGCGGCCGTGCGTCCGGACTTGAGTGCCACGATCGGCAGACCGCGATCGCGCGCGATGCGCGCCGCCTCGGCCAACGCCGCCGGATCGGCGATGCTCTCGAGGTAGAGCAGAAGCAGCCGCACCGCCGGATCCTCCGCGACCGCGGCGGCGACCTCGGCAACGCTCACGTCGGCGTCGTTGCCGGTTGCGTTGGCGTAACGCACGCCGATGCCGCGGGCGCGCAACATGCCGTAGGGCACCACGCTCATCGCACCGCTCTGGCTCACCACCCCCACCGGGCCGTCCATGGGGGGCGTTTCGATGAACATCGACGAGAACGAGAGGATCGCACCGTTGCCGAAATTGGCGAGACCCTGGGCGTTGGGGCCGATCATGCGCATGCCACCGGCGCGAGCTGCGGCCACCATGCGCGCTTCCGCCGCCTTGCCCGCCGCGGTGCCGGTCTCGCCGAAGCCCGAGGTCATGGTCACGCACGCTTTCACGCCGATACGCGCGCAGTGCTCCACCGCCGCGATCGCGGCTTCGCCCGGAACCACGACGATCGCCGCATCGGGCGCGCTCGGCAGGTCGTCGAGCGAGGGCACGGTCGGGAATCCCTGGGTTTGGGTGCGTTTGGGATTGATCGCATAGACCTTGCCCCGATAGCCGTGGCGGGCGAGATAAAAGAGCGGACGACCACCGATCTTGTCGGGATGTTCGGAAGCGCCGATCACGGCGATGGAGCGGGGATCGAGCGCGGCGCGCAGGCCTTCGTTCATGGGTCGATACGCATGAAAACGGGAATCGGAGTGTCTTCGAAAGAGAGATAACGTGCGCGCACGCGATCACCGATGCGCGCATCGCGCTCGACGTGCGCCATCAGCCGGAAACCTTCGTCGGCGTCGATCAGCGCCAGGGAATAGGGAGCGTATTCCTTCCACTTCTCGCTCGGCGGGCGCGACACCAGCGTCGTGGTCGCGACACGACCCAGGCCGGCGGCCTGATGCTGCCGCACGGCGAGGCTGCCGCAAGTGGCGCAGAACGCTCGTGTCAGGTACCAGACGTGACCGCAGTCGTCGCACCGCTGATAGGCGATGCCCTCGCTGCCGGTCGACCAGTCGAGGATCTCGTCGCCGTTGCTCATGCGGCACTCTCGATCACGAGCGAAACGTGTGACGACAGCACGCCACCGTCGCCGTGCAGCAGGGCGCGCCGTGGATCGGTGACCTGTCGCGGACCGCAGCGTCCGGTGAGCTGTCGATGCGCTTCGACCAGGTGGGCCATGGCCCCGCCGACCCCGCAATGTCCGTAGGACAGCAGGCCGCCGTGGGTGTTGAGCGGCCTGGCGCCGCCGCGCGAGAAGCCGCCGGTGCGCGCGATCTCCGCGGCGCCGGCCCGCGGGGCGAGGCCGAGCTCCTCGAGCAGGATGGTGATGGTGATGGTGAAGCTGTCGTAGATCGCGAGATAGCCGATGTCGTCGAGCGTGCTGCCGGCCGCGTCGAGCGCGGTCGATGCCGATGCCGCTGCGCCGAAGTGCGTCAGGCTCGGCGCTGCCGAGATGTGCTGATGGGTGTGGGCCTGGCCGGTGCCGACGATGCGCACCGCGATGTCGTTGATGCGCTCGCGGCTGACCACGAAGGCCGCGCCGCCGTCCGATACCGGGCAGCAGTCGAGCAGCTTGAGCGGTGAGGCCACCGGTTTCGAGGCCAGGACGTCGGCCACGGTGATCGGTTCGCGGAACTGTGCGTCGGGGTGTTCCGAGGCGTGCCCCCGCATGAGCACCGACAGCTCGGCGAAGTCGGCCTCGGTGACGCCGAACTCGTGCATGTAGCGGGTGGCCACCAGGCCGTAGTAGGCCGGGATGGTCGCTCCCAGGGGGACTTCGTAGCGGGGGTGCCCCACTTGCGCGAGAGCCTGCACCGCGGCATCGCGGGTCTGGCCGGTGAGCCGGTTTTCGCCGGCAACCACCAGAACGTGGTCGGCAAGATGAGCCTCGACCAGGTGATGCGCCAGCATCACCATGGCAAAACCGGTGGCACCGCCGAGCTGGATGGCGTGGGCGTAGCGCGGGCTCAGGCCGAAGTGCTCGGCGAACACCGTCGACAACATGAGATGCGGAAAGGTCGTCGAATAGCCGGTCAGCAGCCCGTCGATGTCGCGGCGCTCCAGGCCGGCGTCCCGGATCGCGGCGGTGGCGGCCGAACTCATCAGATCGAGCGTACTTCGGCCCGGGTGCTTGCCGAACGGGGTGAGACCGGTGCCGGTGATCCAGCTCAAGTGGTTGCGCTCGCGATGAAACTCGTGGGGCGCCGATTGTAGGGGAAAGCGGGGTGAGGGCGGACCGTCGCCGTGCGCTATGGTCGCGCCAGTGGCTCGGTCGCGTCCGGTGGAGCGACTTCCTCCATGGTGCCGGCGAGGTGCGGTCGTTCGCCCGGTTCGGTGGCGGCGATCTCGGCTCGCATCCGGAACCAGCGCAGGTTGCCCTTCGCATCGGTGACGCGGAATTCGATCCGGGTCCGGTCCGAACCTTGGTGCGCGGCCTCGAGCGCGGCGGCGAGCCGGCCCCGGTCGAGCGGGTGGACCAGTTCGAGGAAAGCGTCGCGGGTACCGAGAAAGGTGCTGAGCGGTACCGGCAGGAAGGCCTCGAGGCTCTGGGAGACCTCGAAACGCTCGCCGACGAGAGCCCAATCCCACTTGCCGATGGCGCCGGCCAGCGCGGCACCCTGAAGAAACCACGGATCGTGGAAATCGGGCGGGTGTGTCATGTCGAGTGCTCGAGTGGGACGCGAAAACGCGCCGATGCTTGAATGCCCCTACGGTACCGCGTCAGCGGCAACGACGCGATACGCACTGCACCAAACGAACGAGTTCTTCAGAGTGGGTCGATCGGTAACCACAGGGTGACCGGACCGTCGTTGGTCAGCGTCACCTGCCATGTCGGCCTCGAAACGCGGCGACCGTCGCACGACTGTCACGTGCGGTGCCTACCCTGCGCCGCGACGCATGAACATCCTCATGATCTCGGACGTGTACTTTCCTCGTGTCAACGGGGTATCCACATCCATCCAGACCTTCCGCCGCGAACTCGGCGCGCTCGGCTGCACCAGCACGCTGCTCGCGCCCGACTATCCGGCCCGCTATCCGGCGGAAGCCGGTATCGAGCGCATCCGGTCGCGCTTCGTGCTGCTCGATCCCGAAGACCGCATGATGAAAAGCGCGCCGATCCGGGCGCTGACGCCGCGGCTGACGAACGAGCGGTTCGACCTGGTGCACATCCAGACCCCGTTCGTCGCCCACTATCGCGGCACCGAACTCGCCCGGCGCCTCGCCGTGCCGTGCATCGAGACCTACCACACGTTCTTCGAGGAGTACCTGTTTCACTACGTGCCGTTTCTGCCACGCGAGTGGTTGCGCGCGGTGGCCCGGCGCTTCTCGCGCGTCCAGGGCAACAGTGTCGACGCGCTGGTGGTGCCGTCCTCGGCGATGCGGGATGTCCTCACCGCCTATGGCGTCACGGTACCGCTGCACGTGATCCCGACCGGAATTCCGCTGGCGCAGTTCAGCGGTGGCGACGGCGAAGCGTTCCGTCACGGCCTCGGGGTGCCGCCCGGCGCGCCGCTGCTGCTGTTCGTGGGCCGGGTGGCTCATGAAAAGAACATCGGTTTCCTGCTGCGTGCGTTCCGGCGCGCGCTCGACCGCACGCCCGAAGCGCACTTCGTGATCGCGGGCGAAGGGCCGGCGCTCGCCAGCCTGCGGCGCGACGCGCGCGAGCTCGACCTGACGGCGCAGGTGCATTTCGTCGGCTATCTCGATCGTGGGGGCGCGTTGCTCGACTGCTACCGGGCCGCGGACGCGTTCGTGTTCGCCTCGCGCACCGAAACGCAGGGCCTGGTGCTGCTGGAAGCGATGGCCATGGGCGTGCCGGTGATTTCGACCGCCGTGATGGGTACCCGCGACATCGTCGGCCCCGGTCGCGGCGCGCTGGTGCCGTGCGATGACGAGGCAGAGTTCGCGGATGCCATGGTGAAAATGATGGATGACAAGACCCTCCGGGATCGCCTGGCGGCGGAGGCGCTGGCGTTCGCCCACGAGTGGCGTGCCGAACGGCTCGCAGGCAGGATGGCCGATCTGTACGCCGAGGTGGTCACGGCCGGTCGGCGATCCAACTTGTGATGGTGTCGATCTCGAGCCTGAACGGGCCGGCCTGACGCTCGGCGATAGCTGGCAGCCTGTCGGACTCAGGATGATTCGGCTGCAACGGCGGGAGAGCGGTCCATATCTCGCCGATTTCTCCTGGCATATTCCCGATATGCGCGTCGAAATCGACAAAATCTGGCCTCGCTCTCCCCCCGTTTCGCTATCGAA
>JANMWG010000188.1:0-17595 GCA_031393885.1 Betaproteobacteria bacterium | reverse complement strand
CCTGCATAAATGCATAATCATTGTTATGATTATGCATTTATGCAGGCCTGACCCCAAAAAATGAGAAAGGCGTCACCGAGCATATCGGCCGATGTGGGAGCCGCTGGCGCGAGGCCAGGTTTCCTGAAATGACCGCCGGCCGTGCGTCGCGACGCCTGCGAATGACGCAACGCCACATCCCGAAACATCCGCGCCCCGGCAAGGCCCGCCGCACCAGTTTGTCCCGCACCTGTGTTTGCTGGCGTCAGGCGCTGATTGTTGATATGTTTCGGGTACTCTAGGTGAGCCGAAAAATGCCGTTAGCCCAATAGAATTGGGCACGGATCGCCTCGTTGTTTCGATGATCAACGCCGGCGCAGGTACCGATAATCGGTCTCATCGCAACTCCGCCCGAACAAGGACACCATGAAAAGCAGGCTTCCGATTGCGTTGTTGGCGGTTGCGCTCTGCGCGGCTCCCGCTTTTGCGGCAGGGCAGCGCGGCACCGATGGCGGTCCGCCTCGCCTCGAATCGAGTTCGGTCATCGTGGTCGACCAGCAGGAAGGCACCGCCCTTTACGGCAAGAACACCGGCGCGGTCACCCCGATCGCCTCGATCACCAAGCTGATGACGGCTGTCGTCGTTCTCGATGCGCAGCTCCCGCTCGACGAACCGCTCTCCGTGAGCAACGACGATCTCGATTTCGTCAAGGGCACCCACTCGCGCCTCAGTGTCGGCACTGTGCTCACCCGAGGCGAAATGCTGAAGCTGGCCCTGATGGCCTCCGAAAACCGCGCCGCCTCCACGCTCGGTCGGCACTATCCGGGCGGTATCGGCGCGTTTGTCGAGGCGATGAATCGCAAGGCACGCGATCTCGGCATGCGCGACACCCACTTCGTCGATTCGACCGGCCTGAACCCGCGCAACGTATCCACCGCGCAAGATCTCGTGAAACTGGTCCAGGCCGGCTTCACCCACGACCTGATCCGCGCCTTCACCACCTCCGAATCGCATATGGTCGAAGTCGAAGGCCGGACCCGACCGCGTCTGGTGGCGTTCAACAACTCGAATCGCCTGATACGCAGCAGCGACTGGGACATCGGCCTGTCGAAGACGGGCTACATCGCCGAAGCCGGGCGCTGCCTGGTCATGCAGGCACGCATTGCCACCAAGCCGGTGATCATCGTGCTGCTCGACTCGTGGGGCAAGGTCGCGCGCATCGCCGACGCCAACCGCATCAAGCACTGGATCGAGGGCGAAGTACGGCGGGCCGACGCCAAAGCCCTTTCCGGCGTCCACCCAAAGAGGCTGTCGGCGCTGTAAGGGAACGCCCACCCCCAGGCTTCGCTGTGCTGCGCCTTCCCCCTCCCAGGGGGCGCCGCATTCCTCGGGGGACCCTGCGGAATGCTGCCGCTCCGTTCCTGAGCCGCTACAGTCGGTGGCCTACGGCGGCGCGCCCGCGCCACCCCAGCCGATGGCGCGCGAGATGTTGTCGGCAATGAGCCTGACCCGCGTGCCCCAGCTCTTGTCGAGCCGGTTCGACGGCGCCGACACCGACAACCCCGCTACCAGCCGCCCCTCGTCGTCGCGAATGCCGGCGCCCACGCACGAGATGCCGTTCTCCGCTTCCTCGTGGTCGAACGCATAGCCGGCCTTGCGCACCTTCTCCAGCTCCTTCGACAGCGAACCCAGGTCACGGATGGTGTTGCGGGCCAGGCCTTCGAGGCGGGTGCGCAGGGCGTATCCCTTGCAGGGTTCCGGCCCGTCTTCCAGCAGGAACAGCTTGCCCACCGCGGTCACGTGCAGGGGCGCCCGGGCACCGATCAGGTGGGCGACGCGCATGGTCTGCCGGTCCGACACCATGCGCTCTACATAGACCATTTCGTCGCCCTGCCGCACCGACAGGTTGACGGTCTCGTGCAGTTCCTCGTGCAATACCTGCATCCACGGCAAGGCTTCCACCCTGAGGTCGATGCGTGTCTTGACGATGTGACCCAGCTCGAGCAGCCGGATGCCCAGTCGATAGGTGCCCGGTTCGATGCGGTCGGCGAGGCGGTGTTCCACCATCATGCCCAGGATGCGATGCGCCGTGGACGGATGCAGGCCGGTGTCGGCAGCGAGGCGCTTGAGATTGATCGGTTCGGGGCTCGCCGCGAGCGCGTCGAGCAGGTCCATCATGCGTTCGATGACCTGGATCGTGGTCTTGCCGTTGGCCTGGGACACGGAGCGGAGGGGGCGGATCGGTAGCCGATGCGAAGAGACGCGGTCGATTCTAGCAGTCGACCTGGTCTTGCCGAGGGTGCTTGACCGCAGGGTGTCGGCGGCAGTCCGGGGCGGCCGCTGTGATATTCTCGAAAGTCGTTTATGAAAGTCGTTTGTAATAGCGCTCGCGAGCGCTATTACCTGCCACGGCGGTCCCGACGCCCCGAGCGCAGCTGATCAACTTATTCGCTCCCCAATCCAATGTCTCGTCCCCCCTTGCGCGTCGGCCTGTTCGTCAACTGCCTGGTCGATCTGATGCGCCCTGGCATCGGCTTCGCCGCCATTCGCCTGCTCGAAGATGCCGGCTGCGAAGTGGTGGTGCCCGCCACCCAGACCTGCTGCGGACAACCAGCCTACAACTCGGGTGATCGCCGGGCCGCGCAGGAACTGGCGCTCAAGGTCGTGCGTGAATTCGCCGGCTTCGAACATGTCGTGGCACCCTCGGGATCGTGCGCCGGCATGATCCACGCGCATTACGCCGAGTTGCTCGCCGAGTTTCCGGTCGAGCTCGCCCAGGCCGAAAAGCTGATCGCACGCACCCGCGAACTCACCGATTTTCTGGTCAATGTCGCCGGCCTCGAGTCGGTCCCGGGTCGGCTGGCGGGTTCCATCACCTACCACGATTGCTGTTCGGGCCTGCGCGAGATGGGCGTCAAGGCACAGCCGCGAACGCTGCTGGCGCAGGTGCCGGGCCTGGACCTGCGCGAGATGGCCACGCCCGAATACTGCTGCGGCTTCGGCGGCATGTTCTCGGTGAAGTACGGCGAGATCTCGGCTCGCATCGCCGACCGCAAGTGCGATGACATCGCCGCCACCGGCGCGAATGCGGTGGTGCTCGGCGATCTCGGCTGCATGCTCAACATCGAAGGGCGGCTGCGCCGCCGCGGTGACACCGCCACGAAGGTGTTGCACGTGGCCGAGGTGCTGGCTGGTACCGAAGGGAATTGACCGTCATGCAAAACCTCGACGAATCCACGGCGCAGGGCACCACCGGCGCCGGCAGCACCTTCAAGCAGCGCGCGCACATCAAGCTGCACGATGCCAAGGTGCAGCGTGCCATGAAGAACTTCAACCTCGCGGGCGCGCGCGCCCGCGCCATGGTCGAACTCGACAACCTCGAGGACATCCGCACCGACGCCGCCGCCATTCGCGATCGTGCGCTCGCCGACCTGGATGTCTGGCTCGAGCGTTTCGAGGCCGAGGCCCGCCGCCACGGCACCCACGTGCACTGGGCCGAGACCCACGCCGACATCAACCGCATCGTGCTCGAGATCGCCGCCAAGGCATCGGTGCGCAAGGTGATCAAGTCGAAGTCGATGGTGAGCGAGGAAAGTCATCTCAACGCCGCGCTCGAGGCCAACGGCCTCAAGGTGGTCGAGACCGACCTGGGCGAATACATCATCCAGCTCAAGGGCGAAACGCCGTCGCACATCATCGCGCCCGCCATCCACCTCAACCGCGACGACGTCGCCGACCTGTTCGAGGAACATCACAAGACCCCGCGCAAGACCGATCCGGCCGAGCTCACGATGGAAGCGCGCAAGTTCTTGCGCGAGCATTTCCTGAGCGGCGACATGGGCATCAGCGGTGGTAATTTTCTCATCGCCGAGACCGGCTCGGTGTACCTGGTCACCAACGAAGGCAACGGGCGGCTCACCACCACCATGCCACGTGTGCATGTGGCCATCACCGGCATCGAGAAGGTCGTCCCCACGCTCGAAGACGTGTCGTCGGTGCTGCGCGTGCTCACCCGCTCGGCCACCGGCCAGTCGATCAGCAACTACGTCACGATCCTGACCGGCCCGAAGCGTGCCGGCGACACCGACGGCCCGGACGAGATGCACGTGATCATCGTCGATGCCGGCCGCAGCAAGCTGCTCGGCACCGACATGCAGGAGGCGTTGCGCTGTATCCGTTGCGGCGCGTGCATGAATCACTGCCCGGTGTACCAGAACATCGGCGGCCACGCTTATGGCTGGGTCTACCCCGGCCCCATCGGGTCGGTGCTGACGCCCAACTACATCGGCCTCGAGAACGCCATCGATCTGCCCAACGCCGCCACGCTGTGCAACCAGTGCGGCGTGGTGTGCCCGGTCAAGATCCCGCTGCCCGATCTGATGCGCAAGCTGCGCGAGAAGCAGGTGGATCGTGGCCTGCGACCGTGGCAGGAGCGATTCGGATTGCGGATGTGGGCCTGGTTCGCGGCCCGTCCGGGCCTGTATGGACTCGCCACGAAGATCGCCGCCCGGCTCGGGCGCATGGCCGGTGGTTCGAGCGGTCTCATCCACAAGCTGCCTGGCAACGGCTGGACCGAGGAACGCGATCTCCCGGCGCCGAGTGGCAAGACCTTCCGCGAACTCTATGCCGCCCGAAAGGCCGGGCGATGAGTGCGCGCGACAACATCCTCGGTCGCATCCGCGCCGCGCGCGGCGTCGGCCCGACGGTCACCGCCGCCGAGCGCGCCGCGGTCGACGATCGGATCGCGAAGCACCCGATCGGCGTGCGCCCTGCCATGCCCTGGGAGACGGTGCCGCGCTTCATCGACCAATGCGTGCGCATGGCCAGCACCGTGGATCGCGTTGCATCCGTTGGCGATGTGCCCGCAGCCGTCGAACGCTATCTCGATGGCGCGAACCTCGGCAAAAGCGCGGTCGTGTGGCCCGAGATCGCGCAACTCGACTGGAGCGCCACTGGCGTAGTGGTCGAGGCGCGTCCGGCGGCAGGTCCTGACCTGGTCGGCATCACCGGCGTGCACCTGGGCGTTGCCGAGACCGGAACGCTCATGTTTCTGTCCGGCGCCCGGACCCCTGCCGCCACCAGCCTGCTGCCGGAGACCCACATCGCGGTGGTGCCGGTCGGCCGCATCGTGCGGGCGATGGAAGAGGCATGGCAGCAAACCCGCGACGAGATCGGCGATCTGCCGCGTGCGGTCAACTTCGTATCCGGGCCTTCACGCACGGCCGACATCGAGGGGCTGCTGCAGATCGGCGCCCACGGCCCGCTTCGCGTGCACGTGATCGTGGTCGGTTAGAGTTGACGTCCACCCCCAGGCTGCGCTGCGCTCCGCCTTCCCCCTCGAGGGGGCACCCCGTCCTCGGGGGACCCTGTGGGCGGGGTCCCTTCGCTGCTGAAGGCCCTTCGTTCGGCACCCCCAGGCTGCGCTGCGCTCCGCCTTCCCCCTCGAGGGGGCACCCCGTCCTCGGGGGACCCTGTGGGCGGGGTCCCTTCGCTTGCAAGGGACTCCATCGTTGTGATCGGCGGCGGGTGGCCCCCGCACCCGCGCCGCTCAGGACACCACCTTACTTCGCTTTCTCTTTCTCGTAGAAGCTCTTCGCCTGCTTCAGCGACATTTCCGGATACTTGTCGAAGGTCGCTTTCGCGGCGGCGCTGCTGAAGCAGAGCGTCTTGCCACCGATCACTTCGCTGATCGAGCAATCGGTTTTCAAGTGCTTGCCCATCGACAGTGCGAACGCGCACTCGTCGCCGAATTCACCGGCGAACGCCGACACAGACACCCCGGCCAACAGCGAGGCGAACAAGACTTTTTTCATACTTTTCTCCTGGATGATCGGATCGGCCGAACGGCCTCGCCGCTGATATTGCGGCCGGATTAAACCACGGCTCGAACCGCTTCGCAGCGCCGCCCCGGTGCTCGCGCGCTAACGTCAGCGACCCGGTATTCCGGTTGGCGAGAACCGAACCGTGCGAGTACGGTAGCCGGCTTTAGACCCATGCTTCCTCCAGCAGCGCGCGATACTGCGCAACGCTCGCGGTGCGCGGATTGGTCGCATGGCAATGATCTTTCGGCGCGGCTGCCGCGATCCCGTCCAGCGTGTCGTGCGGAACACCCATGGAGCGCAGGCCCGGCGGCAGGCCGAGGCGCACGTTCATGTCGGCAATCGCGACGGCGATGTCTGCTCCCGGCGCCAGTCCCATCACGCGCGCCAGATGCGAGTACTTGTCGCCCACGTTGGGGGCGTTGAACCCCAGCACCGGCGGCAGCAGCACCGCGTTCAAGGTGCCGTGATGCAGCTTGAGATCGTGCAACGCGCCGAGCGGATGCGAGAGCGCATGCACGGCGCCAAGGCCTTTCTGGAATGCCATCGCGCCCTCCATCGCGGCCATCATCATGTTCCAGCGCGCGTCACGATCGCTGCCGGTGCTCGTGGCGCGTTCGATGTTGGCCCAGGCGCGCGTCAGGCCGTCGAGCGCGATCGCTTCCGCCGGCGGATTCACCAGCGGCGACAGATAGGTCTCGATGCAGTGCGCGATGGCGTCCATGCCGGTCGCGGCGGTGAGCATGGGCGGCAGTCCGAGGGTCAGTTCCGGATCGCAGATCGCCACCTTGGGCAGCAGGAAAGGTGACAGGAAACCGAGCTTGCGTCCGTCGTCAAGCAGGATCACGCCGGCGCGCCCGACCTCGCTGCCGGTGCCCGCGGTGGTGGGAATCGCGATGACGGGCGCCACCGCCGCCGTGATCCGGGCGGCGCCACCCTCGATCGCGGCGTACTGGACCAGCGGCTCCGGATGCGTGGCCAGGAGCGCCACTGCCTTGGCCAGATCGAGCGACGATCCGCCGCCGATGGCGATGATGCCGTCGGCATTCGCGTTGCGATAGGCGGTCACGCCGAGCTTCACGGCGACTTCGGTCGGGTTGGCCGGGGTCTGGTCGAACACCGCGAAGCCCAGTTCCGCCGGCAGGTTGTCGCGCAGGCGGTCGAGCAGGCCCGACGCACGGATGCCCGGGTCGGTCACGATCAGCGGGCGCCGGATGCCCAGACGCGCGCATTCGGCGCCGACCAGGCGAATCGCGCCGTGATCGAACTGGACCGTGGTGAGGTAGTTGATGACTGCCATGGTTGCTCTCCCGCGTTGTTCTGAAATGAAACGTCCACCCCCAGGCTTCGCCTTCCCCCAGGGGGCCAGTGCTCTTGGGCGTGAGGCCGGACACAGACAGTCCCTGCGGACTGTCTGTGCCTGCCGAACGCCAGCGGACTCTGGCCGCTGGCCGGCCCGGCGCGCACTTGAAGGGGCGAGATTATCGCCGGCCTGTTCAGCGAGCGGGAGGGCGGCTACCCTGCGGCCCATGACGCGCCCCCCCGCCCGTTGGGTGACCGGCCTTGCCGGTGCCGCGCTGCTCGCGCCGGCACTCGCCTGGGCCGGGGGCGACGCGGCGCATCACGCCGGGTTGCTGCTGTGGATCGGCGCCATCCTGATCGCGGCCCGCGTCGGTTCGCTGGTGCAGCGTTTCGGCCAGCCGGCGGTCCTCGGTGAACTCGTGGCCGGCATCGTCCTGGGCAATCTTGCGATGGTCGGCTGGACCGGCGCCGCGGCCGTCGCAACCGATCCGGTGGTGGTGTTTCTCGCCGAACTGGGCGTGGTGGTGCTGCTGTTCCAGATCGGGCTCGAGTCGAACGTGCAGCAGATGCTGGCGGTCGGCGGGCGCGCCATGGCGGTCGCCGTGGTCGGTGTCGTCGTGCCGTTCGTGCTCGGCACGCTGGTGGTCGGGCCTTGGTTGCTGCCGGGATTGAGCGCCAATGCCTACCTGTTCATCGGGGCGACGTTGACCGCGACCTCGGTCGGCATCACCGGCCGGGTGTTCCGCGATCTCGGCCAGTTGCAGCGACCGGAAGCGCGCATCGTGCTCGGCGCGGCGGTGATCGACGACGTGCTCGGGCTGATGATTCTCGCGGTGGTGTCGGCGATCGTCACCACCGGTTCCGTCGCCATCGGCGCGGTCGCGATCATCGTGTTCGAGGCACTGTTGTTCCTGGTCGTTGCGATTGTGGTCGGCCGCACCGTCGCGCCGCCGCTGTCACGGCTGTTCGCGCGCATCCATGCCGGCGCCGGCATGAAGCTCGCGCTGGCGCTGAGCACCTGCATGCTGTTCGCCTGGGTCGCCGCGCAGATCGGCCTGGCGCCGATCGTCGGCGCGTTTGCTGCTGGTCTCGTGCTCGATGACGTCGTCTTCAGCGACTACGACCCGCCGTCATTCGAGAGCGATGTACGCGCGGCATTGGCCGGCGCCGACCGCGATACCCACGGCCGGGTGGAGGCCGTGCTCGATACTCACCGCAACCGGCATCTCGAGGATCTGGTGGCACCGGTCGGCCATTTCCTGGTGCCGTTCTTTTTCGTGGTCACCGGCATGCAGGTCAAGCTCGATCTGCTGGCCGATCCGCGTGCGTTGATGGTGGCGCTCGCGCTCACCGTCGCCGCGGTGGCGGGCAAGATCGTCGCCGGCGTCGTGGCCGGCCCGGTGGATCGCTGGCTGGTGGGCTGGGGCATGGTGCCGCGCGGCGAAGTCGGATTGATCTTCGCCGCGACCGGGATGGCGCTCGGGGTGGTGTCCGCCGCTGTGTTCTCGGTGATCGTGATCACCGTGCTGGCGACGACCCTGATCACGCCGCCGGTTTTGGCGCGCCTGCTGCGCCGCCGCTGAGAGAACGCCTCCCCAGCCTGCGCTTGCGCTGCGGCTTCCCCCAGGGGCGCAGCATCCTCGGGAGGCCCTGTGGTGCTGCTGTGACGCCCACCCCCAGCCTGCGCTTGCGCTGCGGCTTCCCCCCAGGGGGCGCAGCATCCTCGGGAGGCCCTGTGGTGCTGCTGTGACGCCCCGCCTTACAGTTGTCACGATGCGCGAAGGTGCCGGTAGAATCGGCCCCGGGGGGATCGCGGCCGGCACCGGCGGCGATGCCGGGGACGACAAAAACCACAGGAAATCCATGAAGCCGCAAGTTCTGGTGAGCCGTGAAGTGTTCGATGAAACGCTCGCGTTGCTGAGCGCGGTGTGCGAGGTCGAATCCAATCAGGCCGACGCACGCTATTCCGCCGATGAGCTGGTGGCCCGCTTGCAGGGCAAGCAGGGCGCCGTGATCTCCACCGCCGATCGCATCGACGCCAGCGTGCTCGACCGCTGCCCGGGGCTGCGGATCGTCAGCAACGTGGGCGTGGGCTACAACAACATCGATGTGCCCGCCTGCACCGCGCGCGGGGTGATGGCCACCAACACGCCCGGCGTTCTTACCGACAGCGTCGCCGACTACACCTTCGGCCTGGTCATCGCCACCTGCCGGCGCATGACCGAGGGCGAGCAGCACCTGCGCAGCGGCGACTGGAAGGGCTCGTTCCTCAAGCAGATGCTCGGCCACGACGTGCACGGCGCCACACTCGGCATCGTCGGCATGGGGCGCATCGGCCAGACGGTGGCGCGGCGCGCGTCCGGCTTCGACATGAAGGTGATCTACCACAACCGCAATCGCATCGATGCCGCCATCGAAGCCTCGCTGCGGGCCGAGTACCGCAGCCTGGAGGCGCTGCTCGGCGAGGCCGACATCGTGGTGCTGCTGACGCCGTATTCGCCGGCCAGTCATCACATGATCGGCGCCGCGCAACTCGCGCTGATGCGCCCGAGCGCGGTGCTCATCAATGTCGCGCGCGGCGGTATCGTCGATGACGCCGCACTGATCGAAGCCCTCGCGGCGCGCCGCATCTGGGCGGCCGGGCTCGACGTCTACGAGAACGAGCCCGCGCTCGATCCGGGGTTTCTCGATCTCGGCAACGTCGTGTTGTCACCGCACCTCGCCTCGGCGTCCGAACCCACGCGCAAGGCCATGGCCAACACCGCTGCCCGCAACTGCATCGCCGCCGTCACCGGGGGCGTGCCGCCGAACCTGATCAATCCCGAAACGGCGACGGCGCCATGAAGCCCGCACGGCAGTGCCCCGACACCTTGACGTAACGGTGCGTTCCCATGCCGCAGTCCCGGCCGATACGGTTCCGATGACGCCACTTTGCCACCTCGGGTTGCGCGAAGCGGCCGCGCGCATCGTTCGCGGCGAGATCTCCAGCGAGGCGTTCACGCGCAGTTGCCTGAATCGCATCGCCGAGCGCGAAGCCGACATTCTTGCCTGGGCCTGGATCGATCCGGAACGGGCGCTGAGTCGGGCACGCGCCGCCGATCGTGCTCATGCGCTGCGGCTGCAGGCCGGCAGCGACGATCCGGTCGATGCAGTGCCGGTGGCGGAACGCGGGGTTCTCGCCGGCGTGCCCATCGGCGTCAAGGATGTCATCGACACCGCCGGCATCCCGACGCGCATGGGCTCCCCGGTCTACCAGAACTGGGTGCCCGAACGCTCGGCGGAGCTGGTGGATTCGCTTGCCGCCTCGGGCGCGTTCGTGATGGGCAAGACGGTGACCACCGAATTCGCGTTCATGGTGCCCAACAAGACCCGCAACCCCTGGAATCCGTCGCGCACGCCGGGCGGTTCGTCCAGCGGCTCGGCGGCGGCGGTGGCGGCCGGCATGGTGCCGGCCGCGATCGGCACCCAGACCAATGGCTCGGTGATCCGGCCGGCAGCCTTCTGCGGCGTGGTCGGTTTCAAGCCCGGCATGGGCACCATCTCGACCGCCGGCATGCTCCCGTTCAGCCCCACTTTCGATCAGCCGGGCGTGTTCGCGCGCGACGTGAGCGATGCCGCGCTGCTCGCCTCGTGGCTCACCCGCAGCGACGGCGTGATCGGTCATCTGCCGGTGCCGCTGCGCGCCGCGCCGACGCTCGCGGCGGTGCGTTCGCCGGTGTGGGACAAGGCGCAGCCCGAGCAGCGCGAACGCTTCGCCACCGACATCGCGATCCTGCGCCGCGCCGGCGCCACGATTCAGGAGCGCGAACTGCCCCCTGACTTCGCCGATGCGCACCGCATCCACCGCGCGATCATGCTGTACGAGGCCGCGCGCATCTCCGCCAGGGCGCGCGAAAAAAATCGCGACGGCATCAGCGACTTCCTCAACCGGGCGCTCGACGAAGGCGCGGCGACGTCCGATGCCGACTACGCTGCCGCGATGCGCGCCCGCGCCGGCCTGATCGGGCAGCTCGCGGCGTTCATCGGCGACGGCTGCGCGGGCATCATCACGCCGCCCGCCGCCGGCGAGGCGCCTGGCATCGAGACCACCGGTGATCCGGCGTTCTGCTCGCTCTGGACGCTGTGCGGCGGGCCGTGCATTTCACTGCCGACGGGCCTCGGTCCCAACGGCATGCCGCTCGGCCTGCAGCTCATCGGCCGCGACGGTGAAGCCAACTACCTGCTCGCGGTCGCGGCCTGGTGCGAGGTGCAGTTCGCCTTCGATGGCCTGCTCTCGAGAACGTCGGGGGCGCGTTGAACCTGGGTTTCGTCGGCCTCGGCATCATGGGGCGGCCAATGGCGCTGCACCTGCTCGCGGCCGGACACGCCGTCGCGTGTTTCTCGCGTCGAGCGGTGTCGATGCAACCGCTCGTGGCGGCCGGTGCAACAGCTTGCACGTCGCCAGCCGACGTGGCGAGGCAGGCCGACATCGTGTTCACGATGGTTCCGGATACGCCGGATGTGCAGCAGGTCATCCTCGGCGCCGACGGCATCGCGCAGGCGGCGCGCGCCGGTTCAGTGGTGGTCGACATGAGCACCATCACGCCTCAGGCCACGCGCACGATCGCCGCCGCGCTCGCCGAACGTGGCGTCGACATGCTCGATGCGCCGTGTTCCGGTGGCGAAGCCGGCGCCATCGCGGCGAAGCTCTCGATCATGGTGGGTGGCAGGCGCGAGGTGTTCGACCGGATGCGTCCCTTGTTCGAATGTCTCGGCACCACCATCACGCACATCGGCGACAGTGGCGCCGGTCAGGTGGCGAAGGCCTGCAACCAGATCGTCGGCGCGGTCACGATGGAGGCCGTTGCCGAAGGCCTCAATCTGGCGCGGCGCAACGGCGTCGATCCGGCGCGGGTACGCGCGGCGATGCTCGGCGGCTTCGCCCGCAGCCGCATGCTCGAGCTGGCCGGCGAGCGCATGATCGGACGCGACTTCGCACCCGGATTCCGCGCGAAGCTCCACGCCAAGGATCTCGACATTGCCATGCGCACCGCCTATCAGCTCGGTCTGGCGCTGCCGCAGGCCGCGCTGGTTGCGCAGCACCTCAACGCGCTGGTCGGTGGCGGCGGCGGCGAGCTCGATTCGTCGGCGCTCATCACGGTGCTGGAACGGATGGCGGGCGAGCAGGTGGATCCGCCATGAATGTCGGCTTCATCGGCCTCGGCGCGATGGGCCTGCCGATGGCGGCGCGCCTGGCGAACGGGGGGCATGCGCTGGCGGTCTGGGCGCGACGGCGGGAAGCCGCTGCCTCGTTGCTGAGCGACGGCGCCACGTGGTGCGCATCACCCGCCGCGGTGGCCGCCTGCAGCGACGTGGTGTTCACCATGGTCATGGGCGGCGCAGATGTCGAAGCCGTCGTTCTCGGCGCAGACGGCCTGGTGCACGGCGCGCGTCCCGGCATGGTCGTGGTCGATTGCAGCACCATCGTTCCAGCGACGACCCGGCGGGTCGCGGCGGCGCTGCTCGAGCGTGGCATCGACATGCTCGACGCGCCGGTATCGGGTGGCCTGCCCGGCGCCACGAACGGCACGCTGTCGATCATGGTCGGTGGCGATGTGGCGGTGTTCGAGCGTCTGCGCCCGGTGCTCGGCTGCATCGGCACGACGCTGGTGTACATCGGCGAGAGCGGGGCCGGCTCGGTCGCGAAGGCGGCGAACCAGCTCGCGCTGGTGGTCACCATTCAGGGCGTTGCCGAGGCGATCGCGCTGGCGGTGGCGAGCGGGGTCGATGTGGCGCCGGTGTTGCAGGCGATGGGCAGCGGCATGGCCGGCAGCCGCATGCTCGAGATCATCGGCCCACGCATGCTCGGGCGGCAATTCGAGATGGGCATCGATGCCAGCCTGCACTACAAGGATTCGAACATCGTCCTCGCCTGCGCCGCGGAGTCACACACGCCGGTCCCGGCGGCAGCGCTCGCGGCGCAAGCGTTCAATGCGCTCACGGCGCGTCCGGGCGTGCGATGGGATTCGGCGGCGCTGCGACTGGTGATCGAAGATATCAGTGGCAGGCGGCCGGATGGCGGCGGCTGAGCGTTCGGATGCGCGGATGATCGCCCGACGATGACATCGGCCGCGGGCCTGGTCGCGCTGGTGGCACTGCCGTTCGCCGGCGCGCTGCTGCCGGCCCGGGTGTCCAGGTTCGGTCGAACAACCATCGCGTGGTCCGCGGCCGTGGCGCCGCTATGTGGTCTGCTGCTGCTGTATGCGATGGGGTGGGGGGTATTCGACGGCGCCGTCGTGTCGATGTCGCAGCCCTGGGTCAGCGACCTCGGACTCGACTTCTCCCTCCGGCTCGACGGCCTGGCGCTGCTGTTCGCCACGCTCATCTTCGGCATCGGCGCGCTGGTCATCCTGTATGCGCGCTACTACATGGCGCCGGCGGATCCGTTCGCACGCTTCCTTTCGATGTTGTTGGTGTTCATGGGTGCGATGATCGGCATCGCGCTTTCCGACAACCTGCTGCTCACCCTGGTGTTCTGGGAGCTCACCAGCGTGGCGTCGTTCCTGCTGATCGGCTATTGGCATCGGCGCCCCGACGCCCGCCAGGGCGCGGTGATGGCGCTCACGGTCACCGGCCTGGGCGGGCTCGCGCTGATCGCCGGTGCGCTGCTGCTGGGTCACATCGCCGGCACCTTCACGTTGTCCGAACTCGTGCAGCGTGGCGACGCGATCCGCGCCCATCCGCACTACGCTGCCGCGCTGGTGTTGATCCTCCTGGGCGCGTTCACCAAGTCGGCGCAATTCCCGTTTCATTTCTGGCTGCCCAACGCGATGGCGGCGCCGACCCCGGCCTCGGCCTATCTGCATTCCGCGACCATGGTGAAGGCCGGGATCTTCCTGCTGGCGCGCCTGTGGCCGGCGCTGTCCGGCACCGATCTCTGGTTCTGGCTGGTCGGTGGCACCGGCATGGTCACGCTGGTGTTCGGCGCGTACGCCGCGATGTTCCGTCACGACCTGAAGGGGCTGCTGGCGTATTCCACCATCAGCCATCTCGGGTTGATCACGTTGCTGCTCGGCCTCAACAGCCGGCTGGCCGCCGTTGCCGCCGTGTTCCACATCATGAACCACGCCACCTTCAAGGCGTCGCTGTTCATGGCAGCCGGCATCATCGACCATGAAACCGGCACGCGCGACATGCGCAAGCTCGCCGGGTTATGGCGCTCGATGCCGCACACCGGCGCGCTCGCCATGGTGGCGGCCGCGGCGATGGCGGGCGTGCCGCTGCTCAACGGTTTCCTGTCCAAGGAGATGTTCTTCGCCGAGACGCTCGAACTGCAATCGCTGGGCGTCGTCGGCTATCTGGTGCCGGTCGCCGCGACGCTGGCCGCCGTGTTCAGCGTGGCCTACTCGACGCGCTTCATTCACGACGTGTTCTTCAACGGCGAGGCCAAGGGGCTGTCGCGCACGCCGCACGACCCGCCGCGATGGATGCTGATTCCGGTCGAGGTGCTGGTGGCGATCTGCCTGCTGGTGGGGATCGCGCCGCGCTTCGCCATCGGGCCGTTGCTCGACGCCGCCGCCGGCAGCGTGGTCGGCGGTGCGGTGCCGGTCTACAGCCTGGAACTCTGGCACGGATTCAACCTGCCGTTCGCGATGAGCGTGGTGGCCATCATCGGCGGGGTGATCGTCTATTTCGTGCTGCAACGGCGGTTCGGCCTGCACGCCGGCGATCGCCATGATCGGTTGAGCGGTCACCGGCTGTTCCAGAATGCACTCGATGCGCTGACGAGCTTGGCGACCCGGGTCGCCCGTGTGGCGGACGGCACCCTGCGGCGGCAGGTGGCCGGGCTGCTGCTGGTGGCGCTGGCCGGTGCCGCGTTGCCGTTCGCCGCGCCGACGGCACCGCGCGAGCTTGCCGTGGTCACCGACATGACCCCGGTGGCGATTCTCGCGTGGCTGGTGCTTGCCATCGCCACCGTCGCCGTTGTGGCGTTGCACAGGCACCGGCTGACGGCGCTGGTGCTCACCGGCGCCATCGGTCTGGTCGTGTCGCTGGCGTTCGCGTTTTTCTCGGCCCCCGATCTCGCGCTCACGCAACTCGCCGTTGAGGTCGTGACCATCCTGGTGATGTTGTTCGCGCTGCCATTTCTGCCCGACATTGCGGCGCGTGATTCGTCGGCGCTGCGGCACGCGCGCGATGCCTGCATCGCCGTCGCCGCGGGTGTGGGGATGGGCGGTGGCGCCTGGTTCATGCTGACCAGCGAGGGGCGCAGCGTCTCCGCCGAGTATCTGGCGCGCAGTGTTTCCGAGGCCGGCGGCACCAACGTCGTGAACGTGATCCTGGTCGATTTTCGCGGGTTCGACACCTATGGCGAGATCACCGTGCTGGCCATTGCCGCGCTCGGCATCGCGGCGCTGCTCGGGTCGCGTCCGGCCGCGTTGGCGATGCCCGGGTCGCCCGCCGATGCGCGCGCGTTTCCGGTGATGCTGGCGCTGCTGTCGCGCTTGCTGGTGCCGCTCGGCCTGCTGCTCGCGGCCCACCTGTTCCTGCGCGGCCACAACCTGCCCGGCGGCGGTTTCGTCGCCGGTCTGGTGGCCGGCGTCGTGCTCGCGGTGCTGTCGATCGGCAACGGCCGCGCGTGGGTACGCGAGCGGCTCCGCATCGATTTCAGTCGCGTCCTCGCCAGCGGTCTCGCCATTGCCGGCACCACCGGCCTCGGTGCCTGGGCCTTCGGCCAACCCTTCCTGAAAAGTGCCCACGGGCATCTGCACCTGCCGCTGCTGGGCGATCTGCACTGGGCGTCGGCGGCGTTGTTCGATCTGGGCGTGTTCCTGGTCGTGGTCGGCGTGGTGATGCTGATCCTCGACCAGTTGGGCTCGCTGGCGCCGTCACGGCGTGTGCCGGGTTGATGCCGGCGTGGTCCTCGGCGTTGGCCTGAAGGCCGGACACTGATCATGGAACTGCTGCTCGCGTCCGCGATCTCGCTCCTGACCGCCGCCGGCGTCTACCTGCTGTTGCAGGCCCGCACGTTTCCGGTGGTGCTCGGTCTCACCTTCCTGTCCTATGCCGTGAACCTGTTCATCTTCTCGGCCGGTGGCGTGCGCGTCGGCCAGGCGCCGATCATCGGCGCGTCGATCGCCCCCGCGGATCCGCTGCCGCAGGCGCTGGTGCTCACGGCGATCGTCATCGGCTTTGCCATGACCGCGTATCTGGTCGTGCTGGCGATCGACGCGCGAGCCCATCATGGCACCGACCATGTAGACGGCGCGGAACCGCCCGCCACTGCCCGTGAAGGCCGATGACGCACTGGCCGGTCGTCCCGTTCCTGCTGCCCGCGGTCACCGCCTGCGGACTGGTGCTGTTGTCTGGTCACCTGACGGCGCAGCGCGTGCTGTCGCTCGCGTCGTCCGTGCTGCTGCTGGTGGTGTGCGCCGTGCTGGCGCGACAGGCGGCGGATGGCGACATCGCGGTCTACGCGATGGGTGCGTGGCCGGCGCACCTGGGCATCGTGTTCGTGGTCGACCGGCTGTCGGCGTGGATGCTGTTGCTCACCGCCGCCATCGCGCTCGCGAGCCTGCTGCATGCGGTGCAGGGATGGGACCAGCGCGGCGCCCATTTCCATCCGCTGTTCCAGTTCCAGATCATGGGCTTGAACGGCGCGTTCCTGACCGGCGACCTGTTCAACCTGTTCGTGTGTTTCGAACTGATGCTGATGGCGTCGTACTGCCTGCTCCAGCACGGCGGTGGCGGCGCGCGGCTCGAGGCCGGCATTCACTACGTGGTGCTGAACCTCGTGGGCTCGGCGCTGTTCCTGATCGCCGCAAGCCTGCTGTATCGCGTCGCCGGCACGCTCAACCTCGCCGATCTCGCGCGCCTGTTGCCGCACGCGGCGCCGGCGCAACTGCCCTGGGTCCACGCCGCCGCCGCGCTGCTGCTGGTGGTGTTCCTGCTCAAGGCGGCGATCGCGCCGCTCTACCTTTGGCTGCCCGGCACCTACGCGGTCGCGGCCGGGCCGGTCGCGGCGCTGTTTCCCATCCTCACCAAGGTCGGCGCCTACGCGATCCTGCGCGTCACCACGCTGGTGTTCGGTGCGAGTTCCGCGGCGGGTGTGCTGGAGACGGTGGTGCTGCCTCTTGCCCTGGTTACCGTGGCGATCGCGGCCCTCGGCACGCTCGCGTCACGGTCGTTGAAACCGCTTGCCGCATGGCTCGCGCTCGGGTCGACCGCAATGCTGCTGGTCGCGTTCGGTCTGTTCCACCAGGCCGGCATCGGCGCCGGCCTCTTCTATCTGCCCGCCAGCACGCTGGCGATCTCGGCGCTGTTCGTGCTGGCCGATCGCATCGCCGAGGCCCGGGGCGCGAATGCGGACCGCCTCTGCCGCGCGCCGCCGATGCCCGGCGCGGGGCGCCTCGGCGTGCTGCTGCTGCTGGTCGCGGTGGCATTGCTGGGGCTGCCGCCGCTGGCCGGCTTCATCGGCAAGCTGCTGATCCTGCGCGGTGCCGAAGGCATGCCATGG
>JANMWG010000172.1:0-17549 GCA_031393885.1 Betaproteobacteria bacterium | reverse complement strand
AAGGCGAAGCGCAGCGCAGCCTGGGGGTGGGCGTCACGGTGCCCACAGGGTTTCCCGAGGACACCGGCCCCCTTGAGGGGGAAGGCGAAGCGCAGCGCAGCCTGGGGGTGGGCGTCACCTCAGCGGTGCTCGTGGGCGATGACGTAGTCGTAGGCAGGCAGGGTGAGGAAGTCGGCGAAATCGTCGGCCAGCGTCAGTTCCTCGAACATCTTCGCGCCTTCCGGATACTTGCCGGCGGCGTACTGGCGGTCGCCCAGCATCTCCTTCACCCTTGCGAGTTCCTGCGGCACGAGGCTGCTGAACAGTTCGCGTGTGACCTTGCGGCCGTCGGCGAGAACGCCTTCCGGACTGCGGATCCAGTGCCAGATCTGTGCCCGCGATATCTCCGCCGTGGCGGCGTCTTCCATCAGGTTGAAGATCGGGACACAGCCGGTGCCGGCGAGCCAGGCACCCATGTACTGGATGCCGATGTTGATGTTGGTGCGCAGGCCGTCCTCGGAGATCGGGCCCTTGGGGCGAAAATCGAGCAGGTCGGCTGCCGTCGAGTGCACGTCGTCGCGCTGCTTGTGGATCTGGTTGGGCGTGGTCATGACCCGGTCGAACACGTCGCGCGCGATCGCGACCAGGCCCGGGTGCGCGACCCACGTGCCGTCGTGGCCGTCGGTGACTTCACGTTCCTTGTCAGCGCGGACCTTCGCCATGGCGGCGTCGTTGGCGGCCGGGTCGTTCTTGATCGGGATCTGTGCCGCCATCCCGCCCATGGCGAATGCGCCGCGGTGATGGCAGGTCTTGATGAGCAGCAGCGAATAGGCACGCATGAACGGGCTGGTCATGGTGACCAGATGCCGGTCGGCCAGGATGAACCCGGGCTGATGGCGGAACTTCTTGATGCACGAAAAGATGTAGTCCCAGCGGCCGCAGTTCAGGCCGGCGGAATGCTGGCGCAGTTCGTAGAGAATCTCGTCCATCTCGAACGTCGCCATGATGGTCTCGATCAGCACAGTCGCCTTGATCGACCCCTGCGGGATGCCGATCGCCTGCTGGGCGTGCACGAACACGTCGTTCCACAGCCGCGCCTCGAGGTGACTCTCGATCTTGGGCAGGTAGAGGTAGATGCCGCCGCCCTGCGCCAGTCGTGCCTTGGCATTGTGGAAAAAATGCAGGCCGAAGTCGAACAGCGAGCCGGACATCGACTGACCATCGACCTCCAGGTGCTTCTCGTCGAGGTGCCAGCCGCGCGGGCGCACCATCGGGACTGCGGTGCGTTCGTTCAGGCGGTAGGACTTGCCTTCGGGGCTGGTGAACGCGATGGTGCGGGCAATGGCGTCGCGCAGGTTGATCTGGCCGTCGAGCTGGTTGCTCCAGGTGGGTGTGCTCGAATCCTCGAAGTCGGCCATGAACACGCTGGCCCCTGAATTGAGCGCGTTGATGACCATCTTGCGGTCGGTCGGGCCGGTGATCTCGACGCGCCGATCCTGCAGGTCGGCGGGGACCGGTGCGACTTTCCAGTCGGCGCTGCGGATGCTCGCGGTTTCCTCGAGAAAATCCGGCAGCGCGCCGGCATCGAGCCGGGCCTGCCGTGTTACTCGCCACCCCAGCAGTTCGAGGCGCCGGGCATTGAACTGGCGCTGCAGGCCGATGATGAAGGCGAGCGCTTCGGTGGTGAGGATGGCGGCGTGTTCGGACGAAACCGGCGCGAGGACGCGCACGCCGTCCGGAATGGCGGCTTGGGGCATGACTATCTCCGTGAATTGAAGGGATGCAGCCGGACGGCGGTCGGTGCGCCCGGTCGTTTATCCCGCATTATGATATCAATTCCTGCCAATCGGCATCGGGCAAGAAAAAGCTGCCGCAGCGACTGGCGCTGCGGCAGCTGTTCAAGGCCGGCTTCAGGCGAACTGCGCTTCTTCGGTGGAGCCGGTCAGGGCGGTCGTGGACGACCTTCCCGACTGGATGACCTGGGTGACTTCATCGAAGTAGCCGGTACCGACCTCGCGCTGATGCCGGACGGCGGTGAAGCCTCGCTCCGCAGCGGCGAACTCCTTTTGCTGCAGCTCGACAAACGCGCTCATGTTGTTGCGCGCGTAGCCGTAGGCGAGATCGAACATGCCGTAGTTGAGCGCATGGAAGCCTGCCAGGGTGATGAACTGGAACTTGTATCCCATCGCGCCCAGTTCGCGCTGGAACCTGGCGATGGTGGCGTCGTCGAGATTCTTCTTCCAGTTGAACGAGGGCGAGCAGTTGTAAGACAGCATCTTGCCGGGGAACGCGGCATGGATGGCCTCGGCGAACTTCTTCGCGAAGGCCAGATCCGGTGTGCCGGTCTCGCACCAGATGAGGTCCGCGTAGGGCGCATACGAAAGACCGCGGGAAATCGCCTGGGCGATGCCGTTGTTGGCCCGGTAAAAGCCTTCGGCAGTGCGTTCGCCGGTGAGGAACGGTTTGTCGTTCTCGTCGATATCGCTGGTGACGAGGTTCGCGGCTTCGGCGTCGGTGCGCGCGAACACGAGCGTGGGAACGCCCATGGTGTCGGCGGCCAGCCGGGCGGCAACGAGCTTCTGCACCGCTTCCTGGGTCGGGACCAGCACCTTGCCGCCCATGTGGCCGCACTTCTTGGCGGAGGCGAGCTGATCCTCGAAATGCACGCCGGCAGCGCCGGCCTCGATCATGGCCTTCATCAGCTCGAAGGCATTGAGGACGCCGCCGAACCCTGCTTCGGCATCGGCGACGATCGGCGCGAACCAGTCGGTGCCGTCCTTGCCCTCGGCGTGATGGATCTGGTCGGCGCGGATGAAGGTGTTGTTGATGCGGCGGACCACCGAAGGCACGCTGTTGACCGGATAGAGCGACTGGTCGGGGTACATCTCGCCGCCGCTGTTGGCATCGGCTGCGACCTGCCAGCCCGACAGGTAGATGGCTTTGAGACCGGCCTTCACCTGCTGCATGGCCTGGTTGCCGGTCATCGCGCCGAGTGCATTGACGAACGGTTCGTCCTGCAGCAGTTGCCAGAGTTTCTCCGCGCCGCGGCGCGCCAGCGTGTGCTCGATCTGCAGGGTGCCGCGCACGCGGTCGACATCTTCGGCGCCATACGGACGGGATACGCCCCTCCAGCGGGGGTTCTCGGCCCAATCTTTCTTGATGCGGGCAATATCTTGTTCGCGGCTCATCGGCTGTTCCTTCAGGGTGGATTCAATGCTCTGGGTGCTGCGGCCGTGCGCCATGGGTTCCGGCTTCCGGGACCGTCTTGCGCGGCTGCTCGCATCAGCGGCGGGGGGCCGATATGCAAGAAGCGTGACCGCGGGTTTTCCACGGCATCACCGGAGGTCTGATCCGGGTGATGGACGGCGCAGCCGGGATGGGTGCTGCTCCGCATAACGCACGCGCGACGGTTATCGCAGGCAAGTTTGTGACCGGCATAGGGTAACGGCGCCGGGTTCTGCATCGCAACAATTGCATTGTGTGAACTAAAAACAACATCAAAACAAGCGTGTCATTCGTGGTTTTCAGTCTTACACCGGATTATGAAAACTAATTTCAATGAGTTGTTGCAAGGCATGAGAACGATGGATCAGAGATCGAGGGCCCGGTCGGCAACCAGGATCCCGTCCGCGTCGGCGTAGAGGTAGTCACCGGGCATGAAGCGCACGCCGCCGAAGGTGACTGCCACGTCGCGCTCGCCGGTGCCGTGCTTGACGCTGCGCAGCGGGTGAGTCGCCAGTGCGCTGACGAACACCGGCAGGTTGCCGATCTCCTCGCTGTCGCGGATGCAGCCCCAGAGGATGACACCGGCCCAGTCGTTCGCGATCGCGAGCTTTGCCAGTTGATCGCCCACCAGGGCGCATCGCAGCGAGCCGCCGCCATCCACCACCAGCACCGAGCCGCCGCCAGGTTGTTCGAGCGTCGCGCGGATCAGCGCGTTGTCCTCGAACACCTTCAAGGTCGAGACCGGGCCGTGGCAGGACGCGCGGCCTCCGAAGGAATGCAGCAACGGCGCAAGTATCCTTAGCTGGGGTGCGTGCAGGTCGCAGATGTCGCTGGTTCTGGGTTCGGTCATGGCGGTTCGTTGAGGTTGCTGGATCGTTGCTCGGGCGGTGTTGACACGCCGAGCGGGGTTAGTCTTTTCCAATTCAGGTATGAGCCTGGAGCGAAGTGAGATCGAACAGGGGAAGCGAGCCGGTCCGTTGTAGAAGCGATCAGTGTACTGGGCTTGGGTTGTCGGACGTTTTCCAGAATGACTTGAAGGAAGTCAGCCGGTGCGTGCCGGGAGCTGCTTGAACAGTGCCTGCCGCGCAGCGTTGAGTTGTTCGGCCGCTTGGATATCGGTCAAGGCGGTGGCCAGTTCGTGGAGTTGTTCGAGGGTGATGCCGTGGCGCAGGGGAAGGTCGCGGCGTGGGGCAGGCTGGAGAGCTTGTCCAGCGGGGTCATCGCATCCTTGGCGCGGTACACGCGCTTGATGCGCCCGGGCTTGTTCGGGTCTGGTTTGTCGGTGGCGAACAGGCACGGCCGGTGGAAGTTCAGGAACGCATTGAGGTACTGGCGGCAGAAGGTGTTGAAGCCAGCGCTGCAACACCGGCCCGGTCCAGGCGTAGCGTCCTTCATCGTCTTCGGCCTGCCGGAACCGCAGCGACTGCGTGCCGTGCAGCACCTGGCGCACTTGTTCCAAGCTGCGAACTTGCCCTTCGTTCATGTCGGTCACCATCGGTGTGATGATCGGCTCGCTTCGGCGCCCAGCAGCCACCTGGCTGCCAAATCGTCACGCCCGCACTCACTCCAGGCTCATACCTCATTGGACAAGACTCCGCGTTGCTAGGGCGAGGTGCGATGAGGTACGATCGGAGATTGTCACTTGCTCGCGCAGGTGCCGGGGTGGTGAACGGTGATATCGGAGTTCCCGCGTTTGTGGTGGCGGGACTTCCGGTTGCGCCGCAGCGAAAACACCAAAGTAAACATCGGTAGCGAAGGTAAACATCGGTAGCGAAAGCAAAATCGGGTACGAAGGCGAACACCGGTTCGCCTTTTTGTTGTCCCGATAGCCGCCGTGCAGTCGGCGGTACTACCCGGCCACCGGCCGCGTCGGCCGCCGCACTGCGGGCACGGCGGTGGGGCTCGCCCTGGGCCGTGACCAACTTATCCGAAACGGGTGCCATATGTTCGACTGGATAGACAAGCACAAACGCGTGATACAGATCGTGCTGTTGATCCTGATCGTGCCGCCGTTTGCGTTCTTCGGGATCAACTACTACTTCCAGGACCGCGGAGCCGGCGGCGCAGTGGCTAAGGTTGCCGGCACCAGCATCTCGCCCCAGGAGTTCGACCAGGCGTTGCGCGAAAGGCAGGAGCAGTTGCGCAAGATGATGCAGGGCAAGGAAGATCAGGCCATGCTCGACAGCAATGAGGTGCGCAATGCGGTCCTTAACGGCCTCGTCGACAAACGAGCCTTGCTAGCGCATGCATTGCAAGCGGGGGTCGCGGTACCGGATGACCAATTGCGCAAGATCCTGGCCGACATGCCGTCGTTCAAGGACGAGACCACCGGCAAGTTCTCCGACACGAAATATCGGCAGCTGCTCGAGGCCAATGGCATGACCCCGGCTGGTTTCGAAGACCGTATGCGGCAGGATTTGCGCCTGTCGCAGGTGCGCGACACGGTCATCGGCTCGGTGGTGCTGCCCGCGGGCGTGATCGACCGCCTGGGTCGCATCCGCGAACAGCAGCGCGAGATCAGCCAGTGGTTGATCGGGCCCGACGACGTCAAGGCGAAGGTTGCGCTCACCGACGCTGCGATCAAGGCGTTCTACGAGGAGCACAAGGCGGATTTCAAGGTGCCCGAACGGGCCCGGGTCGAGTACCTCACCCTGACGCTCGACGGCGTCGCGAAGAAACTGACCATTCCAGCAGCCGAGATCGCGCAGGAGTTCGAGAAGCGCAAGCAGCAGTTGGCGAGCCCGGAAGAGCGCAAGGCGAGCCACATCCTGATCGCCGTCGCCAAGGATGCCAAACCCGAGGTGAAGGCGGCCGCACGCAAGCGCGCCGAAGAACTCGTCGCCGAGATCCGGGCCACGCCGAAGTCATTTGCCGACCTCGCCCGCAAGTATTCGCAGGATCCGGGCTCCGCCAAAAACGGCGGCGATCTCGGCTACTTCGCACCCGGCACCATGGTGAAGGCGTTCGACACGGCCGTGCAGGCGCTCGAGGTGGGCGAGATCGCCGGGCCGGTCGAAACCCCCTATGGCTTTCACGTGATCCGCCTCGATGCCATCAAGGCCGGCGTGGTGGCAAGCCTCGACAAGGTCGGTCCGGAAATCGAGCAGGAACTGCGCAAGATCAAAGCGGGCCGCGCGTTCGCCGAGGCCGCCGAGCAACTCCAGGATCTGGTCAACAAACAGGCCGACAGCCTGAAGCTCGCCGCCGACACCCTCGGGCTGCCGATCCAGAAAAGCGACTGGGTCACGCGCAACGGCGGCGGTGATCCGCTGCTGGTGAAGCCCGAACTGCTGTCGAAGATCTTCTCCGACGACGGCGTGCGCGGCAAGCTCAACACCAATCCGGTCGAGGTTGCCCAGAACACGGTCATCTCCGCACGCGTCATCGAACACCGTGCCGCCGATGTTCTGCCGTTCGACGATGTTAAGCGTGACGTCCGTGACCAGCTTCTGATCGAGCGCGCCGGCAAGATCGTCGAGGACGACGGCAAGGCCATGCTCACCCGGCTGCGCGGCGGTGACGACAAGGGCGTCAAGTGGACCGCGCCCGCGCTGGTGTCGTTGCAGAACCCAGGCAGTCTGCCGCCGGCAGCGGCGCGCGATGTATTCGGCGCCTCGCCCGACAAGTTGCCCGCGTATGTCGGCATGGCGCTCGGCAAAGGCCGTTACACGATTTACCGGATATCGCGCGTGGCCGACGGTAAGCCGATGGACGCGGATCGGCGCAAGGCGCTGAGCCAGCAACTTTCCCAACTCGCCGCACAGCAGCAATTCGACGCCTATCTTCAGGCGGTCAAGGCGCAGTCCGGCATCGAGATCGACGCGTCGAAGATCGAGCGCAAGGCGCAGTAGCACGCCTCTGGTTTCATTCCATCGACGCGACGGTGGTCGTGTTGAACCCGGCGTCGACGTACATCACCTCCGCGGTGATGCCGCTCGCGAGCGGACTGAGCAGAAACGCAGCGGCATTGCCGACCTCGGCGATGGTCACGTTGCGGCGCAGCGGCGCGTGCTTCTCGTTGAAGGCGAGAATCTTGCCGAACCCGCCGATGCCGGCTGCCGCCAGGGTCTTGATCGGCCCGGCTGAAATTGCGTTCACCCGGACGCCTTGCGGACCCAGGCTTTGCGCCATGTAGCGCACGTTGGCTTCGAGACTCGCCTTGGCAAGCCCCATGATGTTGTAGTTGAGCATCGAGCGCTCGGCGCCCAGGTACGACAATGTGAGCAGGGCGGCATCGCGGCCGATGAGCAGGGGGCGGGCGGCTTTCGCCAGCGCGGCAAAGCTGTATGAGCTCACGTCGTGCGCGATCCGGAAGGCTTCACGATCGACCGTGTCGAGGTAGTCGCCGGCCAGCGCCTCGCGCGGGGCGAACGCGATCGAGTGGACCAGGCCATCGAGGCCACCCCAGGCGGCACCGAGCGCCGTGAACAGTGCATCGATCTGGGCATCGACCGCCACGTCGCAACCGAACACGAGGCTGCTGTCGAACTCCCGGGCGAGTTGGCTGACGCGGTCCTCGACGCGCTCACCCTGGTAGGTGAACGCGAGAACGGCACCCTCACGGTGGCATGCCTTCGCGATGCCGTAGGCGATCGAGCGGTTGCTCAACATGCCGGTGACGAGAATCTTCCGGTTCTGCAGAAAGCCCATTCTTAGTTTTCCTTCGTCTATGGGCGTTATTATAGCCGCCGACCTTCGGCACTCCCGCCCAGCGGCATACGCCCCCCGAACGACTCCTCCACCGCATGCGTGTTCTCGTTTTCCTCACGGCAGCGCTGCTGCTCACCGCCAGTGGCGGTTGCAGCAGTCCGTGGAACGATCCCTATCCGGCCGCCGATCGCGCCGGCAACACGCTTTACTCCGCCTTCGTCGAGCGTCCCAAGCACCTCGATCCGGTGCAGTCGTACAGCTCCAACGAGATCACCTTCACCGCCCAGATTTACACCCCGCCGCTGCAGTATCACTACCTGAAGCGTCCTTACACCCTCATTCCGCAAGCGGCGGTCGACGTCCCGGTGCCATGGTTCGAAGACGCCCAGGGGCGTCGGCTTCCCGAAGAAACTCGGCCGGCCGATGTGGCGTTCAGCGTCTACGAGATCCATCTGCGCCCGGGAATGCGCTACCAGCCGCATCCGGCTTTCGCCATCGCCGCTGACGGCAAACCCCGCTACCTCGACCTGAGCGAGGCCGGGTTGTCCGGCGTCTACCAATTGCGCGATTTTCGCGAAACCGGTACGCGAACCGTCACCGCGGCGGACTTCGCCTACCAGATCAAGCGGCTTGCGCATCCGCGGCTGCACTCGCCCATTTTCGGTTTGATGAGCGAGTACATCGTCGGGCTCAAGGAGTACTCGGCCACTCTCAAGAAGGCCAACGCCGCACTGGCGACACAGGGTCGGGGCGAGGCGTGGCTCGATTTGCGACGGTATCCGCTCGCGGGTGTCGAGGTGGTGGACGATGTCACCTATCGGATCCGGCTCAAGGGCAAGTATCCGCAATTCGTGTACTGGCTGGCGATGCCGTTCTTCGCGCCGCTGCCGGTGGAAGCCGATCGCTTCTACGCCGAACCCGGTCTGGTGAGCCGCAACATCACGCTCGACTGGTACCCGGTCGGCGCTGGTCCCTACATGCTCACCGTCAACGATCCCAACCGGCAGATGGTGCTCGAGCGCAATCCCAATTTCGTCGGTGAGACCTATCCCGGCGAGGGCGAAGCCGAAGATGCCGCCGACGGCCTTCTCGAAGATGCCGGCAAACCCATCCCGTTCATCGATCGCGCGGTCTACAGTCTCGAGAAGGAGAGCATTCCCTACTGGAACAAATTTCTGCAGGGTTACTACGACGCTTCCGGCATCAGCTCCGATGCCTTCGACCAGGCGATCCAGTTCGGCAGTGGCGGGCAGGTGATGCTGACCGACGACATGCGCGAGAAAGGCATATCGCTCCAGACCGCGGTGTCGCCGTCCACCTTTTACATGGGGTTCAACATGCTCGATGGTGTGGTCGGCGGCGACACCGAGCGGGCGCGCAAGCTGCGCCGGGCGATCGCCATTGCCGTTGACTACGAGGAGTTCATCTCCATCTTCTCCAATGGGCGTGGCATCGCCGCGCAGGGGCCGTTGCCACCGGGAATCTTCGGGTATCGCGACGGCGAAGCGGGCATCGATCGCTATGTCTACGACTGGATCGATGGTGCGCCGCAACGCAAACCGATCGAGGCCGCCAAGCTGCTGCTCGACGAAGCCGGCTATGCGGGCGGCACCGATCGCGGCACCGGCGCGCCGCTCGTGCTGTATCTCGACGCGACCGCGCGCGGACCCGACGACAAGTCGCGGCTCGACTGGCTGCGCAAGCAGTTCAACAAGCTCAACATCAACCTGGTGGTCCGGGCAACCGACTACAACCGTTTCCAGGAAAAAGTGATCAAGGGCAATGCGCAAATCTTCTACTGGGGCTGGAACGCCGACTACCCCGACCCGGAAAATTTCCTGTTCCTGTTGCACGGGCCGCAGAGCAAAGTGAAGTCCCAGGGCGAGAACGCATCCAACTGGGAGAATGCCGAATTCGATCACCTGTTCGACCGCATGAAGAACATGCCCAACGGCGATGAGCGGCAGGAGATCATCGACCGGATGACCGAGATAGCCCGGCGTGAGGCGCCCTGGTTATGGGGTGTGAATCCGAAGGAATACGGGCTTTCGCATGTGTGGATGAAGAACCGCAAGCCTAACCAGATCGCCAACAATGTCCTCAAATACCAGCGCATCGACGCGGTCCAGCGAGCGGCGCTGCGTGACCAGTGGAATGGTCCGGTGCTGTGGCCGCTCGCGGCTGCCGTGATGGTGCTCGCGGTGTTTGGCCTGGTGGCGCGCGGCGCCTGGCGTCGGCGCGAACGGGGCAAGGGTCGGCTCGACGTCGGCGCTACATGACGTCCACCCCCAGGCTGCGCTGCGCTTCGCCTTCCCCCTCCAGGGGGCACCCCGTCCTCGGGGGACCCTGTGGGCGGGGCCCCTTCGCTCCAGAGGCCCCCTTCGTTGGCGTTCCGCTGCCCCTTCGCTTGCGGTCCGGTGATCACTGACATGCTGCGCTACCTTATACGCCGGGTGCTGTATGCGATTCCGATCCTGATCGGCGTGAACGTGCTCACGTTCACCTTGTTCTTCATCGTCAATTCGCCCGATGACATGGCGCGCATGCAGCTCGGGGTGAAGCGCGTCACGCCGGAAGCCATCGACAACTGGAAGCGCGAGCGCGGCTATGACCGCCCGTTGCTCTGGAACGAATCGGCGCAGGGCATCGGCCGGGTGCGCGACACGATCTTCTTCACGCATTCGCTGCGGCTGTTCAAGTTCGATTTCGGCACCGCCGAATCCGATGGTCGCGACATCGGTCACGAGATTCGCACGCGGATGTGGCCGAGCCTGTCGATCGCGTTGCCTGTGTTCATCGTCGGGCTCGCCACGTATGTCACGTTCGCGCTGCTGATGGCGCTGTTTCGCGCCACCTTTCTCGACTTCGCGGGGGTGCTCGTCTGCGTGACCGCGATGGCGATTTCCACCATGTTCTACATCATCGGCGGGCAGTTCCTGGTGTGCAAACTGTGGAACCTCGCCCCGATCTCCGGCTTCGCGCCGGGGATCGGGGCGTGGCGCTTCATCCTGCTGCCGGTCGGGGTCGGGCTGGTCGCCGGCTTCGGCGACAGCAGCCGCTGGTATCGCACCATCTTCCTCGAGGAGATCAACAAGGACTACGTTCGCACCGCCCGCGCAAAGGGCTTGTCTGAGGGGCGGGTGCTGGTGCATCACGTGCTGCGCAACGCCCTCATCCCGATCCTGACCGGCGTGGTGGTGGTGATTCCCGGGCTGTTCCTGGGCAGCCTGGTCACCGAATCGTTCTTCGGCATTCCCGGTCTGGGGAGTTACACGATCGACGCGATCGGTTCACAGGACTTCGCGGTCGTGCGTTCGATGGTGTTTCTCGGGTCGCTCCTCTACATCGTCGGGCTCATCCTCACCGACATCTCCTACACGCTGGTCGATCCGCGGATACGGTTCGAATGATGGCGGGCTTCCGACCGGTGATCCTGTGGACCGACGCGCTGGTGCTCGGGCTGGTGGCGAGCGTGTTCCTGTTCGCGCTGTATACGTCGCGTCACGAGCACCTGCGGGCGCCATGGCGCAAGGTCGCGCGCTCGACCAGCGGCATGGTCGCCGCGACCGTGCTGCTCGGGTTCTTCGTGGTCGGATTTCTCGATTCGATGCATTGGCAGAGGGCGCTGCCGGGCGACAACAAGGCCGGCACCCCGACCCGCTACGCGCCCGAAGTGTTGTCGGTGCTCGATGTCGTGGCCGAGCCACTGCGCACCCACCCCGAGCGCACGTTCTCGGCGCCGTTCGCGGTGCATGCCCACACCCGCGAGACCGTCACGCTCCCCGACGGCAGCCAGGTGCGCGACTTTCCCCGGCTCAAGTTCGGCGGCCGGCATCTGGCCGATCCCGAGCGCGAGCGTGACGCCGACATCTTGCTTGGCGTGCTGCAAGGTATCGCGCTTGCCGCGGTCGCCTGGATCGCCGCGGGCGCCCTGGTCACCGGTGTCGCGGCCGCAAGGTCGCGACACCGGTTCGGCGAGGTCTCCGGCGATCTTTGGCATGGACGGCTCGACACGCCGCTTCGCGCCGTGCTGATCACACTGGGCGTGCTGCTTTGCCTGATGGTGCCGCTCGCGCTGCTGTCGGGCCGCTACCACGTGTTCGGTACCGACAAGGTCGGTCAGGACGTGTTCTATCTCACCCTGAAGAGCATTCGTACCGGGCTCGTGATCGGTACCGTCACCACCCTGGTGATGCTGCCGTTCGCGCTCGTCCTCGGACTCATGGCCGGCTATTTCCGCGGCTGGGTCGACGACGTGATCCAGTACCTCTACACGACGCTCAGCTCGATCCCGGGGGTGCTGCTGATCGCCGCGTCGGTGCTGATGATGCAGGTCTACATGGACACGCACGCCGACATCTTCGATTCGGTCACGCGACGCGCCGATTTCCGTCTGCTGTTCCTGTGCCTGATCCTGGGCGTGACCAGCTGGACCGGCCTGTGTCGCCTGCTGCGCGGCGAGACGCTGAAGCTGCGCGAGCTCGATTTCGTGCATGCCGCCCAGGCGTTCGGCGTGGGGCCATGGCGGATCATGTTGCGCCATGTCCTGCCCAATGTGATCCACATCGTGATCATCACCACGGTGCTGGGTTTCAGCGGCCTGGTGCTGGCCGAGGCGGTGCTCTCCTACGTCGGTGTCGGGGTCGACCCGGCCATGAACAGTTTTGGCACGATGATCAACTCTGCGCGTCTCGAGATGGCGAGAGAGCCGATCGTCTGGTGGTCGCTGGCCGCGGCGTTCGTGTTCATGTTCGTGCTGGTGCTGTCGGCCAATCTCTTTGCCGATGCCGTGCGCGACGCGCTCGACCCACGGATACGGGCGCAATTCGTGCGCCCTGGCGTCTGGCAGCATCTTGCGCGCGAGGCGATTTCGCGTCGACGGGTCGGTTCCCGATGACGCCCCCGTTGCTGCAGGTCGAGGACCTTCGCACCTGGGTCGCCAGCGGTGATCGCATCGCCCGCGCGGTGGACGGGGTTTCGTTCTCGATCGAGCGCGGCGAGACTTTCGCGTTGCTCGGCGAATCGGGCTGCGGCAAGTCGCTCACCGCATTGTCGATCATGCGGCTGTTGCCGGATGCGGGTGCGATCGTCTCCGGACGGGTGCGCCTCGACGGTACCGATCTCGTCGCGCTGCCGGAGCGCCGCATGCGCGATTTCCGCGGGCGCAAGATCGCGATGATCTTCCAGGAGCCGGGCGCCAGCCTGAACCCGGTGATGAGCGTCGGTGACCAGGTTCGAGAAACCCTCGCGCGGCACCTCGGACTGATCGGTGACGCGGCCAACCGTCGTGTGCTCGAACTGTTCGATGCCGTCGGGATTTCCGATCCCGAACGCCGGCTCGGCGAATTTCCGTTCCAGCTCTCCGGTGGTCTGAAACAGCGGGTGATGATCGCCGCTGCGCTCGCATGCGAACCGCAACTGCTGATCGCGGACGAACCCACCACAGCGCTCGACGTCACCATCCAGGCGCAGGTGCTCGAACTGCTGCGGGACATCCAGCGACGGTCCGGCATGTCGATGCTGCTGATCACCCACGACCTCGGCGTCGTCGCGGAAACCGCGCACCGGGTCGCGGTCATGTATGCCGGCGAGATCGTCGAGACCGCGCCGCGCGAGATCTTCTTCTCGCACCCCGCGCATCCCTACACGCGCAAGCTCTTCGCGTCGGTTCCCGGCGAGAGTGCCCGCGATGCTCCGCTCGCGGTCATTCGCGGGTCGGTCCCGCCGTTGTGGCAGACGTTCGAGGGTTGCCGTTTCGCCGATCGCTGTGACCGCGCCGGGGCGGTCTGCGCCCAGGTCGTGCCGGCGTTCCTGCCGGTCGCTCCCGGACAGAGCGCTCGATGCCACCTTTACGACGATGACGGCCCCGGTGCGGTGGCCGCAGCCGCGCCTGCCGCGGTTGCGCTACCGCGAAGCGTGGGGTCGGTCGCGCCCGACACCTTGCTGGAAGTGGAGGGACTCGAGATCCACTTCCCGATCCGCAAGGGGCTGCTCAAGCGCGTGGTGGGCCATGTTCGCGCCGTCGACGGCATCTCACTCACGATCCCTCGCGGGCGCACGCTGGCGCTGGTGGGCGAATCCGGTTGCGGCAAGACGACGGCGGGGAAGGGGATCGTACGGTTGCTTCCCGCGATGGCCGGTGCGATCCGGTTCGAAGGCGTCGACCTCCTGCAACTCGATCAGGCCCGGTTGCGGCGTCGGCGCCGCGACTTCCAGATCATCTTCCAGGACCCGTTCGCGTCGCTCAATCCGAGCATGCGGGTGCTCGAGATCGTCGGTGAAGGCATCGCAGCGCTCGGCATTGCCACCACGGCGGGCGAACGCGAAGCCAGGGTCGACATGCTGCTCGCGCAGGTCGGGCTTGCGTACGACATGAAGTATCGCTACCCGCACGAATTCTCCGGTGGTCAGCGGCAGCGGATCGCCATTGCCCGGGCGCTGGCCGTCAATCCCAAGCTTATCGTCTGCGATGAGCCCACATCGGCGCTGGATATGTCGGTGCAGGCCCAGATTCTCAACCTGCTGCGCGAGTTGCAGGAGCGGCTCGGGCTGTCGTACCTGTTCATCACCCACAACATCTCGGTGGTCGAGTTCCTCGCCCATGAGGTCGCTGTGATGTACCTGGGGCGCATCGTCGAGCAAGGCAACGCACACGATGTGCTGCATTCGCCGGCGCATCCCTACACGCAGGCGCTGCTGTCGGCGGTGCCGCGCATCGATGCCGCCGACCGTCGCAGCGTCGTGAGGCTACAAGGTGAGATTCCGTCACCGGCGGCACCGCCGCCGGGTTGCCATTTCGAACCGCGATGTCCGAAGGCCAAAGCGGCCTGCGCACAGGCCTATCCAACGGAAGTCACGCTATCGGCCGGGCACCGGGTGCGCTGCATCCTCTATCCACAATGAAAAACGGCGCCAGCGGGGCGCCGATGGACTCATGGTCAACGGAGGGGCAACGCCCACAGCATCCCCTCGAGGGGGAGAGCGGAGCGCAGCCGGGGGGAAGCCCTACTCAGCTGCGGGCGAGGTGCTCGCGGCGATCGCCGGCGCGGCGAACTTTCGGCGCCGACGCAGGTTTGAGGTTTCGCGTCTGGCGCGCGGCACGCACCGGCTTGGCGCCGAATCGCTCCGCCCGAACCTTCACCACACCGACATTGGTCTGGTGCGGCCGGCCTTTGACCATCTGCGTTGGTGGCACGCGCTTGGCGCCCGCATCCGGGTAGATGGCGAGTGCCTGTCCGACGGCAAGACGGCCTTGAAGGTGGTTCCAGTGCTGCAACTGGGCCATCGTGACCCGGTGCCGCAGGGCGATGCTGCGCATGGTGTCGCCGCGCCGTACCCGGTATTCGATAGACTCCATCGCCGAGGGGGCGGGCTGGAAATCGAGAGTGCTGTAGGTATTGTCGAAGTTACCGGCGTCGATGTTGCCCGGTAGCGGTACCAGCAGGGTATGTCCGCTGCGGACCTTGCGATGTGGGTCGAGTCCGTTGACCTGGCGCAGCGTTGCCGCGGTCATGTGGAAACGCGCGGCCACCTGCTCGATGCCTTCCTTCTTGCGCAGCGTGTAGGTCTGCCAGGTCACCAGCGGATCGTCGTTGGCTTCGAGGTTGGCGGTGAAGACGCCGGCCTTGTCCACGGGCAGCAGCAGGGTCCGGCCCGACGAGGTGATCACCGGGCGGTTGTGTGCGGGATTGAGGTAGCGGAACTCCTCGAGCGGCACTTCGGCCAATTGGGCGGCACGCTTCACGTCGATGTGCGCCGGTGCGGCAACCTTGATGAAATAGGGTTGATTGGGAATACCTTCGAGCACGACGCCATATCGGGCCGGATCGGCAATGATGTTCTTCACCGCCTGCAGCTTGGGAACATAGTTGGCGGTTTCGGCCGGCATGCGCAGGCTTTCGTAGTCGCCCGCCTGGCCCTTGCGCGCGTTGCGTTCCACCGCTCTTGCCACGGAGCCTTCGCCCCAGTTGTAGGCGGCGAGCGCCAGCTGCCAGTCGCCGAAATCGCGGTAGAGCTTCTGCAGGTAGTCGAGCGCGGCAAAGGTGGCCGCGGTTACGTCCCGGCGACCGTCGTACCACCAAGTCTGTTCGAGCCCGTAGTGCTTGCCGGTGGCCGGGATGAATTGCCAGATGCCCGACGCCTTGGCGGTCGAGTAGGCAATCGGGTTGTAGGCGCTCTCGATCATCGGCAGCAGGGCGAGTTCGAGCGGCATCTGGCGTTTTTCGAGTTCCTCGACCACGAAATGCAGGTAGCGCCGACTGCGTTCCATCATCCGCTGCATGTAGTCCGGGCGATTGAGGTACCAGGCCACGTGGCGTTGCACCAGCGGTGAATCGATGTCGCGAACGGCGAAACCGGACCTGATGCGGTCCCACAGGTTGGCCGACTTCGGCGGTACCGGACTGTCGGAATAGATCGGCGCGGGTAACGCGGACGGTATCGATGCCGGGGGGGCGATCACCAGCGGCAACGGTGCGGCTGCGGACTCGTGTGCGACCGACGGGGAAGCCGGCGTGGTGACTACCTCGGGCACGCCGGACGAGGTTGCGGGAGGCGCAGCAACGACATTCGGGAGTTGGGGGGCGGCGACGCCCGACGGTTGGGGCACGGCGTCGGGTGTCGCGACAGGTGGGGTGGCGTAGGGCGGCAGCGTGCCGACGGAATTGGCGGCGATCTGGACGGCTTTGGATTGCCTGGACTGGGCCGAATTTCGCCAGGCGAGCAATTCGGCTCGCGAAGACTCCGCGACCGATGGCGAACGCGAAGGCGTCGGGACCGACAGCGGCATGGCGACTTCGACCGTTTGGGGCGACTGCGGCGCCGGCTGCGTGTAAGTCTTGGCCGTGGCAACCTCCGCGGCGGTTGCTCGCGGTCCGTTCGTGATGGCGCAGGCCTGGTTGACCAGGCCGAGCACCACACACGCTAATGTGAGCCTGGTTGCGTTACGTATCATCTGCCAAATCTGTTCGATCGTATTAAGGATGCTATACAGCCCTTTGATTTTGGTCAACAATTTTGTCTCCTCAGGCCCCGGATAAGATCTTTACGGCGCCTTTGGCCTGGTCTGAAGGGGACGGATCTCGGGCAGGACGCCGCCGGGCTGGCAGCGGCGGCATGCAAGCTCCACGCCGAGCCCCGGGCAGACGTGCCCGAGGCTGCTAGCAGCCTGTCGGGCTTGAGAGATCAAGAACGCAGCCGATTTCGGATTTGCTTAAAAAACAGGCATTTCTGACTGAATTTTCGAGGTTTCGCGCTTTTTCCACGGTATGTCCCACCCTTATCCAACTTTTGGACGTAGCACGGCCATGCGCTTGACGTTCCAGGCCAGGCAAACCAGATTCCATTCGCCGGTGACTTTGCGCAATCCGCGTAGCGAGAACTGCCTGAACCCCATCACCGATTTGATGATGCCAAAGACGGGCTCCAGCGTTTGTTTGCGAATGGCGTAATCTGCTCTGCCGGCCAGTGTTGTCAATCTGTGCGTCATGGCTTGCATCGGCGTGGCACCTGCCTTCAACGGCGCAAGCTCGGTAAAACGCTCGCTCCAGTGCGGATGGTGGTCTTGGCGGGCCACGGCAATCAATGGCACGATCTTGGCTTCATCACAAGCCACAACATTCTTCTCGCTGCAATAGCCGGTCTCGGCAATCAGGGGCGTGACCGTCCCGAGTTTGGCCGACTGTTCTTGCAGGACT
>JANMWG010000121.1:0-2818 GCA_031393885.1 Betaproteobacteria bacterium | reverse complement strand
CGGCAGCCGGCGGTGGCAATGGCTCGCCGGCAGCCGGTGGTGGCAATGGCACGTCGGCAGCCGGCGGTGGCACTGGCTCGCCGACAGCCGGTGGCGGCAATGGCTCGCCGGCAGCCGGGGGTGTTACCGGTCGCGACGGTGTCATGGCTGGCGGACCTGGCGCCACCGGGGGCCGGTCCGCCGGCGGTGCTGGTGGAGATGGCTCGGTCGGCAGCAACGCCACCGGCGGTGCCGGAGCGGCCGGCACTGCCGCTGGTGGCCAAGGCGGTGGCGACAACGATCCGGCCCGGGTGGCCATGGCGCGAACCGACGGCGGCCGATCCGGTGTCGACGCGATCGCCGCCGCCCCCGCTGAACGGCGCGGACGTGTCGACACCGGCCACAACGGCGTCCAGATCGATCGCGACGAAAAGAGCGTCACGCTCGACGGCTTCCTGCCGACGACGCTCGGCATGGGCGAAGGGCAGTTCGAGTTCGACCGCTTCACCCTCAGCGACGACGTCAAGGCAAAGCTCGACCTGATCTCGGAAAAGCTCGAGACCGCACCCTACGACCGCCTCTACATCACCGGCTACAGCGACCGCATCGGCGACAGCGACTACAACAAGACGCTGTCGGAAAAGCGCGCCTGGGCGGTGGCCGGCTACCTGATGGACAAGGGGATTCCGCCGGAAAAGGTCAAGGTCGAGGGCAGGGGTGAGACCAACTCCCTGGTGGCGGGCGGCGAGTGCATGGTGCTCAGGCGCGCCGAACTGATCCAGTGCCTCGAGCGCGATCGCCGCGTGGAGCTGCAGGCCACGGTCAAGGAATACAACCTCAAAGTGAAGTAAGAGGACGTCCCCCCAGCCTGCGCTGCGCAGCGTAGCCTGGGGGTGGGTGTTCCCGGTCGTCGCGGTGCTAATCTCCGCGGATGCCGGCCGCATTCCGCGACCGGCATCTCAGCCGGCCAGGGGCCCATGACATGACCATCATCGATCACCGCACCTACATGGTGAAGCCGGGCAAGCTCGGCGAATACCTGAAGCTGTACGAAACCGAGGCCTATCCGCTGCAGCTCGAGTACCTCGGCCACAACGTCGGCTGGTACACCTCGAACGACATCGGGCCGCTGTCGCAGGTGGTCCACCTGTGGGCCTACGCCAGCCTCGCCGACCGCGAGGAGCGCCGCGGCAAGCTGGCCGCCGACCCCGCCTGGGGCAAGTTCATCGAAAAGGCCATGCCGCTGCTCGACAGCATGGAAAACAAGATCCTGCGGCCGACGCCGTTCTTCACCGTCCCGGAGCGCAAGGGGCCGTGATAGTCGACGTCGACTCGCTGGTGTCGGGAATCGCGGATGGCACCAAGCTCGCCATTCCGCAGGACGCGGCTGGCGTGTCGATGGCCGCGACCCGGGCGCTGGTGCGCCGGGGCGTACGCGACCTGCACCTGGTCTGCGTGCCCATCGGCGGATTGCAGGCCGACCTGCTGATCGGTGCCGGTTGCGCGCGGACCATCGAGACCTCGGCCGTTACTCTCGGCGAGTTCGGTACCGGCCCGCGCTTTGCCGCCGCGCTGAAGGCCGGCACGCTGCAAATCCTGGACGCCACCTGTCCGGCCATCCATGCCGCGCTTCAGGCGGGGCAGAAGGGTATCCCGTTCATTCCGCTGCGCGGGCTGCTCGGGACCGATCTGCTCACCGCCCGCCCCGACTGGAAGGTGATCGACAACCCGTTCGCTCCCGGCGACGCGATCGTCCTGCTGCCAGCCATCGTGCCCGACGTCGCGCTGTTTCACGCGCCACTGGCCGACCGCCACGGCAACGTGTTCATCGGTCGTCAGCGGGAACTTCTCACCATGGCGCATGCGGCGCGACGCACACTGGTCACCGTGGAGGAAGTCGTCGCGCGCGACCTCATGGCCGACCCGGATCTTGCGCCCGGGGTCATCCCGGCAACCTACGTCACGGCCATTGCCGCCGCGCCGTTCGGCGCCATGCCGGTGAAGTTTCGGGACGATTATTCGCAAGATGACGACGCGTTTCTTGCCTATGTCGCGGCGGCAGCGAACGACGCTGCCTGGAATCGGTGGCTGGCGGCGTGGCTGGAGGAAACCGACGCGGTGCCGGCATGAATGCCGCAGTCGATCGCGGGGCATGCTCGGCAACCGAATTGCTTGTGGTGGCGATCGCCCGGCTGCTGGCCGACTGCCGCCATGTGGTGGTCGGCGCGTCTTCGCCCATTCCCGGGGCGGCCGCGCTGCTTGCTCGCGCCTGCGCCGGCGGGGCCCTGCACGTGGATGTCCTCGGGTCGCAGCGCCACAACCACTTCACCAACGGCGGTGTCGAGACCTTCGACCTCGCCGCCCAGGGGCGCGTCGATGCGTTTTTCCTGGGCGGGGGCCAGATCGATGCCGAAGCCAACATCAATCTCGTCGGTACCGGCGACTATCCTGCCAGCGACGTGCGCTGGCCCGGCTGCTTCGGCTCGTCGTATCTCTATTTTCTGGTGCCGAGGGTGATCCTGTTCCGTGAGGAGCACACGCGTCGCGTGTTCGTGCCGCGGGTCGATTTCATCAGCGCGCCGGGCACCAGCGCGCCGGGCGTCTATCGCCCGGGCGGGCCCTGGAAACTGGTCACCGGGCTCGGCATTCTCGCCTTCGACCGGATGCGCAAACGCTTCGCGCTCGAGAGCGTGCACCCGGGGCATAGCGTCGAGGAGGTTCTCGACAACACCGGTTTCGCGGTCGAAGTCCCATCGCAGGTGCCCTGGACCCCAGGCCCCGAGTCCGCGATGCTCGCGCTGCTGCGCGAACGGGTCCGCGCCGAGATCGCCGAGACCTA
>JANMWG010000113.1:0-12131 GCA_031393885.1 Betaproteobacteria bacterium | reverse complement strand
ACGGCGATGGCCGGCACGGCTGGCGCCTTCGCGCGGCGGATCGCGGGGTCTTCGTCGCTCTGCGCCATGGCCGCAGGGACGCCGATCGCGACGCCCACGAGCATTGCCAGCCACAGTTTGGTAAAACCGATGGTGTGCATCAGCGGATGCTACGCCTGCAGGCCGTCATCGGGGTGACTTGCGGCATCAGCCGAGCGCGGTCGACACGATGCGCTGCACGCCTGCCGCCGTCATGTCGTTCCAGGCCTGCGCGAGCGAACCGTCGAGGTCGATCCCGCGGGTCGCATCGTCGATGACCACTGCCTCGAAGCCCTGTTTGCGCGCATCGATGGCGCTCCAGGCGACGCAGAAGTCGGTGGCCAGGCCGGCCAGGAAGCAGCGCTTGATGCCGCGCTCGCGCAGGTAGCCGGCCAGGCCTGTCGGCGTCTTCCCGTCGGCCTCGTAAAACGCCGAGTAGCTGTCGATGTCGCGGTGACAGCCTTTGCGGATGATGAGCTGCGCGTGCGGCACCTCGAGGCCCGGCGCCAGGGCGGCGCTGTCGCTGCCCTGCACGCAATGGGTCGGCCACAACACCTGAGTACCGTAGGGCAGGGCGATGGTCTGGTACGGCGCCGTGCCCGGATGATTGGCCGCGAACGACACGTGGTCGGCCGGATGCCAGTCCTGCGTCAGCACGACATACCGGAAGCGCTGCGCGATCGTGTTGATGAGGGGCACCACTTCGTCGCCGCGACCGACGGCGAGCGAACCGCCCGGCAGGAAGCCATTCTGGACATCGATGACCAGAAGCACGTCGTGAACGGTGGGCGTGATGGACGAAGGTGTCATGGCTGCGGTCGTGGAGATTGAACGAACCGTGAGCGTAGGGGTATTGGTCGTGCGTTGTCGAGGCGCAGGAACCGGGACTGGGCCCTCGGCGACGACCGCCGATCAACCGAGGGCGAGTTCGCGTTCGATCGGCCTCGCGAGCGCGGCTCGCCACGCTTCGAACGCCTCGGCCGCCATTGGCTGCGCGATCAGGTAGCCCTGAACCAGGTCGCACGTCGCCCGTCGCAGCACGGCCAGATCGGCCCCGGTTTCCACGCCGGACAGCCGATGGCGTAACCACAGTGAATTCTCGCGGGGGCGTGCCGAGATCGTTGCTTTCCTGGAGCGCAAGTGGGCACGGGAACTGGATTGCCGCCTGATCAAGGCACTCTGGGCGCATGACGGCAATCGCATCGCCGTGCGCCTGGTGTACGAATGGCACGATGACGCCGGCAACTGGTTCCGGTCGCACGGCAACGAGAACTGGGAGTTCGATGCCGCCGGTTTCATGGCACTAAGTCATGCGAGCATCAATGACCGGCCCATTGCCGCGGGCGATCGCAGGTTCCACTGGCCGCTCGGGCGGCGTCCTGACGATCATTCCGGCCCGAGCGACCTGGGGCTGTGAGCGAGCGCTGAAATCGGCGCTTCGGCGAACCGCCGGACCGGCGCCCGGGCCATGCGGCCCGAATCGTTCCCCGATCTGTACCTCGGTGTAGTAGCCGCGGGTGAAATCGAGCGCCACCACTGCCGGGTCGCGCCGCCGCGGGTCGCCATAGCCGCCGCCCGGCGTCGAGACCGACACCAGGTCGCGGGATCGCTCGATCATCGCCTGGGTCGAGAACTGCATGGTGCCCACGAATGTCGGCAACCCGAGTTCGCCCTGCGCGATCAGGGCTCCGGTATCGCGGTGATAGATGCCATCCGAGCGGTCGGGTGCCTGCGAGATCACCGGGCTGAACGCGGCCCGGACGAAGGCGAGGCCCATCTCGTTGCAGACCTGCTGCAGGCCGTTCTGGATGATGGCCAGGCTGATCGGATCCAGGCGTTGTCGCGCCCGGACAGTGATTTCCCGGTGTACCGCCGGTACCTTTGCAAGGCCGCGTTTCCGCTAAGGCAAGATAACGGTAAAGTTACGTACCGCCGCTGGAGACCGGGAGCCCGATGAAACCCACGACCGCCCTGGACGGGCTGGTGGCAGCAGCCTTGCTGCTGCTGCTGCCCGTTGCACCCGTCATCGCGAGCCTGATCGCGGCCGACGCGTCCTACTGCCGCCGCTACGGCAACACCGTGGTACGCGCCGCCCGGCACGTCGGCGCCCAGTTCCGGGCGCGTGCGTTCTCGCGCTGGCTCTTCTACCAAGCCCCGCCCGCCGGACAACGCGACGACATCGTCGGCGGCTGTACCCACTGCGGCAACTGCTGCCTGCATCGCCAGTGCGTGTTCCTCGACTGGAGCGTGGAGGGCCATTCGCGCTGCCGGATCTACGGACGCGGCTTCTGGCGCCTGCTGGCCTGCGGCCGCTATCCCGAAAGTGCCCTCGACATCGGTCTTTACGCGTGCCCGAGTTTCGCCGCCGTGCCGCGGAGCGGCCCCTCCCGTTCGCGCACGATTCCGATTGCAGTCGCGAAGACGCAACAGGCCGCTGTCGCAAAAACCACGCATTGAGGTAACGCCGCTGTCACGTTGCCTCAATAGTCTCCGCGGGCATGGCGCACGCCGTTGCGCTCCCGGAGAACGTCTTGAAGCCCGATGACCTGACGCTGCTGGACCGCATCGACCAGAAGGTCTTCGATGCCATCTATTCGCGGTCACTGGTCTACAACACCTGCTGGGAGGATCCGGCGGTCGACCGCCAGGCGCTCGCCATCGGGCCGGAAGACACGGTGCTGGTCATCACCAGCGCCGGGTGCAATGCCCTCGACTACGCCCTGTGCGAGCCACGACGCGTACATGCAGTCGACGCCAATCCGCGCCAGACGGCACTGCTCGAACTCAAGCTCGCCGGCATCCGGCACCTCGACTTCGACGACTTCTTCCAGGTGTTCGGTCGTGGCCGGCACCTGCGCTTCGATCAGCTCTATCGCGACGCGCTGCGAGCCGACCTGTCGCCGTTCGCGCAGTCTTTCTGGGACCGGAACGGCAACTGGTTCCAGCACGCCGAGGAACTCGGCAGTTTCTATTATCACGGACTCGCCGGCGTGGTTGCCCGGGGTATGCGTGGCTACCTGAAGGTGCGGCCCACGCTCGGCCGGGCCATCCGCGATCTGATCGATGCGCCCAACGTCGAGGAACAGCGTCACATCTACGATGCGCGGGTGCGCCCGGCACTCTGGACGCGGCCGATGAACTGGATGCTCGGGCGCCAGCTCACCCTGTCGATGCTCGGCGTTCCGCATCCGCAGCGCAAGGAAGTGCAGGCCCAGCACAGCGGTGGCGTGGCCGGCTATGTGCGCCAGGCGATCGAATACGTGTTCCGCAATCTGCCGGTGTCGAACAATTACTTCTGGCAGGTCTATCTGCGCGGGCACTACAGCGCACGTTGCTGCCCCGAATACCTGAAACGAGAAAACTTCGTCCGCCTGAAGGCCGGCCTGGCGGATCGCATCGTTCCGCACACCTGCACGGTTACCGAGTTCCTCGATGCCACCCGCGAACGCATCTCGAAGTACGTGCTGCTCGATCACATGGACTGGATGAGTTCGTACCACCCACAGGCCCTGCGCGAAGAGTGGCAACTCATCTTCGAGCGGGCGGCGCCGGGGGCGCGCTTGATCTTCCGCAGTGCGCATGCGAAGCCGCGCTATCTCGACCGCATCGAGGTGCGGCGCGACGAACGCTGCGTTGCCTTGCCGGGCTTGCTGCGGTTTCACGACGAGTGGGCCCGCGAGCTGACGCGGCAGGACCGCGTGCACACCTATGCCGGGTTCCACATTGCCGATCTGCCGGCGTAGGTTCGGTGCCCGCGAAAGCGCGTTTCCTTCCCTGCCCGCCATGGCGGGGCAGCGCCGCTGACGAGCCGCAACCGCCGGGCCCGTGAGCATTTCGGACGCAAGGATCCTGTGGCACCTGCTGCGAGGGCAGCCGCGCAGCGGCGATCACGCTTCGCGACTCGCCGCGTTCTATGGACCGCAGGCGGCCGACTACGACCGCTTCCGCGAGCGCCTGCTGCAGGGGCGGCGCGAGTTGGTCGAGCTGATGGACGTTGCCGCAGGCTCGAGCGTGGTCGAACTCGGGTGCGGCACCGGTCGCAATGTCGAATTCTTCGGTGAGCGCCTGTCGACGCTGGCCCGGGTCGAACTGGTCGACCTTTGCGCGCCGTTGCTGGAGCGGGCACGACTGCGCGCCGCAGGCTGGCCAAACGTGCATGTGATTGTGGGCGATGCGACCAGTCATGCGCCGGCCGATGCGGTTGATGCGGTCTATTGTTCCTACTCGCTGAGCATGATTCCGGACTGGTTCGACGCGATCGACAATGCGTTGCGCATGCTGCGCCCGGGCGGTGTGGTGGGTGTGGTCGACTTCCATGTGTCGCGGCGCGATCCTGCTGCCGGCCGGGTGCGGCACGGCCCGATCACGCGGGCGTTCTGGCGCACCTGGTTCGAGCGCGACGGGGTGTTTCCGAGCCCGGACCACCTGCCGTATCTGTCGCGGCGTTTCGACCCGGTGGTCATTCGCGAAAGCAGCGCGTCGGTACCCTATCTTCCCGGCGTGCGGGTGCCCTGGTACCTGTTCGTGGGACGCAAGCGTTAGCTTCACCACGCGCGCGGCCGGCGCCGGCCGGTCCGGTAGACTGGGTTCTCGTGCCATCTCCGCGTATCGACCCGGTCAATGCCGACGTTCCTCGACTACGCCGCCTTCAGGCAACGGTTTCTCGACTCTGGCGAGTGGCTCCCGGGTGAGCTGCACTGCCGTGATTCGCTCGCTCTCGCCGATGATCCGGCCACCTGGCAGCAACTGGGCGTCGTCCTGGCGCATCGTGCGTGCAAGGCCGGCGCCGAGACCGCATTCTCGAACGCAGCACGACTCGATCCGGGTTCCGCCCGAACGCATTACTGGCTCGGCAAGCTTGCCGACGAGCGTGGCGAGTTCGATGCCGCCGCCACCCGCTACGAGACCGCGCTCGCGTGTGATCCCGGGTTCGAGCCGGCCCGGTTCGCGGCGCGATTCAATGCCGTTGCGCGACGCGAAATCGCCTATGCCCGGGAGCAGACCGGCGATGTGGTGCTGCAAGGAGCCGCGCCCCGGTTTCTGCTGATCAAGGCATGGGGTGCGGGGTTCTGGTCGGAGATCCTGCATCTGCTGGGGGCACTGCTCACCGCCGAAGTCACCGGTCGCATACCGGTGGTGCTGTGGGGTGGCAACAGCATGTTTCGCGAGCCCGGAACGGTCGACGGTTACACCCACTTCTTCGAGCCGGTGAGCGCCGCCGGTCTCGCCGATCTGCCGGTGGCGGCCGGGGCAGTCTTCCCACCGAAATGGACGCCCGCCAATATCGCCGCCGACGATATCGGCAGGCAGTCCGGCGACTTCGCCCGCCTCAGCGGGGCGCGGTTCGTCGGGCGCCCCGAACCGCTGGCGGTGATCGACTATTTCACCAGCACGCACCTGGCGCGTCACTGGATTCCGGTCGGCCATCCATTGCACGGAAAATCCACCGCCGAGGTCGACCGATGGCTGGCCGCGAAGTATCTGCGTCCTCGCGCATTCCTGGCAGAGCGTGCCGCAGCTTTCAGGCTCGCGCATTTTGGTGCGGGCTCGCCGTTCGCCGCCGTGCAACTGCGCGGTACCGACAAGAGTACCGAGATGCCGCTGATGGACGCCCTCAACCGCCACGCACTGGAGGCGATCGGCGCCGATGGTGACGTGTTCGTCCTCACCGATTCGGTCCGGTGGCAGCGAGCAGCGGCCGAGCGTCTCGGGACCCGCGGTCATTTCACGGCGGCGACGCGGGGCACGGGCACGACCGGCGTCCATTTCGAACGCAACGTCGGTCCGCGGCAGCTTGGCGAGGAAGTGCTGACAGACGTTCTGGTGGGCGCCGGCGCCGCGCGCTTCCTGGGCAACGGCTGGTCGAGCGTCTCGTGCGGCGTGCGCGTTCTGTCGGATGCCGCGCCGGACGCTGTGCACCTGCTCGGCCCCTTCGATATGGCCCGCGACCACTACGGTGAGTACTACTGACCAGAAAACGCCGTCGCAAGGTCGCGTTTGATGCGCCCATGTCAACGCAATCCGGGGATCGGTAGCAAATTGCGAGACTGACGAGTGCACGTGACGCGTTGAACCGGCATCCGCATGCCGCCTGCATGCCTGCTCGATAGTATCGGTTCCGGGTCGTGACAACAGCGGCCCGCAACCGATCGCCCCACTCGACAAAGGAGAACCATCATGAATCACCACGACATCGTCATCGCCCTGATCGCCACCTTCGTGCTCGCCGCGCCCGCCCTGGCAACGCCGCAGACCGACAAGATGAAGAGCTGCAACGCCACCGCCAAGGAGCAGTCGCTCAAGGGCGACGCACGGCGCGACCACATGAGCCAGTGCCTGTCGTCCAAGCCCGATCCCGACCGGCTGGCGAAGCGCGAGAAGGTGAAGTCGTGCACCGCTGACGCCAAGGAGAAGTCGCTCAAGGGCGATGAGCGCAAGAAGTTCATCAGCGAGTGCGCGGCGGTCTGAGTTCGAAAGCCGCGTTCGACGCAAACCGGGCCGCGATTCTCGCGGCCCGTTTTTTTTGTGGTGCCTGACAGGCGCTTTACACCGACACCAGCAGGTTGCCGATCACCTCGTCCTCCCGGGTGACATCGGTGACCACGGGTTGCGCGCTGCCGCCGGCAGCCCGGATCGTCGCTGCCACCTGCTCGATCTTCGCGGCAGTGCGCCCCGCGATCAGCACGTGGTAGCCCTCGGCCGCAAAGCGACGGCAGGCGGCCGCGCCGAGGCCGAGTTCGGCGCCGACGCCGAGCACGATGGCGCGAGGTCTGGTCATGAGTGGTTGCTCCCGTGGTTGGTCCAAGCGTTGGTGTCGAGGTTGCGCAGCGCGGCGCGCAGCCGGTGCGGCAACACCGGCACGCGGGTGACACGCACGCCGGTGGCATGCCGGATGGCGCCGAGGATCGCCGGTGGCGTCGCGATCAGCGCCGGCTCACCGACACCCTTGGCGCCGCCCGGCCCGAGCGGTTCGCGATCCTCGATCAGGATGGTTTCGATCGGCGGGATATCGCCGATGGTGGGAATGAGATAGTCGTGCAGGTTCTCGGTGCGGCCGGCGAGGTATTCCTCCATCAGGGTCATGCCCAGGCCCTGCGCGATGCCGCCGTGAATCTGGCCTTCGACCTGCTGCGGATTCAGCGCGCGCCCGACGTCGTGAGCGGCGACCATGCGCACCACCGTTGTGGTGCCCAGGTCGAGGTCGACGTCGACGATGGCGATCTGCGCCGCGAAGCCGTAGGTCGCATAGGGAATGCCCTGACCGTCGGCATCCAGGGGCGTCGTTGGCGGATCGAAGCGACCGCTGCCGATGAGCACGTCGCCGCGTTCGTCGGCGGTGAGCGTGGGCAGATCGATCGCGTGCTGATCGTGATTGTCGTCGATCAGAAGCTGGTCGTTGACGAGAGACAGCGTCGCGGGTTCGGCGACGCCGGCGAGCGCGAGGATGCGGCGCCGCAGGTCGCGCCCGGCGAGTTCGGCCGCCTTGCCGGAGACGAACGCCTGCCGTGAAGCCGACGACTTGCCGGCGTCGGGCGTGCGATCGGTGTCGCCCATCACGTAGCCGAACTGCGCCATCGGCAGTCCGACCGCGTCGGCGCACACCTGCAGCATGGTGGTGTTGGTGCCCTGGCCGATGTCGGCGCAGCCGTTGTAGAGCGTGACCGCACCGTCGCGGGCGATGCCGACCCGCATCGTCGATGGATTCGACAGCGCGGTGTTGCCGATGCCGTACCACATGCAGCCGATGCCGGCGCCGCGTCGCGTTCGCTGTTGCAACGCGTTGTGCGTACCCGCGTCATCCAGTGCCCGGGTCCAGTGCGGTTGCAAGGCATCCAGGCACTGCACCAGCCCGCAGCTTGCCTCCAGCAACTGTCCGGTCGCTGTGGTGTGGCCGGCGCGCAACGCATTACGCCGCCGGATCTCGAGCCGGTCCAGGCCGAGCTGCAACGCGATGTCATCGAGCAAGGTCTCGTGGGCGATCGTCGCCTGCGGCACGCCGAAGCCGCGAAAGGCACCCGCCACCGGTTCGTTGGTGAGATAGGCGTGTCCGCGCGTGTTCACGTTCGGCACGCGATAAGGCCCCATGGCATGAACCGGCACCCGGTTGGCCACGGTCGGCCCCCAGCTCGCGTAGGCGCCGGTGTTGAACACGGCATCCACTTCCACAGCCTGAAGGTAGCCATCGGCATCGGCGCCGAAGCGCGCGCGCACGCGCGCAGGATGGCGCTTGGTGCTGGCCATCAGGCTTTCCGGGCGGGTGTACACGCACGCCACGGGCCGGTCGAGCAGCCACGCGGCGAGCGCGACCAGCGGCTGCACCGACAGGTCGAGCTTGCCACCGAAGCCGCCGCCACACGCGGTGGGCACGATGCGCACCTGCGCGGGGGCGAGCCGCAGCACGCTCGCGACTTCGTCGCGGTCCATGTAAGGCGTCTGAGTGGTGACGACGACCTCGATCCTGTCGCCCACGCGGCGCGCGAAGCCGGCCTCGGGTTCGATGTAGGCATGTTCGACGAAGCTGGTTTCGAACGTGCCATCGGCGACGGCGGCACACGCACTCATCGCTGCCGCCGCGTCACCGCAGCGGACCCGGCCTTCGACCAGAAAGTTGCCGGGCTTGTCGGCCTGCACCAGCGCCGCATCGGCCGCGCGCGCGGCATCGATGCCGATCACCGGTGCATCGATCGTCCATGCGATCGGCAACGCGGCATCGTCGATCGCCTCCACCGCCTGCCGCGTTCCCACCAGCGCGATCACCGCCTCGCCCCGATAGCGCACTTCGCCGTCGGCCAGCACCGGCTGGTCCTTGATGGTGGGGTAGACGCCATAGCCGTTGAAGGGCACATCACGGGCACAGAGGATTCTCACCAGACCGGGATGTGCCGCGAGTACCGCACCCATGTCGCCGAGCGTAAAGCGCGCACGCGCGTGCGGCGAGCGCACCACCCGCAGCCAGAGTGCGCCGACGGGAATGGCGTCGGCGCCGAAGCGGTCGGCCCCGGTGATCTTGGCGATGCCGTCCACCTTGGCGGCGCTGCTGCCCAGCGCCTGGCCGCACGCGGGCTGCTCAGGCATCACAACGGCGTGCGCCGCGGCGAGCACGGCGTCGATGATCTTGCGATAGCCGGTGCAGCGGCACAGCACGCCGCCGAGTCCGTCCATCACCTGCGCTTCGGTCGGCTGCGGATGACGGGCCAGCAAGTCGGTGGCGGCGATCAGCATGCCGGGCGTGCAGATGCCGCACTGCGCGCCCAGATGGCGATGGAAGGCGATCTGCACCCGCGTCAGGATGCCGCCCTGTGCCAGCCCCTCGACGGTGGTGACGTGGCGTCCCGCGACTCGCGCCAGCGGCGTCAGGCAGGCACAGACCTGGCGGCCGTCGAGCAGCACCGTGCAACTGCCGCAGTCGCCGGCATTGCAACCGATCTTGGTGCCGGTGAGGCGCAGTTCGTCGCGCAGGACATCGGCGAGCCGTGATCCCGGTGCCGCGCTCGCGGTCACGTCGCGGCCATTGACCGTGAAGGCGGTGACCGTGTCCGGCAGGCCGATGTCGTTCACGCGCGGGCGCCCAGTTCGTCGAGCAGCCGGCGCAACAGGGTGAGCGTGGCGTCCAGCCGGTATTCCTGCGATGCCCGGACATCGTCGATCGGTGCCAGTGGCGCCAGTTGCGAAGCGTCGGCCACGGCACCGAGCCGGGCGTCGGCAGGTCGGTGCAGCAATGCGGCTTCGAGCGCCGGCAGGCGCCGCGCCACTGGCGAACATGATCCGACCGCCACTCGCGCTCCGGTCACGATGCGGGCGTCGTCGAGTTCGATCACGCCTGCGGCCATCGCGATCGAGATCACCAGATAGCGGCGCGCGCCGAGCTTGAGGAAATGGCCGGCCGCCGTACCGGCGGGTTTCGGCACCAGGATCGCCGTCATGATCTGGTCTGGCCGAAGCGCGGTATGGCGCGGCCCCAGGATGAAATCCTCCAGGGCCAGCGTCCCGGTCGCGGCGGCCGAGCGCAACTCGACGCGGGCGCCGAGTGCCATCAACGGCGGCACGCCATCGGCGGCGGGCGAGGCATTGCACAGATTGCCGCAGAGCGTGCCGGCGTTCTGGATCTGGACCCCACCGATCTCGCGCGCGGCCAGGCGCAGCCCGTTGAACAGCGGCGGCAGGTGGGCGGCTTCGAGCACATCGGTCCAGGTGGTCATCGCGCCGATGCGCCAGTGATCCGGATGCTCGACGATGCCGCGCAGTTCGGTCAGTGCACCCAGGTCGAGCACGTCGTCGGTCAGGGGTTTGCCGACCCGCGCCGGATAGTGATCGGTGCCGCCGGCCAGCACGACATAGGAATGCGATCGCAATGCATCCAGCGCGGTCGGCAGGTCGGCGGGGCGGAGGTACTGGCTCACTGGGGTTCGAGGGGATGATTTTCTGTCCGCATGATAGCGCCCGGTTGCAAGCGAGGCTTCCCTCATCCCCGACCCTTCTCCCGGAGGGAGAAGGGCGCAGTAGTCTTCCCTCTCCCCCCGGGAGAGGGACCGAGGGTGAGGGAAGCTCGGCGATGGCGCGAATCAGGAAGTACAGATAGAACCGCGTGTGCCCGATGTGCCACCATGATGTCCATTGCACAGCATCCCATCCCCGAAAGGACTCCCATGCCTATCGCCATCGATGTGATCTCCGACGTTGTCTGCCCCTGGTGCTATATCGGCAAGCGCCGCCTCGAAGCCGCCCTCACGCTGTGGGAACAGGCGCATCCCGGCGAACCGCCGACCGTGATCTGGCACCCGTTCGAACTCAACCCGACCATGGCGCGCACCGGCATGGACCGGCAGCAATACCTCGCCGACAAGTTCGGCGGCCCTGAACGCGCGAAGCAGATCTACGCGCGGGTCGAGGCTGCCGGTGCCGAAGTCGGCATCCCCTTCGCCTTCGATCGCATGCAGATCCAGCCCAACACCGTGCAGACGCATCGCCTGATCGCGTGGGCCATGGGGTCCGGGCGTCAGGGCGATCTGGTCGAAGCCCTGTTTCGCGGTTATTTCCTGGAGCAGAGCGATCTCACCTCGGACGCGGTGCTGGCGGGCATTGCCGCAAGCGCTGGTCTCGACGGCGAGGCGGCGCTCGCTTTTCTCGGGACGACCGAAGGGGCTGAGGAGGTGCGTGCCGAAGAAGCCGCCGCTCAACGGATGGGGGTATCGGGCGTGCCGTTCTTCGTGATCGATCAGCGCTTCGGCCTGTCCGGCGCGCAGCCGGAACGCGAGATCGTCGCAGCGCTCGAAGAGGCGCTCGCCACGGCGACCGCCTGACCCGGCATGGTCGACCGTGCCGCGATCGAGGCGGCCGCGCAGCGCATTGCCGGGCATGTGCGCCGAACGCCGGTGGTCGATGTCGAGTCGCGTGGTTTTGGCACAGCGGGCGAGATCGTGCTCAAGCTCGAATGCCTGCAGCACACCGGCTCGTTCAAGCCGCGCGGCGCGCTGAACCGCATGTTGTCCGTGACCATCCCGGCCGCCGGCGTGATCGCCGCTTCGGGCGGCAATCACGGCCTGGCCGTCGCCTGGGCCGCGCAGCGGCTGGGCCATCGGGCGGAGATTTTCGTGCCGATGATCGCCCCCGCGATCAAGGTCGCACGATTGCGTGAGCTGGGTGCCGTCGTGAATCAAGTCGGCGCTGTGTACGCCGATGCCTTCGCCGCCAGTCAGGTGCGTCAGGCCGAAACCGGGGCGGTCGTGGTGCACGCCTACGATCAGCCGGAGGTGGTGGCCGGGCAGGGCACCATGGCCATGGAACTGGAGCAGCAGCGGGCCGACATCGACACGGTGCTGGTTGCCGTGGGTGGCGGCGGTTTCATCGGCGGCATCGCGGCCTGGTACGGCGGCCGCACCAGGGTCGTGGGCGTGGAACCGGAAACGTCGTGTGCCCTGCATGCGGCGCTCGCGGCGGGCGAGCCGGTCGACGTGGACGTGAGCGGCGTGGCCGCCGATTCGCTGGGTGCGCGGCGCGTGGGCTCGGTGGCGTTTCCGATCCTGCGGCAGCATCTGCACGAGGTGGTGCTGGTGAGCGATGACGATATCCGTTCGGCCGCGCGCTGCCTGTGGCGCGACTGGCGCGTGATCGCC
>JANMWG010000095.1:0-3509 GCA_031393885.1 Betaproteobacteria bacterium | reverse complement strand
CAGCGCCCGCCGCGGCAGCACGGCCGGATTGAAAAGGTTGATCTGGCGGCTCATCGCGCCGGGTCCGGGGCGATGTCGCGCAGGGCGGCGCCGATCACGTGAAGCGCACGGGCCTGGACTTCGGGTTGCGCGAGCGCCGGCACCGCCTGCAGGTCCAGAACCTGTGTCAGGTCGAGCAGCTCGACCGGCAGATAGAGGTTGTCGGCAAGATGCTGCCGCAGCGGTTCGGCGCCGGGCACCGGCGCGAGCAGCAGTCGCACCACCGGCAGGCCGCCGAACTGGCGATCGAAGTGATCGAGCGAGCGCTGCAGCTCGAGCACGATGCGCTCGAACAACGTGGCCCGGACGTCGCCGGCGGCGGTTTCGATCTGCGCGCTGGTGGCTTCGAGGTTGCGCGCGACGTAAAGCTCGCCGCCGGCGGTGATGGTGAGCAGCCCGCCGACATCGCCGAAGCCGAGCAACGCGAGCCCGCGTGCGCCCTCTTCGTACAGCGCCGCGACATTGCGCTGCGCCAGTTCCGGAATGTCGATGATACCGAGCGCCAGTCCGGCTTCATCGAACAGTCGCATGCAGGCCGCGATGTCATCGTTGCGGGCGGAAACCGCGAACACCTGCTTCGCTCGCGAACCCACGTCGTGCTCGGATGGCACCGGCAGCACGTCGACCGTCGCGGCGTCGGGCGGATAGTCGATGAGGTCCTTGAGGCGCCAGCGGACAGCGGCCTGGAGTTCGGCTTCCGGAACATCGGGAGCGTCGATCAGGTGCAGTTGATAGCGGCGCGGTTCGAGCAGCGTGGTGATGCGGAAGCGATCGAGTCCGCCCTGCTTGCGGAGCCCGGCGAGTTCCTCGGGCAGCCCGGCCCTGACCGGCGCCGAAGAGAACAGTTTCACGACCGGGCGGCCCTGGCCGATCCGGGAGATCTGCGCCCAGTCGATGTGGCGCGGATTGACGCAGACCGCGCATCGGGGCGCGGCGGAGTGCTTCTTTTTCAGTCTCGACAACACCGGGCGGGGTTGGGCCTGCACTGGGACGGAAACAAAACTGCAACGGTTGTCGTTGGTCCGCTTTCTAACAAGAACGCACGACCCACGCAACGAATTTATTCCCGTGCGTCCACGAAGATGCCGGGGGCGGAAGGCACTGCGCGGCCTCGAAAAGACGGCAATCCCTCAGTAACTCTCCCGCCGGTAGATCAGTTCCGGGGTGTTGGTGTAGCGGCCGAAACTCGCCCGCGCCGATGGGTTGGTGACATAGCCGGCCCCGGCCCAGTCGCCGAGCAGCCACGAGCGCACGGCGGTGGTGGCGGCCGAGGCGGCGGCACCGGCAGCGGTGCAGGTCGACCCGGTGGCGCTCGCGCCCAGGTTGGCCGTGAGATCGACCGAGCCGGTGCGTCCGGCGCCCGGCGCAGCCAGCCGGAAAGCGGCCACACCCGCGGTGACGACGACGCCACCGGCACCGGTCGACGCGCCGGCGGTCGCGCAGGTGGTGGCGGCAAGCGCGCCGCTCCAGTTGCCGAACGCCAGGTCGGTGCTGGTGAGACGGGTGAAACTGTCCTGGGTATTCACGATGAAGCCGCTGCCGTTCCAGTACTCGGTGCGGATCGGCACCGGCAACGGCAGTACCGGTGAACCGAGCGCGTTGCCGATGCGCAAGCGCCCGAAGCGCATCTGCTTGGCACTCGCCGTGAAAGCGATGCCATTGCCCGCCGTGGCGGTGCCGAAGCGCGCCGGGTTGCCGGCGAACGCGATGTTGTCGCCATCGACCACGTTGAGGGCAAGGGCAATCTCGGCGTTGAACGGTGCCACCGGCGTCGACCGGATGAACGCGAGCCCGGTGCCGGACGCGAAGGTCAGGGTGCCGGTGCCGTCGCCGTTGTCGACGATCGCGGGGTCGGACAAGGTATCGGGCAGGCGCGACAGATCGAGGCTGCCCGTCAGCGCTGCGTAGCGTTCGGCCTGGGTGTCGTAGGCGGCCGGACGTAACGACGTGTTGGTGATCTTCCACCAGGTGCCGCGATAGTTGCGGGTCACGCCGGCCGCACGGTTGCGGGCGGTCAGCGTCATTCGCGACGTGTTGCCGCTGGCGTAGACGAACGGCTGGCCGACATAGGTGAAGGTCCCGACGGTGCAACCAGGGTCGAAACGCGGCGTGTTGTAGGCGATGCCGAAATCGAACGGCGTGAAACGCCCCACCACGAAGCCGTCCACATCGGTGAGGTCGACGCCGGCCGTGCCGAGGAAGCCGCTCGCGGCGGCCCGCAGCGTGAAACTGCCGACCTCGCTGTAGGAGAGCGTGCTCAGGGCCGGCGAGCCGGTGCAGCCGGCGCAGCCACCGGAGAAGCCGTCGGCCACCAGCGTGCCGCCACTCAGGATGCCCAGCACACCCGCCGACGGTTCGAACGGCGCCGCCGCCGACAGTGTCGTCGCCCACGCATAGCGGCTGGTTGCGAGGTTGTCCGCGAGGTTGGCGCCGGTGTCGGGCACGCCGTCGTTGTCGGCGTCGTCGGCCGACTGCCAGCGCACGCCGCGCACGGAACCGGCGAACGACGTGCCCGCGCTGGTGAGGATGTTGCCGCCCGGGGTGCTGGCGCCCGGATTGCCGGTCACCGTGGCATGGAGTCCGAACGGCCGTACGGTGAACACGCTGGAGCTGCCGCTGACCGTGGTCGGAAACACGCTGCCGGTGTCATCGGTCAGCGTCAGGGAATATTTGCCGACGTCGGTGGTGGCGAGGCTGAAGTTGGCGACACCCGCGGTGAAGGTCAGCGCGACCGGGGCCGTCGCCGCGGCATTGGGAATCGCGGTCGCGCCGATCGCGGGCGTGGCGCCACCGGGGTCGGCGGCATCGCGACCGATCGACGCCTTCAGCGTGCGCGACCCGGCATAGCTGGTCGCGGTGCCGCACTGGTTGCCGGTCGCGGGATCGCGCCGCACCAGGGTGACGCGAATGTCATGGTCGCACCCGGCGACAGCGACATAGCTGCCGACGATACGGCTCGCGAGATCTTCCGAGAACACGAACGCGTTGTCGCTGAAGGTGACCGACGCGGTGCGGGTCGCGGCCGGCACCAGGGCGTCGGTCACGCTGATGACGACCGTCTGCGCCAGCGTGTGCGCGAGGGCGAGGGTGATGGCGCCCGCGTCGGCCACGGCGAAGGTGTACGAGACGATGCCATCGTCGACCGTGGGATCGGAGAGCGCGCCGTTGGCGCTGACCCGCGACCAGTCACCGCGGCCGGTGCTGGTGCTGACGGTGACCGTCCCGAGGTACGACGTGATGGTCTGGTTGGCGGCATCGCGCGCGGTGATCTGCACGTTGCGCGCGGCGCAGGTGCTGGCCGGACTCGCTCCCGGGACTACGGCGAAGTTGTCGAGCGTGGCCGGCAGGCAGGTGAACAGGTTGGTGGTGGGAATCGCCGTGCGCGAAGCGACCGTCGGGCCGGTCCACTGCAAGCGTGCCTCGGCGAACCCGCCGCGCTCGTAGAACTCCATCAGGATGGGGTAGTAGGT
>JANMWG010000185.1:0-4761 GCA_031393885.1 Betaproteobacteria bacterium | reverse complement strand
CCCGGAAACTTTTCCGGCAGCTCGGCGCGCAGCAGCTTGAGGTAGCCGGCGGTCGGCGCATGCCCCGGTTTCAACGCGACCTGGATGTCGGCGTCGGCCGCGCCGATGGTGCCCGACATGTTGTACGACATATTGGTGCCGGACAGCGGCAGACCGATGTTGTCGATGATGGTGGCGATCTCGGCTTCGGGAATGAGCCGGCGCAGCTCGGTCTCGACCTCGTCGCAAAGGCGTGCGGTTTCCTCGATGCGGGTGCCGGTCTTGGCCCGTACGTGCAGCTTGAACTGGCCGGCGTCGACGGTCGGGAAGAAGTCGCGCCCGACCCAGGGCAGCAGCGCCATCGAGCCGACGCACGCGCCGAGGAATAGCAGCGTGAAGACCTTGCGATGCCGCACGCAGCGATCGAGCAGATCGCGATAGGCATCGCGCATGGCTTCGAAACCCCGCTCGAACGCGAGGTGGAATCGCACGAACGGATTGCGGCTCGCCTTCGGATGGCCGTGCTCGTCGAGCAGGCCGGCGCGCAGGAGATACTTGGCGAGCGTCGGCACCAGCGTGCGCGAGAACACATACGACGCCAGCATCGCGAACACCACCGCTTCGGCGAGCGGCACGAACAGGTACCGCGCCACGCCGGTCAGCAGAAACATGGGCACGAACACGATGCAGATCGCCAGCGTCGACACGAAGGTCGGGATGGCGATTTCCTGCGCGCCGTCGAGGATGGCCTGGTCGAGCGGCTTGCCGCGCTCCAGGTGCTGGGTAACGTTCTCGATGGCGACAGTCGCGTCGTCCACCAGGATGCCCACCGCGAGCGCGAGGCCACCCAGGGTCATGATGTTGATGGTCTCGCCGAGCGCGAACAGCGCGATGATCGAGGTGAGGATCGCGAGCGGAATGGTGACCGCGATGATCAGCGTGCTGCGCCAGCTGCCGAGGAACAGCAGGATCATCAGCGCGGTGAGGCAGCCGGCGAGGATGGCTTCGCGCACCACGCCATCCACCGCGGCGCGTACGAACAGCGATTGGTCGACCGCGGTCTTGATTTCGAGGTCGGGCGGCAGGCCGGCGCGCATCTTCGGTATTTCGGCCTGCACGCGATCGACGATGTCGAGAGTCGACGCGGTGCCGTACTTGAGGATGTTGACCAGCACGGCGCGCTGGCCGTCCTGCCGTACGATGTTGGTCTGCGGTTGGAAGCCGTCGTGAACCTGGGCGACGTCGCGAATGTAGATCGTGCCGTTGTCGCCGCTGCGGATCGGCAGGGCGTTCAGCTCCGCGATGGTGCGCGGGCTGCCGTTCAGGGCCACGTCGTATTCGAGCGACCCGATCTTGGCGGTGCCGGTGGGCAGGATGAGGTTCTGGGCGTTGACGGCGTTGACCACGTCGAGCGCCGACAGGTGCTTGGCCTGCAGCGCGCGCGAGTCGATGTCCACCATCACCGAGCGGAACTTGCCGCCGTAGGGGTAGGGCATCACCGCGCCCTGCACCGTGGCGAGCTGGGTGCGCATGAAGCTGTTGGCGAGATCGAAGATCTCGTGCTCGCCGAGCGTCTTGCTCGACAGCGCGAGCTGCAGGATCGGCACCGTCGAGGCGTTGTAAGTGAGGATCAGCGGCGGTACCGTGCCCGGCGGAAAACCGCCGATGACCGTCTGCGCGATCGCGATGATCTGCGCGAGCGACGAGGGCAGGTTGGCACCGCCGTGGAAGAAAACCTTGACCACCGCCACACCGTTGAAGGTCTGCGACTCGATGCGCTCGATGTCGTTGACCGTGGCCGACATGCCGCGCTCGAAGTTGGAGACGATGCGGCCTTCCATCTCCTCGGTGGCCAGGCCGTTGTAGCGCCAGATGATGCTGACGACCGGAATGTTGATGTTGGGGAAGATGTCCGTGGGCATCCGCATGATGGACAGCGGGCCGATGATCAAGACCAGGAGCGCCAGCACAATGAACGTGTACGGGCGGCGCAGGGCAAGCTGGACAATCCACATGGGTGACGAATGGGTCGCGATTGCCGGTGGGCACACCACCGCAGGCTCGGAGGGGCGTCGTGGACTTTGCGCTCGCCCCGAACCTGCATGGCGCCACCGGTGCGACCGAAAATTTCTCCGGTTCTGGGCGACAACAAGACAGCGCCATGGCCCACAGGGCCGCGGCCATGCAATGGTAACAGAGGGTGGCGCTATGCCATGTGCCGGCGGTCTCGGCGCCCCCCGGTCGCCTCCCGGTTTGCGCTATTTGTCCCGGTCGCCGCACATGTGGGGCAGCGAATCGAGCAGGAAACGACGCGGTTCACCCTCCTGCCGCAGGTAGGCGTTCTGCACCTCGTAGGCCTCGCGCTCCCGGGAATACCAGCGGTCGCACTTGTCGGCGACCATGTCGAACTTGCCGCTGACCTCTTGCAGGTGGTGCACCAGTTCGTGCAGCACCACGGAGCGGGCGAACGCGCCTTCGAACGAGCCGATCGCGTTGCTCACGAAGATGCCCTTGCCGGGCAGGTAGAACGCCTTGATGCCGCAGTTGCCCTTGCAGATCATCTGCTGGATCTCGAGCGGGCTGACCAGATGCATCTCGGGCAGTCGCTCCGGAATCGGATAGCCCGACAGGAGCTTGATGGCCGCGAGCAATTCGGGGACGAGGTCGAGCAGGGTGGCGTTGGCCATGAATCACCTTTCCGTCATGCAGCCAGGAAAAGGATCCGGCATTGGCGCACCCCGCGCGTGCTCGGCATCCAGCGAAAAACCGATAGTCGGTCGGGGGCTTTGGCCAGTCAAGCGCAGATTTGGCGACCACCTTGTCCGGGGGGAATATTCCTGGTGTGACAGGGGTTCGTTTCCCTTGACGGTACCGGAAAACATCCCGAGAATTGGCGGTTAGTCCGATAGGCGCTTTATTTGCACCGAGCCATGATCGGGACACTCCGGGCTACACACCGGGATTCCGAGCGGACACCGTAGTCTCCAAAAACATTGTGGGAGGAGTCACAACATGAGAGTCAATTCGCGTTTCGTACCTGCGGTCCTGGCAACGGCGATTTCGGCCGCGCTGCTGGCCTGCGGTGGTGCGTATGCTGCCGATGTCGACAGCAACCGCCTGCTCAACGCCGACAAGGAGCCGGGCAACTGGATGAGTTACCACGGCTCCTACAAGTCGTGGCACTACAGCGCGCTCGACCAGATCAATGCCGGCAACGTCGGCAAGCTGCAGGAAGCCTGGTCGCATGTCGCGTCACGCGCCAACCGCGGCCTGCAGGGCATGCCGCTTGCCATCGACGGCATTCTTTACTACTCGAGCCCCTACAACCAGATTTACGCGCTCGACGGTGCCACCGGCAAGATGATCTGGACCTACAAGCAGAAGCTGAATGAGGACCTGGTCGCCCGCCAGACGCACTCGCCGTACAACCGCGGCATTGCGGCGGGTTACGGCAACATCTACATCGGCACCCTCGACGGCAAGCTGGCCGCCATCGACGCCAAGACCGGCGTTCTCAAGTGGGAAACCAAGCTGGTCAACTCCGAGAAGCTGACGGTCGGCTTCACCGGCGCGCCCCTGCTGGTCAAGGACAAGATCATCATCGGTGCCCAGGGCGGCGAGTGGCCCGATCGCGGTCCGATCTTCGGCATCAACGCCAAGACCGGCGAGAAGGTCTGGGAGTTCAAGACCGCCGGCGGCAACGAAGGCACGTCGTCCGATGCCCGCAACACCTGGGGCGGCGACTCTTACAAAACGGGTGGTGGCGGCGGCTGGATGGCCGGCAGCTACGACGCCGAGAGCGACACCGTCTGGTGGGGCACCGCCAACCCGGCGCCGCTGTACGACTGGGCCGGCTCCAAGTACATGACCGAAGGCCCGCGTCCGGGCATCAACCTCTACACCTCGTCGGTGCTGCAGCTCAACCCCGACACGGGCGCGCTCAAGAGCTTCCACCAGGTGCTGCCGCACGACGCCTGGGACTTCGACCCCGCTCAGGGCGAATTCATGATGATCGAGAAGGCCGGCAAGAAATACGTCGTGCATCCGAGCAAGAGCGGCTTCGTGTTCGTCTTCGACCGCGCGACCGGCAAGCCGGTCAATGTGTACAAGGGCGTCGACGCCATCAACTTCGTCAAGGACATCACGCCGACCGGCGAACTGGTCGGACGCTGGGACCCCGCCGAAGGCAAGCACGTGAACCTCTGCCCCGCCATCGCCGGGGGCTATAGCTGGAATGCCGGCACTTACAGCCCGAAGACCAACCTGATGTACAAGGTCGGTTTCGAGTGGTGTATGGATCTCGACATCGTCAAGACCGAACCGATCACCGAGCCGGTGGTACAGCTCAACATCGGTGCCAACTTCACGATGCACGGTCCCGGCACGGAAAAACCGTTCGGTCACATCCGTGCCCGCGATCCCGTCACCGGCGTCGTCAAATTCGAGATCAAGTACCCGGGCGCGGTTCCGCACGGTGGCCTGCTCTCGACTGGCGGCAACCTCCTGTTCGTGCCGGAAGCCGATGGCATGTTCACCGCCTACGATGCGTCCACTGGCAAGAAGCTCTGGAGCCATAACAACGGCCAGGGCAGCAACGGCGGCACCATCTCCTACACCGCTGGCGGCAAGCAGTTCGTTGCCGTCATGACCGGTTGGGGCAGCCTGGTCGGCGACGGCTATGGCGACCTGTGGGGCGAGCCGTGGAAGAGCATGCCGAAGGATTCCGGCGTGCTGAAGGTCTTCGCACTGCCGTAAGTCGCAATGGCGCGGGTTGCACCGCGT
>JANMWG010000076.1:0-1630 GCA_031393885.1 Betaproteobacteria bacterium | reverse complement strand
GGCTATGCGGAAGTGCGCGCACGCGGCCATTCCGAGCTGCTGCGCGACATCCAGGACCGGATCAACGATGTCGGCCACGGCCTGCTCGATGTCTGGATGAGCCACGGCGACCAGGTCGAGACGCTGCCCACCGGCTTCAAGGTGATCGCGAGCAATGCATCGACGCCCATCGCCGGCATGGCCGACGAATCGCGCCACTTCTACGGCATCCAGTTTCATCCGGAGGTCACGCATACCCCGCGCGGCCAGGCCATGCTCGATCGCTTCGTGCATGACATCTGCGGCGCGGACCGCGGCTGGAACATGCCGGACTATGTGAACGAGGCCGTCGAACGCATCCGCACCCAGACAGGCGACGATGAAGTGCTGCTCGGGCTTTCCGGCGGCGTCGATTCGTCCGTGGCGGCGGCGCTCATCCACCGCGCCATCGGCTCACGCCTCACCTGCGTGTTCGTCGACAACGGCCTGCTGCGGCTGAACGAAGCCGAGCAGGTCATGGAGACCTTCGCGCGCAATCTCGGCGTGAAGGTGATCCACGTCGATGCCTCAGCCGACTTTCTCGGCGCTCTCGCCGGCGTCAACGACCCCGAAGCCAAGCGCAAGATCATCGGTCGCCTGTTCGTCGAGGTATTCCAGCGCGAATCCGCGAAGCTCGCCAATGCCAGGTGGCTGGCGCAGGGCACCATCTACCCGGATGTCATCGAGTCTGCCGGCGCCAAGACCGGCAAGGCCCACAACATCAAGTCGCACCACAACGTCGGTGGCCTGCCCGAGACGCTGCACCTGAAACTGCTCGAACCGCTGCGCGAACTGTTCAAGGATGAAGTGCGCGCGCTCGGCCTTGCACTGGGCCTGCCGCGCGAGATGGTGTTTCGTCATCCGTTTCCCGGCCCGGGGCTGGGCGTGCGCATCCTCGGCGAGGTCAAGCGCGAATACGCTGACTTGCTGCGTCGGGCCGACGCCATCTTCATCGAAGAACTGCGCCGCAACGACTGGTACGACCGCACCTCGCAGGCCTTTGCCGTGTTCCTGCCGGTGCGGTCGGTCGGGGTCATGGGCGACAGTCGGACATACGAGCATGTGGTGGCCTTGCGCGCGGTCGTGACTCAGGACTTCATGACGGCATCGTGGGCGCCACTGCCGCATGAGCTGCTGGCCACCGTGTCGAACCGCATCATCAATGAAGTGCGCGGCATCAACCGCGTGGTCTACGATATCTCGGGGAAGCCGCCGGCGACGATCGAGTGGGAGTAAGTCAAGATCGTCCCAGGGTGTCTCGGCGCATCCCAGGGCAACCTGATTCTGCTGTAAGGACACCGACTTAGCGTCTTCCAATGTCCCAGCTGATCCAGGGACGCCCCAGGCGTCCTGTCGGTTGACCTGACGGTAGCCGAGCACCTAGGCTGACAGGCCTTCCGCGATACCGTCAGAGCCGATGACGGTTTCCGGTCCTGCGACAAGGGACGGATCGGGAACTCATGGACACCTCTTTGGAACGGGCTCGCGCCGGGCACGCCGGCGTGAAGTCGCTTCAAGGATTGACGGAAGCCAAGCTGCGGGAACTGCAGCCAGGAGAGAGGGCGTACAAGGTCAGCGACGGAGGCAACGGCCTCTACGTCGTCGTCTCCCC
>JANMWG010000074.1:0-14274 GCA_031393885.1 Betaproteobacteria bacterium | reverse complement strand
AATGCCGGTCAGTCGAATCAACGACCCCGGCACCGGCCTGGGCGATGCCGGCAGGCGGGTATTGCTGTATGGCGACTTGCGCCGGTTGTCCGCAGACGGGCCGGAAGGAGTGCCCGCGCGCGAGATCGAGCTGCATCTCACCGGCAACATGGAGCGCCAGATCTGGGGGTTCGATGGCAAGAAATACGCCGAAGCAAAAACGCCGATCCCGTTCGGTTTCGGCGAGCGTCTTCGCGTCACCTTCGTGAACGACACGATGATGGACCACCCGATGCACCTGCACGGCATGTGGATGATGCTGGAGAACGGCGCGGGCGCGAAACGGCCGTTGAAGCACACGATCAATGTGAAAGCGGGCGAACGCCTTTCGTTCGATGTCCAGCCCGACGAGCCCGGCGAGTGGGCCTTTCACTGCCATTTGCTCTTTCATATGGAACTCGGCATGTTCCGGGTGATATCGGTACCCGCTCCGAAAAGCGGGGCGCGCTCGTGAATCCCTGGTCCAAGAACGACCGGGCGCCCGGCATGGCGGCGATCTTGATGATCTGCGCGGTGACGATGACGGCTACGGAAGCGAAAGAAATCTCTCCGGTGGAAGACAGCCCCATCCGCAGTTTCGTCTTGATCGATCAATTCGAGCACACGACGAGTCGCTACACCGGAGGCAAGGGGAGCGCGGATGCCCTTCGCTTCAATGGACTGGGATGGATCGGCGGCGACTACAACAGGGTGTGGGTGAACACGGAAGGCACGAAAACCTATAAGGGAAAGCTGGAGGATTTCGATGTGCAGGTTCTATACGGCCGACTGGTGGCGCCGTTCTGGGACCTGCAGGCGGGCGTACGCTACTTCAAGCCGTTATCGGGCGGCCCATCGAGCAGTCATGCGGTGTTCGGAATACAAGGGCTCGCCCCCTATCGGTTCGAAGTGCAGGCGGCAGCCTTCGTCAGCGAGCGCGGCGACGTCGCCGCGCGAGCAGAACTGGAGTACGACCTATTGCTGACCCAACGCTGGATTCTGCAGCCGCGCTTCGCCACCAATGTCGCGCTGCAAGAAGTGAAAAATCAGGGGGTCGGGTCCGGCTTGAACGACCTCGAACTCGGCGTGCGTTTGCGCTATGAGATCAAGCGCGAACTTGCCCCCTACATTGGCGTGTCGTGGCAGAAACGCTATGGCGAAACTGCTCAGTTCGCGCGAGAACGCGGCGAAGCGCCCGGGGGATGGGCCTTGGTCGTGGGGATTCGCGCCTGGTTTTGATTCGGCACCAACAATCGCATACGACGCGGCCATCGACTGCATTCCTTCGCGGCAGTTTATCGATTGAGCCATTTCCGCAACCACCAGCTCAGCAGCGGCGACAGCCGAGACCGGGTATAGGCGTCCGCCGCCATCTTTATCGCCGCGGCCTGGGTTGGATAGGCATGGATCACACCGGCCAGCGTCCGCAAGCCGATCCCCGCGACCATCGCGAGTGAAATGCCGTTGATCATTTCTCCGGCGTGCCGAGCGACGATAGTGGCACCAAGAATCGTGTCGGTGCCTTCCCGAACGTGGATTTTCACGAAGCCTTCTTCCTCGCCATCGGCGATCGCGCGATCGACATCGTGCATAGGGACCGTAAACGTCTTCACCGGGATATTGCGTTCCCGCGCCTGTCGCACGTAGATGCCGACGTGGGCGATTTCCGGGTCGGTGTAGGTGCACCATGGAATGGTCAGCGCACTCATTCTCTTGCGGCCGAGAAACAGGGCATTCTGAACCACGATGCGAGCCGAGGCATCTGCCGTGTCGGTGAATTTATGTTCGAGGCAAACGTCTCCCGCGGCATAAATGCGCCGATTGCTGGTACGCAGGAAGTCATCTACGTGGACCCCTGCCTCGGCGTCGCAGGCAACGCCTGCAGCCTCCAGACCCAGCCCCTCAACCGCGGGCACGCGGCCGATCCCGGTCAAAATCTCATCGACTGCCGATGTCCTGACGTTGCCGTCGTTGACCATCTCGACGATCTTCCGGCCGCCTTCCACGCGAACCTTGACGACTGTGCAGTTCAGATGGATCTCGACGCCGTCGCGGGCCAGAGCATCGGATACCATCTGAGCGGCGTCGCGTTCTTCCTTGGGCAGAAACAGCGGTTCGGAGTGGGAGATGATGGTTCGCGTGCCGAGGCGACAGAAGGCCTGCGCCAGTTCGCAGCCCAGCGGTCCGCCGCCGATGACGAGCAAGCTTCGAGGCGGCACCCTCAGGTCGAACACGGTTTCGTTGGTGAGGAAGCCGGCTTCGGCAAGGCCTGGAGTCGTCGGCGCGACCGGTCGCGATCCGGTTGCTATCAGCGCTTTTTTGAAGCGCAGACGAATGCCGTCGACATCGACCGCATCGGGTGCGACGAAGCGGGCGTTGCCGAAATAGAGGTCGATCCCGTCGGCGCGGATCCGGGGCGCGGAATCGACGCGGCTGATGCGGGCGCGAATGCGCCGCATACGCTCCATTGCGGCCGCGAAATCGACTCGGATATCCGCCGGTGGCGCGGCGCCGAAGTCTGCCGCTGTTCGCATCTCGGCGTAGAGGCGCGAGGTCCGGATGATCGCTTTCGATGGAATGCATCCGAAATTCAGGCAATCGCCACCGAGCAAATGGCGTTCGATCAGCGCCACCTTCGCGCCGAGCGACGCCGCGGCGCGGGCCGCAACCAGACCGCCTGGACCCGCGCCAATGACCAGCAAGTGGTATGGGCCGCTTGGCGTCGGGTTCTGCCAATCGGGCGGGCGCACGTTGGCGAGGCGCTCCAGATCATGAGAGCTCCAGGTCGAACTATCGGCTGTGCCCTCGCCGGGCTGCATCGGTCTAACGGGCGCGCCGCGCTTACAGCCAGCCGCCCCGGAACCCGGCCCGGCGCAAGCCTGATTGGATGTAGGTGCTGCGGCGGTTCAGGCGCCACAACAGTCCGGAACGAAAATTCTCGATCATCAACACGATCATCCCCTGATCGAGTCCGAACTCGCCTTCCGAGAACCAGCCGTCGGGGCCGGACTCGCCTTCGGACATCCGGCCATCGGGTCCGGGCTCCGTGACCGTCAGGTTGAAGCCGCTCGCAAGCACCGCCGCGCCCTGACCGCGCGCACCCCGCGAATACAGCTTTCGGACTACCGGGAGGGCGATTTCCGGAGCAAACACCAGCGAGGCCAGCGCCGAGGGGCCGGCAATGGTGCCATCGTCGGGCCCGTACGGGGCGCCCCGTGCGGCGTAGCCGTAGAACCCCTGCCGCCGGCCCGCGACTGTCCGCGGCTCGATGCTCGGGCCGTCACCAGCGGAAAGGCCCCAGCAGTCTTCGGCGTAGCCGACGAAGCTGCGAGGATTGCGTATGGCGTATTCGCGCTGCACATATGTCGCGCGGCGGCTGTTCTCGAAATAGTCGCACCTTTTCTCCCGCATGAACCGGTCCCGAATGCCGCGAAAGTCGATCCACGCGTGCGAGAACTGATGAATGAAGAGCGGACCAGCATAGAGAAAATCGTGCCCGTACAGGTTTTCCCACTGATAGGTCACGGTCCACGCCTGGAAGCTTTCTTCGGTCAAAGGATGGGTCGGCGACCCGAGGCCGAGAACATATAGGAGAAGCGCCTCGCTATAGCCCTCCCAGCCGTAACTCAGGAATCCGCACTCCGGCTTCCAGCCGTGCGCCACCGCCGAGCCATCACGCTGCGCCCAGCGCCAATCGACCCGCCGGTACAAGGCATCGGCCAGCTCACGAAGTTCGATCTCGGCTGGCGTGGCGGCGGTGAAATAGGCCGCAGCGGTCAGCATCCCCGCAAGCAGCAATCCGGTATCGATGAGCGAGAGCTCCGACTGCCACTTCCGCGCGCCGCTATGCATGTCGAGAAAGTGAAAATAGTAACCGCGATAGCCGGTCGCGTCCGGGCCACCAGTCTGGTCGCTGTTCCAGAAAAAACGCAAGGCGCCGAGGGTGCGCAAAACGGCGTCGTCGCGCTCGATCCAGCCGCGCTCCACTGCGACCGGATACACGGAGAGAGCAAACCCCACCACCGCGATGCTCGATGGCGAGCCGTCGCGCGTGGTATCCGCGACCAAGCCGTTTCGAGGGTTCGAGGTCTTCACGAAATAGTCGAACGCCGAATGCTGCAGACTCTCCAGCATCGCGTCGTCGGAGAGATCCGCCGCATCTTCGGCGGCGAGCGCTTCAGCGGGGAGGCGACGCATCCGAGGCGACCGAAGTCCGGGATGAAGCCGCGGGCGAGCCGGGGCGGCGCGACGATTCGGGGTTGTGCCAGCCGCCGTCGGCCGCCATAAGGCGGTTCGCCTCGGGGGGACCCCAGCTGCCCGGCGGGTAGACGATGGCGCGGGGATGCTCCGCGAGCACCGGTCCCACCACGGTCCATGCCTCCTCGACCGCGTCTTCGCGGGCGAACAGCGCGTCGTCGCCGGCCATCGCGTCCGCGAGCAGACGTTCGTAGGGAGTCTCGTCACCGGCTTCGTCTTCGACCAGACAAAGCTCCCGCTGGTCTCCGATGAACGCCCTGCCGGCCCGCTTGACACGGGCAGCCAGCGCGATGATCGAACGCGGCGACAGGTTGAACCGAAAGTAATTGCCGTGCTCGCCAGTCGCCACGGCGTCCGCGAACAGCCGCTGTGGCGGTGGCTGGAGACGCACCAGCACCTCGCACGCCGTCTCGGGCAGGAACTTCCCCGAGCGCAGGTACCACGGCACGCCTTCCCAACGCCAGGAATCGATGTTCAGCCGCAGGGCAGCGTAGGTCTCGACGTCCGAGTCCTGCGCGACCTTCGGCTCGTCGCGATAGCCGGCGTACTGACCACGCACAAGGTCGGCCGGCTGTACCGATCGCATTGCCTGGAACACCTTGGCCTTCTCGGCGTGCACTGCCGCAAATCCGCGGCGCGCCGGCGGCTCCATCGCCAGCAACGCGACAATCTGAAACAGGTGGTTCTGCACCACGTCGCGCAGGCAGCCAGCACTTTCGTAGAACGCACCGCGGCCTTGCACCCCGAAGTTCTCCGCCAGCGTGATTTGCACGCTCGCCACGCCGTTGCGATTCCATATCGGTTCGAGGAACGAATTGGCGAAGCGGAAATAGAGGATGTTCATGACCGCTTCCTTGCCCAGGAAGTGATCGATGCGGAAGATTGCGTCGTCGGGAAATACCTCGAGTGCCACTCGATTGAGTTCGCGTGCCGATGCCAGATCGCGGCCGAACGGCTTCTCGACGATGACGCGCGCCTGCGCGGCCAGACCGGCGGCGCCGAGGCCCTCGATGACGGTTGGAAACAGTGCCGGCGGAATGGCCAGGTAGTGCGCCGGGCGCGCAGCTTCTCCGAGAGCCCGCCCCAGCGCGTTGAACGTGGCTGCATCGTTGTAGTTGCCGCCCACATAGCGCAGCGAGGACAGCAAGCGGTCGAGCGCCGCCGGGTCGTCCACGGCAGTGGCGCTCTCTACGCTTTCCTTCGCGCGTGCGCGCAGCCGCTCGTCGCTCCACGATGAAGAGGCGACCCCGATCACGGGCACCTTCAGCGCACCGCGCTTGCACATTGCGTAGAGCGCCGGCAATATCTTTCTGAAGGCCAGGTCGCCGGTGACGCCGAACAACACCAGCGCGTCGGACGGTATCGAGCCGCGGGCAGAGTCGGCATGCATGTCAGTACCCACCCGGGCATCCGAATGAAACCGAGGCCTTGCGGGCCATCGACTACTGGCGCTTGTAGATCGCTTCTTGCATGCACCCTTCAGCGGCGTCTGCGGACATCTCTCCGCATTTTGCCTCTGCCTCACCGCCATTCCTGGCGGCGCCCTCTATCGGATCGGTCCGTTCGTTGGAACTGCGGTGCGCGTCGTGCTCGGCGGTTTCGTACGTTTTCTTCGCTTCTGCCACGCATGATTCCTTAGCCGATCCTGACTGCGAAGAGCACGCCGCCTTGGCAGTCTTGAAATTCGCTTCCGCCCGCTTCATCTCCTCGCTTTGGTCGATCTTGGGGATGGACGTAGCCGGGTGTCCGGGCTTCATCGGATCACCCTCCTTCATGCTCGTCATTTCGCCGGCGTGCGCAGGGGTAACAATCAGCGCCGCCAATACCCCTGCCGCTGCGATCAGTGTCAATTTCATCTCCGTCTCCAATCCTTCGTGGGGGTGTGAATGATGTGGTGTGATACAGCCAGACAAAGCTGCGACCGGAGAAGGTTCGTTGCTGTCCGTGCCACTAGTAGCGCGGTGTCGGGTTTTGTCCGACGCAGGCAGGAGCCAAGGTTGCCGACCGGACGATGGCGGCGAATAACCAACGGCCCCTGTCCGGATCCTGCCGTTCTCAGCTGCGTCGGCGCAGCGATCGTCGTGGACTGGCTCAGGGATGTCGGTGGATCTGCTATGGAGCAAGGAAGAGGGAGACGACCGTCAGTCAGTCAGTCGAGCAGCAAGCACCTGAGCCAGCCTGCATGGGTGGGCACTTGGTCGTGCCGTACGAGCAAAAGACACAACAATCTCCCGGCTTTGGACGCAGTAGCGAACGGCAGCTCTCGCACTCATAGAACCACTGGCAGGCATCGGTCGGCATGGTCTCTTCCTTGGCGTGGCCACATTCGGGGCAAGTGAGGGTGGACTGCAAGACGGCTGCGCTCATGTCACCGGAACTGCTCGACGTGCGACGGAAAGCCCGCGTTCGCCGTGGCCTTCGTCAGCGCTTCGGGTGTCGTCTTCGCAGGGTCGTATGCCACCACCGCACGCTTGCTTTTGAAGTCGACCGCAGCAGACTCGACCCCCGGGACTTTCTCCAGAGCCTTGCGCACCGTGATCGGGCAGACGGCGCAGTCCATGTTGTCGACAGCCAGCGTGGCCGTGCGGTTGTCCGCCGCCCATGCCGATGCGGTTGCCACGGCGACAAATAGCAACGCGAGAGATTGAGTCATGAAAGTGCCTTTCAGTAGAAAAGGGGCGCATACAGGGGAAAGGCCATCAACGCCGCGGCGGGCGCCGCCACGAACCACAGGATGATGCGTTGCCGGCGTCGAACATCGAGACCCGCGCAGGCCTCACCGGGAGCACAGGCCAGGGGCACGCGATAGAGGCGATGGAACGCGAAGCCGAAGCACGCAAGTGCCGCGGCAATGAAATACGGCTGGAAGGGTTCCAACGCGACCAGGCGCGAGCCCCACACGCCACTCACGCCCAGGACGACAAGCAACAGAGGTCCGGCGCAACAGGCAGAAGCTCCAATGGCTGCGGCCGCGCCCGCGAGCAAAGATCCCGGTGTTGCCCATCGTTGCGACAAGTCGGTTCCTTTTCGGATCGATTGCCGTTACTGTAAGTACGTACCTGAGTACGGAGTCAAGCTCAACATGACACAGTTGACAATTGGGCAGCTTGCCGCGGCGGTGGGTGTAAATGTCGAGACCGTTCGCTACTACCACCGGCGCGGGCTGCTGCCCCTGCCACAGCGTGCGACCGGCAGCATTGGCAGGTATGCCGTTGGCGCGCTGACCCGGCTGCGCTTCATCCGGCGTTCTCAATCGCTTGGCTTTTCGCTGGACGACGTTCAGGCGTTGCTGTCACTCGACGACGGCCAGGCATGCAGGTCGGCACAAGCCATCGGCGAACACAAACTCGCCGACGTCAGGCAGCGGATCAAGACCCTGCTGGCACTGGAATCTGCGCTGCAGCAATTGGTAAGCCAGTGCGCAACGTCGCGCCGTAAAGTCAGTTGCCCGCTGATCGACGCGCTGATGCAAGCAGAAGAGAGTGCGGCAATCTAGCAGCCTGTCGGACTCAGGATCCTGATTCGGCTGCAACGGCGGGAGAGCGGTCCATATCTCGCCGATTTCTCCTAACATACTCCCGGTATGCGCGCCGAAATCGACGAAATCCGGCCTCGCTCTTCCACCGTTTCGCTATCGAACACCTAAGCCCGACAGGCTGCCAGGGAGTCCGGCGGCCTCTCTTGGTGCCGCTACGTGCGCCCGAACCGGGTGCTCTGGTCACCGAAACCCTTGCGCGCCTTCTTCGAGCCGAACGAGCCGATGCCGTAGATGTTCTTCATCTCTTCCATGCATGCCGCCTTGGCCGGACCGGTCTGTTTGGCGCACGCCGCTTTGGCAACCTTCATATCTGTCGTGTCGGGCTTTGACGCCGGGTTCGACTCGGCCCTGGGCATCGGTCGTGCCGTGTCCTCGGTCATCGGGTCCTGGTTTTTCTTCATTTCCGTTTTCTCGTCGGCGTATGCGAAGGCCGACATCATTGCGGCCAGCACGCTTGCTGCCGCGATCAGTTTTGATTTCATTCCTGCCTCCCGTGCGTCGTCGGTCTCCCGGCGATCGGATTTTCTGCGCCTCGCAGACTATATCGCCGGTCGGCGCGAGCGTTGTCCGTATGACCGGCGGCGTGGTGTCCGGTTCTGTCCGACAACGACATGGCTTGGGTGGGACGGCGACAACGACAACGATCGGACTACATCAGCCAGACACTGCATTCTTCGACGACGCCGAAACACAATTGTTTCCCGTGAGTCGCATCTTCCGCCGCGGCGCACCCTTGTCTCGTTTCTGCCTGCTAGCTCCGGCACTTAAGCGTCTTCTAAGTTTGGACGCGGAAACTGTTCTCCATCGCGAGCCGCATCGGTAAGCGACCCATCAACATCGGAGGACATCATGAGCATCAGCACAAAACGCGAAAGTGGCATCGGCGGTCGGAATCAACGCGGCACGGCATACCGGAAAAACATCCTCGGTGCGTTGCTCGCCGTGATCGGCATCACCGTGGCTCAGGCGGCTCTCGCCGACCGGGATTCGTTTCCCGCCTGGCAGCACCAACAGTTCGTCAAGCAGACCATGGAACGGGGCCTGGCGATGCCCGCGCCGCGCACCGTCTTCGCCGGCCGGGAATCGTCGTTCCAGAATTGGCAATATCGGCAATATGCTCAGCAATTGCGCGCGCAACAGGCCGACATTGCCACAGCTCGCGCGAGCGGTAGCGATATGAATCCCGGGGCGTCCGATGCCGTGGCACGCTAGGAAGGATCGTTCGCTGGACGGTGCCTTGGCTGGACGCGGTGCCGTCCGCGAACGAGGATAGACTCGATTCAACCATCGAACGGTCAACAGACATATGAGGTTACTGCTGGTCGAAGACGACGCGCTGATCGGGGAAACGCTCATCGAAACGTTGCGCGACAAGGGTTTCGCGGCGGACTGGGTCAAGGACGGCGCGATGGCGGACAACACGCTGAAGAGCCACTCTTACGACCTGGTGATCCTCGATCTCGGCCTTCCCAAACGCTCCGGGATGGACGTGTTGCGCAGTCTTCGGCTGCGGGGCGATTCGGTTCCCGTCCTGATCCTCACGGCGCGGGACGCGATCGACGACAAGGTTCGGGGACTCAACGAGGGTGCAGACGACTACGTGTTGAAGCCCTTCGACCTCACGGAACTCCTGGCGCGCGTCACGGCCCTGGTCCGCCGCAGTGCGGGCCACGCGGAGACCACCTTCCAATTCGGTGACGTCACCATCACGCCCGCCACCCGCGAAGTGTCGGTCGCCGGATCCCGCGTGGAACTGTCCGCGAGAGAATGGGCGGTACTCGAACCGCTGATCGGGCGCCCGGGCATCGTGTTCTCGAGAAGCCAGTTGGAGCAGAAGGTGTTCGGTTGGCACGACGACGTGAGCAGCAATGCGATCGAAGTCTACGTCCACAGCCTGCGCCGCAAGCTCGGCCCGGGAATCATCCGCAACATCAGAGGTATCGGCTACGTGGTGGACAAACAATGAGACCTTCGATCAGCCGTCGTCTGCTGCTGTTGTTGATCGGTTCGACCATCGCGATCGGCGCCTTGCAGACCGGGCTCTGCTATCGCGGCTCGCGCGCCGAGGCCGACACCTTCTACGACCAGCACATGCGCCTGCTGGCGGAAGCGATTGCTGGGGCAACGCGGTCGACGAGCACGGACACCGGCGATATTCCGGTCACCTCGGGTGCCGCAGCCGGTTTCACCATCCGGATCCGGCCCGATACCGAAGCTTTGCTCCCAGCCGGTGATCGGGCGCAGCGGTCGAACACCACCGACGCGCCGGGATTCTCGGACTTGCAGGACTCAACTGGTGAATGGCGTCTCTACCGACTCAGGTCGCCGCACAGGACCACGATAGAAGTCGCGCAGCGCGCCCAAGCCCGAACCGACATGGCCCTGGCGATGGCAATGGGCACCGCCTGGCCCATCTTCGTGCTGACGCCTCTGGTGCTGTTCGGTGCATGGTGGATCGTCCGCCATGGCGTTGCGCCGGTGCACCGCATCGGACGCGCGCTGGCCGCGCGCACTGCCGATGACTTGTCGCCGGTGGAGGATTCGGCCGTCCCCGTCGAGGTGGCTCCGCTGACCGACGAGATCAACCGGCTGATGGCGCGCGTGGGAGGACTGCTCGCGGCGCAACGAAGATTCGTGGGGGATGCGGCACACGAGCTTCGATCGCCCCTCACCGCGTTGAAACTCCAGGTGCAGGCAATGTCGGGAACCCAACCGGTCGAGCCGTCTCTGGCTGCTAAGTTGGGCCGCCTCGATCGCGGCGTCGAGCGCATGCACCGAATCGTGGAACAACTGCTACACCTCTCCCGCACCGAAGTCAGAAAGCACGAAGACGAAAGCGCCGATTCGGTCGAACTCGACGACGCGGTGCATCGCGTGGTGAGCGATCTTGCCGAACTGGTGCGGGAAAAGCAGCTTCTGCTTCGGGTCACCGTCGCGGAACAGGCGAACGTGGCCGCAAAGACTTCCGATCTCGACATCCTGATTGCCAATCTGCTCGACAACGCCATCAAATATTCGCCGCCCGGGGGTACGGTCGAGATTTCGGTGGCATCGGGGCCGAAAGGTGCCGTGCTGAGCATCATGGATTCCGGACCCGGCATTCCGTCGGCGGAACGCGAGCGCGTATTCGATCGTTTCTACCGCCTTCCCGGAAACGACGTTTCCGGCAGCGGCCTCGGGCTGGCGATCGTCCGGACGATCACGGATCACATCGGCGCCTCGATTTCGCTTGGAGAAGCGCATCTGGGCGGCTTGTCCGTGAAGGTCGCGTTTCCGGTATCGGAGCGGTCGGCGCAACTCGGAAAGCGTTCGCCCGGGCATCAGCCGAAGGTCATTCCATGACCGGGCGCACCCACCGACTTGACGCCCTCGATGACCAGTCGCATCCTGCGGCCATGTTGCAAGGTATTTGTCGTTCATGAACCGGGTTCTCTGTCGCTGGGCCGCCCTGATCGGGATCGGAACACTGCTTTTCGCCACCCTCTCGGTCGCGGCATACGCCTGCCCGATGGCAGCGGGCGCGGGATCGACTGCGATGGCAATGCCGGCCGGATGTCCCGCCCACGACCAAGATACCAATCTGCCCAATCTCTGCGAGGCGTATTGCACCGCCGATCAGCAACAGACCGCTCAAGCGGCCGTGGATCTGCCGCCGTTGCCGCTCGTGCACGGTTTGGTCGCAACGCTTTTCGTTTCCACCGCGATTTCACCGCCGGCCGGCCAATTCGCTGCCGACGCCACGCCCACCCGCACCACCTCTCCGCCCTCCACAATCCGGAACTGCTGCTTCCGGCTATAGCTGCCCCGACGTCTGATCCTCCTGCTCCGCCTGCCCGCGGAGCCCGGTTCGTGATTCGTCGTTCGGGAGTTGCTTCATGTTCTCGTTCTTTTGCGTGCGCTTCAGTGCGCGCCTGCCTGCCCTCGCTGGCGCCTCGCTCGTCGCCATCGCGCTCGTCGCCATCCCGCTTGTCGCTATCCCGCTCGTCGCCATCCCTGCTGCACCGGTTCACGCCGCCGACACGCCGCTGACGCTCGACGTTGCGCGACAACTCGCCGCCGAGCGTTCGCGCCGGCTCGCGGGCCAGGACGCCCAGGTAGCCGCCGCGCACGACCGCGCAGCCGCGGCGACGCGGCTGCCGGACCCGACCCTGCGGCTCGGCGTCAACAACCTGCCTCTCGATGGCCCGGACCGCTTCAGCCTGACGCGGGACTTCATGACCATGCGCTCGATCGGCGTGGGGCAGGAGTTCACCCGCGAGGACAAACGCCGGGCGCGGCAGGCCCGTTTCGAGCGCGAAGCCGACGTGGCCGCCGCGGCTCGAGTCTTGACCCACGCCGATCTCGACCGCGATGTCGCCCTCGCCTGGCTCGAACGCCATTTCGAGGAAAGCCGCCGCGTGCTGCTGCTGCGGCAGCGGGAGGAAGCCCGCCTCCAGATCGACGCCACCGAAGCCATGTTGCGTGGCGCGCGCGGCTCGACCGCCGACGTACTGGCGGCTCGCTCTCTGGCGGAACAACTCCGCGATCGCGTAGCCGAATCCGATCAGCGCATCGCCGTCGCGACCAATACGCTGGCCCGTTGGGTCGGCCCGGCCGCCGACGGACCGCTTGCCTCGCCACCGGCGTTCGATACCGTGCCCTTCGCGGCCGATGACCTGGCCGGCCGTCTCGAACACCATCCGCGGCTCGCGGTGATGACCCGCCAGGTTGATGTCGCCCGCGCGCAGGCCGAAATCGCGCGCACGCAGCGACGCTCGGACTGGAGCGTCGAGGTGATGTACAGCCAGCGCGGCGCGGCCTTCTCGAACTTGGTGTCGCTGAATGTCTCGATCCCGCTGCAATGGAACCGGAAGGATCGCCAGGATCGCGAACTGGCGGCGGAACTGTCGACGGTGGACGCCATGCAGGCCGAGCGCGAGGAGGCCATCCGGGGGCACGAGGCGGAGGTGCGCGAGATGCTGCTCGAGCGGCAGAGCAAACGCGAGCGCACGCGGCAGTATGACGCCACCTTGCTGCCGCTTGCCCAGGATCGAACGCGCGCGACGCTCGCCGCGTATCGCGCCGGCAGTGGCACTCTTGCCGCCGTGCTCGACGCCCGTCGCAACGAGATCGACGTGCAGCTCGAACGTCTTCAGTTGGAGCGCGATGTCGCGCGCCTGTGGGCGCAGTTGAACTACCTGATCCCGGCGGGCTACGACGCGTCGCCGCCGCAGGACCTGGGGAGAACGCGATGAAGCGCGCGCATCTTTCGATGACCGTGATGGTCGTCGTCGCTATCGTCGGCGTCGGCGGCTATGGCCTCTACCGGTTCGGCATGAATCGGGGCATGGGCATGACCAGCAGCCCTGCCCCCGCGCCGATGGCCACCGCACCGAACACCGCGCCGGGCCCGGTGCCGCAAGGCATCGCCGAAGGCGAGGCAGCGACCCGCCGCCATATCGCCACCGGTATCAAGGCCGGCGATCTCGATCCCGCCACCGGCAGCAAGATTCTTTACTACCACGACCCGATGGTGCCGGGAAACAAGTTCGACCGGCCGGCGAAGTCGCCCTTCATGAACATGATGCTGGTGCCGGTGTACGCCGACGGCGATACCGACCAAGGCAAGGTCTCGGTCAGCGCACGCATCCAGCAGAGTCTCGGTGTGCGCACCGCGGAGGTGGTCGAAGGGACGCTGTCGCCGCAGCTCGCGACCGTGGGCGCCATCGCCTACAACGAGCGCGATCAGGCCGTGGTGCAGGCGCGCGCCACCGGCTACGTCGAACGCCTGAACGTGCGCGCCACTTTCGACCGGGTCACGAAAGGCCAGCCACTCGCCGAACTCTACGTACCCGACTGGATCGCGGCGCAGGAGGAATTTCTGGCGGTGCGTCGCATGCAGGGCAGCGACCTCGCGGCATTAGTCGATGGTGCGCGCCAGCGCATGCGCCAGGTCGGCATGAGCGACGCGCAGATTCATCTCGTGGAGTCGACCGATCGGTCGCAACCGCGCATCACGCTCATCGCGCCGATCGGTGGCGTGATCGTGGAACTGATGGTGCGCGAAGGCATGACCGTCATGGCGGGCGCGACGCTGGCGCGCATCAACGGAATCGGCACGGTCTGGGCCAACGCCGAGGTGCCCGAGAGCCAATCCGCGCTGGTGCGGCCGGGCGCAAAGGTGCAAGCGAGAAGCCCGGCCGTGCCGGGCACCACTTTCGAGGGCACGGTGCAGGCGATCCTGCCGGAAGTGAATCCGCTCACGCGCACGCTCAAGGCGCGCGTGGAACTCACCAATCCGGGCGCGCGGCTGGTGCCAGGCATGTTCGTGCAGATGCAGTTCATGGACATGCATGCCGAAAAGGCGCTGCTGGTGCCGACCGAAGCCATCATCCAGACCGGCAGGCGCACGATCGTGATGCTGGCGGAAGACGGCGACCGGTTCCGGCCCGTCGATGTGGAAGCCGGCATCGAGACCAATG
>JANMWG010000060.1:0-1705 GCA_031393885.1 Betaproteobacteria bacterium | reverse complement strand
TGAAATGCCACCTAAGTGGCAAGGGGGCGGCATGCCCCCATTCCTCTGTTTGCGACTAAAGAGTTGGCTAACGTCCCGGCACGTCGATCGAGCCCAGCGTCAAGACAGGTTGCGCCGGTGCTTTCTTCACTCACGAATCGTCGTGACGTGGGGAGGAGAGCGATTCAGCCTTTCTATACTCTGATGTGGCGAGGAGAGAGGTTTACCCTTTTTGTACTCATATTCTGCCGTACCGTCGCAAGATGATGTCCAGCGGCGCGCCGCTATCGATGTCGGTGCGGATGGTCTTTTCGCGCTCGGTGATCTGCTCCGCCTCGGACAGCACAATCTCGATGTGCGCCGCCGGCACCACGACCACGCCATCGGCATCGCCCAGCAGGAAATCGCCCGGCAGCACGTTCACCCGGCGGCTGGTGGCGCCGGGCATCATCACCGGCACCTGGCAGCCAGTGACCTTGAGCCGCCAGATGGACTGCACCGGCGAGCGGTACCGGGCAAAGACCGGCATGCCGTGCTTCGCGATCCAGGCGCTGTCGCGCACGCCGCCGTTGACCACGATGCCTTCGCAGCCGCGCACCTTCATCGCGAGCGCGAGCAGCTCACCGAACGACGCCATGCCTTGCGCATCGCCGGCCCAGACCGACACGACACCGTGGGTCATGCCGTTGATGGCCTGCATCTTGTCGGGGTCGCCCGGACCTTCATACGGCAACATGTGCATACGTACCGTATAGGCGAAGCCGGCGAGTTTCGGCTGGCCCACGGCAATGGGCGTGAGGTCGGTGGCGAGCGCCTGATCGAACAAGCCGACCTTCTCCAGCACGTCGGACACCGTCGTGGTGTCGACGGCAAGAAAGCGACTGCGGATGGATTCCTGTTCCGGGGTCATGTCGTCGGTTCTCCGTCGGTTCATCGATTCGGCAATACCTGGCCCGGCAGTTTCAACCCCGCGCGCGGCCAGTCCACTTCCAGCAGCGTACCGAAGCCCGACAGCGTGACATAGACCTTGCGCAGATCGGGGCCGCCGAAGGCGAGGTTGGTGCAATAGACTTCCGGCGCTGCGTGGAACTCGAGCCACTCGCCGTCTGGCGCAATAACACTGATGCCGCCGCGCATGAGCGTGGCCACGCAGATGTTGCCGCCCGCCTCGACCTTCAGCGAATCGAAGCGCTGGTAGCCGGGCAGGCCCGCCACCAGCTTGCCGCCATGGGGCGAAGGGAAGGGCAGCTTCTTCAACTCACCCTCGCCCACGATCTCGAACGACCACAGGCGGCTGGTTTCGGTCTCGGCCACATACAACGTACGACCGTCCGGCGACAGGCCGATGCCGTTGGGGGTGATGATCGGGTGCACAGCCTCGCGGATGAAGCTGCCGTCGGCCCGTGCGTAGTAGACCGCGCCGCGATCCATCTTGCGGTCGTAGATCTTACCCAGATCGGTGAACCAGAATCCCCCTCGATCATCGAACACGATGTCGTTGGGTCCCTTGAGCGAAATGCCCTCGCATTCGGTGTAGAGCACCTCGACCTTGCCACTGCCGAGGTCGACGCGCTCGATGCGCCCGCCACTGTAGTCGTCGGCGCGGCGGATCGGGCGAAACAGGCCGTCCGGCTCGCGGCCGAACTCGAAGCCGCCGTTGTTGCAGACGTAGCACTTGCCGTCGAGCCCGATGGCGGCGCCGTTCGGCCCGCCGCCGAGCTCGGCG
>JANMWG010000020.1:0-10452 GCA_031393885.1 Betaproteobacteria bacterium | reverse complement strand
CAGCGCCGCCAGCGCGTGAATTTCGCCCGCTTCCGTGTATAAATAATCACCGGCCGATAGCACATTGCCGCCGACGTCTACTTTGCCCGACAGGAGGTATGCATGTTCGGCTCCCTCGTGGGTATGCATCGGCCCGCGCGCACCGGCTTTCATGCGCACGATCGAGGTCCGGCCTTCGAGTTTATTCAGATGTAAGATCGCTCGCTCGGCGTCGGCATAGCCTGCGGACATCCACTGGTGTTCATGGCCACGTTTAACGATCATGACAATCTCCAAAACAATGGATCAAATGAGTTTCGCCAGGACAGCGCGCCCCGTTCCCGCAATCAATTTTTTTTTACATGCGCTTATGCTCTAGCTCAATTGTTGGTTAAATTCACAAAAAGAAAACACGACAGGGCATTGCATCGCGGTATGCGAATTTACTACTGCGACCCATTGCCGAAATACACGGCTTGGATTTCCGCGCCTGAAAGCAGACAGGGGTTCAGTTCACAGTGATTCAGTGTTGGACAGGGGCCGACAGACCGGGGCAACCCTCGCAGATGAAGGCGCCCCAGAAGTAAGGGTCAGCAGTCGCAGCGTTGCCCCTGAGCGTCCGCTGCGCCGCGCGCAGCGCATCTGCCCGAGAGGTGAGTGCTGGGGCGCCGGCCGTCAGTCGGCGATAGAAATCCTCCATGAGTATGCGAGTCTCTTCGTCCGCCACCTGCCAAAGGCTCATCACTACTGTCTTGGCCCCCGCCAGCAAGAAAGCGCGGCGCAGTCCGAAGACGCCCTCTCCCCGGAGCACGTCGCCCAGCCCCGTCTCGCAGGCAGAGAGCACGACCAGCTCGGTGGCGAGCAGGTCCATGCCCGTCACGTCCTCAGCGGTCAACAGGCCATCCTCCGCCTCCGGCGGCAACGGACCGCCGCGCGCCCAAGTGTTGACTCCCGCCAGCGCCAGCCCGGAGCGGAGCAACGGGTTTTCCGCGGCGGCCAGCCTGCCGAACGCGGTAGGGGCCAAGGCCTGCACGTCAGTACCGCTGACCTGCCTAGGCTCCCAGTTGGACACGTCGAACTGATTAGGAAGGAAAAACCCGTGGGTGGCCAAGTGCAGGATCCTAGGCGAGCGGCAGCCCTTCAGCCGCGTCTCCAGCACTTCCCCCTCAAGCCAGGGCACCACCCCGAGCAGACCGGCGACGCGCTCGCCCTCGAGGCGCGTGCCTTCCAACGGGCCGAAGTGTAGCGAGGCGCGCTCTAGGGCCCGCGACAGGCGAGCCGGTGGCGCTGTCCCGACGGCCGCGTCGTCCTTAGCGGCTTGCCGGTCGGGCTGGCCAAAGAGATCAAAGTCAGGGCTGGCGGCCACAATCGGCGCCTCGGACTGACCGCTGGCGGCCGCCCCGAAGCGGAGAACATCGCGGCCGACACTCAGGTAGCCGATCTGATAGTCGTCGATCAGGAATCGGCCGGCGGCGGTGCGCAACACCTCGAACGGCAGCCGATTGAGGTCGCCATCGAGCGCCAGGAACAAATGGGTGCGGCCCTCCAGCGCGGACAGCAGGGGATCAAATACTGCCGCTCGCAACTCCAGTCCGGCATCGGCATCGGCTCGAGCGCGAGCATCGGGCGGAACAGCCACCCACGTGCGGAAACCCGCGATCAGGCGGTCGATGCGCGCGGCATCGCCCAGGTCGAGCAGGCGGACACGATCGGCAGCTCCCGCGAGCAGAACAAATGCCAGATAACGCGCCGGCTGCCAGCCCTGCTCGCCCCTCGCCGGCACGGCCCGGAAGTCGCGTATCTCGCACAGGACGAACTCGACGAGCGCGGAGTCCTGCGGCAGGCTCTTAGCGATCATGTGCCGGTCGGCGGCTCGGAGTCGCTGCTCCAGGTTTACTTCCGGTATCTGCCGGACCAAGTCGGCCTCCAGTCGCTCTCGGTGATCGTTCCACTCGGCCAAATACCGCCGATGGAGGTCGACGCCTTCCGGACCCGGGCCGGCCAACATCTTGCGAGCGATCTGTCTGCGCAGCGCGGTCAGCTCGTTCAGTGTCGATCTGAGTGAGGGATAGTGCCCGCCCAGCACTGCATCGCGTTGTGCGGCCAAGGCCTCGGCCCCGATTGCCTTGCGCCGCAGCACCAGGTCGAACGCCTGATAGACCGCCGCCAGCGTTTGGGACCTATGTTGCAGAACAAGCGACAGAAATGTCTCCATGGTGCCCGCAAGGGTCGTCAGATACGACATGCGCTGGTGCTCGGAGCTGACGCAGAAGACTTGCCAGGTCATCCGGTCGACGATTCTTGCTTCTTCTTCCATCAGGGACAGCGCCTCGTCCACACGCTGCGTCGCCGCGCACAGGCTGGCCAGATTGCCAAGGCTGACGGCGACATCGGGGTGCTCGTCTCCGAAAATGGCACGGCGGATGGCCAGCGCCTGCCGATAAAGCGGCTCGGCGGCCTCGAAATTGCCCTTGTCGTGGTACAGCGTTGCCAGTTCGTTCAGGCTGAGGGCAACGTCGATGTGGTCGCGGCCCAGCGTGCGGCGCCGGATATCAAGGACTTGCAGTTGCAGCGTCAAGGCCTGGCCGTAACGGCCGATGGAACGGTAGAACGTGGCCAGGTTGCCCAGGAAAGTGGCCACGGCCGGGTGCTCGTCTCCCAGCACCTTGGTGCCGATCGCCAAGGCCCGCAGATAAAAGGGCTCGGCGGCCGCAGAGTCGCCTGCCGCGTGGTGCAGGGCCGCCAGGTTGTTCAGGCTGTCGGCAACGTCGGGGTGCTCCTCACCCAGGACCCTGCGCCGAATGGTCAGTGCCTGTTCATAAAGCGGTACTGCCGCCCGATAGTTGCCGGTGGCACGATAGAACAACGCAAGGTTGTTCAGGCCATTGGCAAGCGGCAGGCCGTCGCCGGCCTCGGCCCTGCGGTGGATCTCGAGCGCCTGCCGATACAGGGACTCGACTTCGCCGTAGTTGCCGGCCTTCTGGCATAGCAACGCCAGATTGTTCAAACTGTCGGCAACGTCGGGATGCGCTTCGCCCAGGCTCTTGCGCCGAATGGCCAGGGCCTGCCGACTCAAGGTTTCGGCCTTGCGGTATTCGCCGGTCTCGGCGCAAAGCCCCGACAAGTTGTCCAGGCCGGTGGCGACGGCAGGGTGCTCAGGTCCAAACACCTGGCGCTCGATGGCCAGAGACTGTTGATACAGCGGCTCGGCCGCACCGTAATTGCCGATGGCTTGGTAAAGCAGCGCCAGATTGTTCAAGGCGCCGGCGACGGCGGGATGCAATTCGCCGAAGGCCCTGCGCCGAATCGCAAGCGCTTGCAGATACAGCGGCTCTGCGGCCTGGTAACGAGCAGTGGCACGGTACAGCATCGCCAGGTTGCTCATACAGTCGGCGACGTCAGGGTGGTCATCGCCGAACGCGTTGCGCACGATCTCGAGTGCCCGCTGATGAAATGGCTCGGCTGCCTTGTAGTCCCCGGCCTTTTGGTACAACAGCGCCAACTCATCCAGGCTGAGCGCAACCTGAGGGTGCTGCTCGCCCAGCACCTTGCGTCGTATGTTCAGCGCCTGACTGTGCAGCGACTCGGCCTGCCTGTAGTCGCCAGTCTCTTGGCACAGCGTTGCCCGGTTGCTCAGGATGGTGGCGGTGGTGGGATGGTCAGCACCCAGTGTTTGACACGCGATTTCCAGCGCCTCGCGACTCAATGGTTCGGCCGCCCCGAAATCGCCAATATGTTTGTACGCCATCGCCAAGTTGTCCAGACTGATGGCGATATCCGGGTGCTCACGTCCGAGGGCTTGGCGTTTGATGGCCAAAGACTCTACAAAGGCGGGGATGGCCTGGGCGTAATTGCCCATTCCCTCATGAATCACGCCCAGTTGGTTCAGGGGGGAGGCCAGGATCAGGTGAGATCCACCGCCCAAACGGCGACAGATGGCGACCGCCTGCGTTGCGAATGACAGGGCAGTCTCGTATTCGCCCATTGCCTGGTGCAAGCCAGTCAAGTTATCCAGGCTGATGGCGGTGGCGGGATGGTTTTCCCCGAGGCCCGCGCGGGCCTGCTCCAAGCCGCGTGTTGCACAGACCAGTGCCTCCGCAAAGCGGCCCTGTTGCCTTAATTGGGCGACGAGTGCAAAGTTTTGATGAAGATCCTGCTCGATTAGTGCTGACACGGTTACCTGCCTCTCCTGCAAAGTTGCTAAACCGATGCTTCGTAACTCATCTCGCATACTATACGCGCGGTTCACACATTGGTTGCCGCTCGCGGCGTTCTTCGCTGCTTCGATGGTCGAGCGTAGATCCATCTGAATCCGGCGAATGCAGGTCCAGTCGTCCATGCCAGCAACACGGGAAGTTGCGGCAAACATTCTCAATCGTGCGGTGGAAATGGACGGGGGATCGTTTTATACCCGCGAACGCAGAAACCGATTCGCGGGGAGCATGCGGCGAGCGTTTGTGTTTGTTTGCCTTGCTGCGATTACCCTATACGTCGTCCCCATACGGAGTATGGCGGAAACCTCCGACAGGCCCTGGACAGCCCTGGACCGTCGATACCAACCCTGGACCGTCGATTGACGCTGTCGGTTGTAGCGCGTACAGTCAGGCCGAGTTCGACCCTGATTACGCAACACCTGCGTGCCCCGCCGCGCCGGTTGTCTTGCATCTTGAAGGAGTGAAGATCATGCCTACCAGCTTGCCCGCCGGACCCTATCGCACGCTTGCGCTGGCGAACGGCACCGCGATTCCGTACTACATCATCCCCTTCGATGAAGAGGGCCGGTGTGTCGGGCCTCAGACGCGGCGCCACCTGGTCGAGCACGCGGGCGGCTTCAGCGACATCTTCATGTTCTCGCACGGCTGGAACAACGACTGGACGGTCGCGACCCAGCGCTACGAGAGCTTCATCGAAGGCTTCATGAAGATGCGCCAGGAGCAGGGAATCCCGGTGCCCGATGGCTACAAGCCGTTGCTCGTGGGCATCTTCTGGCCGAGCGCGGTGCTCGTGAGTGGCGATGAAGAGGCACCGACCATCGCCGCCGGAGATCCGAACGCCGCGATGGACGCGGCCGTGGCCGCCGATGGCGCTGCGGTCGCCGACATCGCGCGGAGTCTTCGTGCCGAAGACCGCGAGCGCTTTTACCAGTTGGCGCAGTCCGATGCGCTCGACGAGGCCGAGGCCCTGGACCTTGCGCGCATCATGCAGCCGCTGTATGCCGGCGGGCAGGACGAGCTCGGCGTGGCGGCCCCCGGGCCCAGTGACCTGGTCGCCGCATGGAAGGCGAGTGCCGCCACGCATGCCCCGGAAGGCGATGCCGAAGACTTCGGCACTGTTGGAGGGATCGGGGGAGGTGGCGCAGGCGGCGACATCCAGGCCGCCGGCTTCTTCGGAAAGATCCGCGACCTGGCGCGCAACGCGATCCGAGGCACCACCGTCTGGATGATGAAGGATCGCGCCGGCGTGGTCGGTGCGCGCGGCGTCAGCCCGCTGCTGGTGGACCTGCTCGTGGCCAGCAATGCGCGCGTGCACCTGATCGGCCATTCGTATGGCGGCAAGGTGATGCTGTCGGCGCTGTCGGTGCCGCCGGCGCTGCCGCGCAAGGTGCACTCGATGCTGCTGCTGCAGCCGGCGGTGTCGCACCTGTGCTTCGCCGAAGAGGTGCCGCTGAACCACAACCCGGGCGGCTACCGTGTCGCGCTCGGCCGTGTCGAGCGGCCCATCCTGACCACCTTCAGCCGCAACGATGTGGCGCTGACGAAGGCCTTCCATCTGGCGATCGTGCGGCCCTCTGACCTGGGCGAGATGCAGATCGCAGCCGACGGCGAGCCGCCGACCTGGTTCGCCGCGCTCGGCGGGTTCGGCCCGCGCCGCGCGGGCGAAAAACTCATCGACATGCAGTTGCCGCCGACGAGCTACAGCTTCGACGCCGGTGCGCCGATCTACGGCTTGCGTGGCGACGCCACCATCTCCGGCCACGGCGATATCAGTAACACTTCGACCTGGTGGGCTCTGCATCACCTGGTCCGGCAGTGAGGCTATGGCGATGTTGCTGAAGCGGCAGTTCAGCCTGGTGGCGCTTGTCGTCGAACTCGAAACGCGCGGCCGAACGGCCAGGGTCCAGCTAACGCTTGAAGCGACGGAGGATGGCGAGGCGCACGCCCTGTGGTCCACCACCCTTGAAGCCGAGCAGATCGGGCTGACACCGTGGATTACGGGTGGGCAATCGGACGCCGGGGTCACGGGCATCGTGTTGCCCGACGGCGTCTCGCAGGCGATCCGCAGCGCGTTGCTCGAACAAGGCTACGACGGCGCGCTGTGGCTGCACCTGGTCAAGCCCTATGGCGTGCTCGGGGCGCTGCCGTGGGAACGCCTGCTCGCGAACTGCGGCCACGCCGTTCTTCGCCTGCCCGATGCGCTCGCGGAAGCCGCCGTCGAAACACCGGAAACGCTTAACGTCATCCTGTGCGCGAGCCGGCCTCGATCGGAGGAGCACTTCAGCATCCCGGCCTGCCTGGCCGTGATGGCCGAGAAAATCGTCGGCGCCGTCACGGGGCGGGACGTGCGTGTGTACATCTTCGCCGACCTCGAATGCACGCAGGAGATCACCGGGCGGCTGAACGCCGTTGGCCTGATGGGCAGCCATGTGGTCGTCTTCGACCCGCAAAGTTCACTCGACTACAAGATGCCTCGCGGCGACCGGGGTGCCGCGCGCGCCGCCCTGGCCGCCAGCCCCTGGTTGCAGTGGATGGCGAAGTCGATGGACGGCCGGTCGGTCGACGTGGTGCACTTCCTTTGCCACGGCTACATGGCCGACCGCAGCGGCAGCCTGGCGTTTGCCGAGTCGCCGGTTCTGAACGACGACCCGCAGTGGTGCCGGTTCGTCGGTGGCGACGAACTGAGCCGCTTCCTGATCGGCCTGGGGGCGTGGTCCGTGGCGTTCACGGCGCCGCAGCACAACTACTCACCGCTCGGCCTGCGCGCCTTGGCCGACGAATTCGCGCAAGTGCGCCCCGGGCCGGTGCTGCATCACGAGATTGCGGACGACCCCGACTTCGAGCAGTTCGTCGCCGCCTACCGATTGATGTATTCGAACGAACGCATTTCGCCCGCGCCCATGCCGGCCATCGCGCTGTGTTGCCAGCCGGCCCTGGTGGCCGGGGTGCGCCAGGCGCGTGCCACCCAGACCCGCAGCCGCGGCGCCGGCACCAAGGCTGCCGCGCCGGTGGCCGACATTCCGGCCTGGATGGCATCGGCGCACCGGTTCGTCGAACAAAAGGAGTACGAGATCCGGCGCACCCAGAAGACCAACCAGGCCTATAGCGCGCGTTCCCGGCAGGACCTGGAGGGCGTCGCGCGGGGTGTGGACGAGATCAAGCTCACGCTCGAGCGCCTCACGCAGAAGGGGGTGCTGTGATGAGCGATCCAATCGTCCTGCAGGTGGTCAAGGGTTGGGACAACCAGACGTTGCTGCAACTCGTGAAGGCGCCGAACGTGGTCGATGACGACATCGGCGTCACCCTGTTCAAGTGCGACACGGCCCTGCTCCCCGGCGTCGGCGCGCCCGACACCGTGACAAAGCACGGTCAGATCCTGCTGAGTTGCCTGATGCAATCGCACGCAAGGATCAAGGAAGCACTGGAAGGTGCATTCAAGCTGGCGAACGGCGCCCGCTGTCCGATCTACCTGCAGCTCAAGTCGCTGCCGGCGGCCGAGGCGTTTTGCTGGGAGGCCCTGTGCAACGAAGCCGGCGTCTTCATTGCGCTGGACCGGCGCTGGCCGGTGGCGCGGCTTGCGGGCGCGCTGAACCTTGCCGGGCGCGCGGTCGAGGCCTATGAGTTCCCGCTGCGGATCATGGTGGTGCTGTCTGCGCTCGGGCGCGACGCCACGCCGGAATGGGACGGCCTTTACGCGGCGGTGCAGAAGGCCCGCAAGGCCGGCCTGCCGATCGCGCTGCATGTGGGCACATCGCAGGAAAGCCTACAGGACCAGATCGCCAAAGCCGCGAAAACCGACCCGGGCCTGAGCCAGTTTGCGTTGCAGACGATGGTCGATCTGATCGAGGTGGCCGACGACTTCGCGCCGCACCTGGTGCATTTCTTCTGCCACGGCAGTACCACCTTCGACAAGCCGCGGCTGCAGCTCGCCACCATCAACGACCATGACGACAGCTCGATCGAAGTGACCTTGCCGGACCTGCTGGGCAGCCCCGGCGTGCGCGAGAGCTGGCTGGTGGTGCTCAACTGCTGCGAGAGCGGCGCGGCATCGAAGGACGTGCATTCGCTCAGCCACAGCCTGGTGGCCGGCGGCATCAATGCGGCGATCGGCATGAAGGAAGAAGTCAGCGAGGTCGATGCGGCGGAGTTTTCATCCCGCCTCTACCCCAGCCTGCTCGACAACCTGCGCGCGGCCCTGGTGCCCATGGGGCCGAACGACGACGCCATCATCGAATGGGCGGATGCCATGTGGGCACCGCGGCGCGCGCTGCGTGAGCGCCACAAGGCGGACGCCATCGCCCATACCTGGACCTTGCCGGTGCTCTACGTGCAGCCCGAGCCGTTTCGTGTCAGGCGCGCACCGGCCGCCGCTGCCGATGCGCGGGCGCACAGCCAGACCATCGAGGAAATGCTGGCGCTGCTGCCGCCCGACAAGCGCGCCTTGTTCGAAGCCGAACTGGCCGCCGTTCGCGCGGGGCACTGAACCATGGCCGATACCGATACTGAAACCAACACCCCGCCGCTGCCCGACGCACTGCGCATCAACGCGTGGACCGGCCCCGGCCCGACCGCGACAACGCCGCTGGCCCAGACCTGGGCCGCGTGGGCAACCGCTCGGCACATGGCCAGCGCCAACAAGACGATGGCTGCCGCCGAGCCGGTGGACGAGCGCGACTGGCAAGATCCCCGCGTCGGTTGGGGCCTGCTGGTGGCCGACAACGATGCGCTGTCGCAGGCCGACCGCGCCCTGGGAGCCGACCTGCCCGACGTGCTGCGCGAACTCGTGCGGCGGCGCAACGGCCCGATCGTTCGCTACCGCGAGGAGAACAGCCTCGAATCCCTGCGCCGCTACTACGTCGACGGTCCGGCGCAAGACATTTCGCTCACCGCCAAGGCGGGCGTGGCGCGCGGCATGCTGCCCAAGTACTTGCTGATCTGGGCCTCGCCGGCCAAGGGCGGGCAGCCAGCCTGCGTGCCGTGGCGTTTTCAGTACGTGCTCAATGTCGCGCGCTATGTCGGGCGGCTGCACCTGCAGGGCACGCCGCTGGAGAACTACGTCAAGGCCTTGCTCGACGACTGGAAAGGTTGCGCGGCGCGCGCCGACGTTCCGGTGCTCTGGGCCACCGACCATGCCGATGCCGACATCACTCACCTGATGCGCCGCGTCGTCGCCGAGCCGGTGGAAAGGAAGCTGCGCGAAGATGCGCAGATCGGCGCGAAGCTGCGCTACTTCGCCAGCGCTGCGGCGAGTGCGGCGCAACTGATCGATGCGCTAGCGGACCCGGCCCGGCCACCCGCCTTCGTGATGACGACCAGCCACGGCATGACCGGCCCGCTCGACGACGTGGCGAAGATGGCCGCCACGCTCGGCCTGCTCGTCGACCAGCACGGTGCGCCGCTCGACCCGGCCGCGCTGCTGGTGAAGTGGCAACCCGACGGCGCGATCTGGTACGCCCATGCCTGTTGTTCGGCCGGCTCGGACGACGCCACGCAATACGCCGATCTGGTGGGCGACGGCCCGGTCAAGGACGTGCTGCTCGGCGTGGCCGGTCTCGGTGCCCGCGTGGCACCGCTGCCGACCGCCCTGCTCGGCGCGCCGCACCCGCTGCGCGCGTTCGTCGGCCATGTCGAGCCCACGTTCGACTGGACACTGCGCCACCCGGAGTCAAAGGAGCCGCTCACCCACGCGCTGCGCACTGCCCTCTACGACGGCATGCACCGCGCCCGTCCTGACCCGGTGGGCATGGCTTTCAAGCCGGTGTTCGACCAAGTGGGGCAACTCTTCGCGCAGTTCCAGCAGGCCACGAAGGCATCGACCTCCCTCGACCCGGCGATGCGCGTGCGCGCCCGCGCCGCTGCCCTGCGCACGCAACTCGGCGCCCTGGACCGCCAGGCCTGCGTGATCCTCGGCGACCCGACGGTGGCGCTTCCAGCGCTGGGGTGACTGCACCCGGAGCCTGTTGGGCTTACGGCTGGCCTTCCTCAAAGCTCGACAGGCTCCTGGAGGAACAGGTGTCGGGAAAGCGGACTGTCGCTGATGACGGCAATTGGTCGGCATTGCTCGCTTCAATCGTCGGCTTTCCGGCGGCATTTAAATTCCAAGTCGCGACAGGATTGGGTAGAGCAGGCGCTGATGCTGCCAGGCCAGCGGGCGCAGTTCAGAGGGCAAGGTGAAGGTGATCAGGAAATAGCGGCCCGGCACCCGCCGCTGCGTTTGCCGCTCGATCCACTGCTGGCTCTCAAAATGCTGGCAATGCGG
>JANMWG010000234.1:0-11263 GCA_031393885.1 Betaproteobacteria bacterium | reverse complement strand
GAAAACCTCGTTGCACGATACGGTCTGGGCCAGGTCCATGCCGACGAGTCCGGGAAAAGCTTTCGCCTGGTCTATCGCCGATGCCTCGTCGACGCTGCCGGCGATGATGCAACCACCCTGGGCACCACGTTCGCGCAGGATGCGCGTGAGCATGCGGGTATCGATGCCGGCGATGGCAACGATGCCTTCGTCGCGCAGGTAGGTGGCGAGATCGCGGGTCATGCGCCAGTTGCTGGCACGCAGCGGAAGGTCGCGGATCACGAGGCCGGCGGCGTGAATGCGGGCACCCTCGATGTCCTGGGGATTGGCGCCGGTATTGCCGATGTGCGGATAGGTCAGCGTGACGATCTGCCGGCAATACGAGGGGTCGGTGAGAATTTCCTGGTAGCCGGTCATCGCGGTGTTGAACACCACCTCACCGGTGGTGGAACCCTCGGCGCCGATCGATACGCCGCGAAAAATCGTCCCGTCTGCAAGCGCGAGGACGGCGGACTGACGATCGGGCACGAATCTGACTCCTGCGGCTGATGCGTCGTTGCGACGCTTGATATATGCCGAGCGGGAGGGCGCTTGCGCGCCCTCCCGCTCGGTTTCAACCTTCGATTGTACGCCCCGGAGGCGTGGTCTTCAATCCGGGTGTGTAGACGTTGTCGGCGTACGCGGCCTCCAGCCGGCGCCAGCACCGACGCGACAGACCGCTAACGAAGGGACGCTCTCCAGCGAAGGGGCAGCGCCCACAGGGTTCCCCGAGGACGCTGCGCCCCCTTGGGGGAAGGCGCAGCGCAGCGAGAGCCTGGGGGTGGACGTCACCTCAGCGCAAGCCCAACACGTCCCGCATATCGTGCATACCGGTGCGGCGTCCCGCGAGGTAACGGACCGCCCGTATCGCACCGGTCGCGAAGGTCGCGCGGCTCGCCGCGCGGTGCGTGATCTCCACCCGCTCGCCGCTGCCGGCGAAGATCACCGTGTGGTCGCCGACGATATCGCCGCCGCGTATGGTGGCAAAGCCGATGCTCCCTTGCCGGCGCTCGCCGGTCACGCCCTCGCGACAGAACACGGCGTCGGCCGCGAGGTCGCGGCCGAGCGCCGCGGCAACCACTTCGCCCATGCGCAAAGCCGTGCCGGAAGGCGCATCCACCTTGTGCCGGTGGTGCGCCTCTACGATCTCGACATCGTAGCCGTCGCCGAGAATGCGGGCGGCAAGATCCAGCAACTCGAGCGTCACCGTGACGCCGACGCTCATGTTAGGTGCCATCACAATGGCAATGTCGGCCGCCGCGGCCACGAGAAGCTCCTTCTGAGCGGCATCGAACCCCGTGGTGCCGATGACGAGATTGACGCCACTGGCCCGGCAAGCCCGGGCGTGGCTGATAGTGCCCTCGGGACGGGTGAAATCGATCAGCACATCGGCACCCGCCAGGGCAGCCACCAGATCCGCACCCACCTCGACGCCATTCGGCGCGCCGATCAGTTCACCCGCGTCGCGCCCGATGAAAGGGCTGTCGGGTTGTTCGAGAGCGGCGTGCAGTTTCAGGTCCGGGCCCTGCGCGATGGCCTCCATCAATGCGCGGCCCATGCGACCGGCGCTCCCGGCAACCACGATTCGAGTGCTCAAACCGGGCTCACTTCGGCATCGGGTCCGACACAGCGGTGCTCGGTTCGGTCTTCAGGCCGGGCGCTTCGGGCACGTCGCCCAGCATCCGCTTCAGCTTGTCTTCCTCGAAGATCAGGGTGATGAGACGCCGGTCCCCTGCCCTGCCGCCCTTGGTCGAACGGTAGTAGTAATCCCATCGCTCAGGCCGGAACACCGATGCCACCAGAGGAGTCCCGAGGACGAACTTGACCTGGGAACGCGTCATGTCGAGGCGCAGCTTGAACAGCATTTCCTGGGTGACGACATTGCCTTGCTGGACATCGAGCTGGTACGGCCCGAGGCCGCATGCGCCCTGCACAGCCAGCAGCAGTGCCAGTGCTGTCATTCCCACCCAACGCCGCAGCGCGCCACCACCATTCATCATTCTCAGGTACCGCAAAAGACTCTATGATACCCGACGACTTTTCGCGCCCGGCCCGGACTCGCCCATGTCCAATCGCACTCCGAACGACCTGAAGACCATGGGTCTGAAGGCGACGCTCCCGCGCCTGAAGATTCTCAATCTCTTCGAAAACAGCGCCGAGCGGCACCTCACGGCCGAAGACGTCTACAAGCTGTTGATCGGGGAAGGCATGGATATCGGCCTCGCCACCATCTACCGGGTGCTGACGCAGTTCGAGCAGGCCGGATTGCTGATCCGCCATCACTTCGAGAGCGGCAAGGCGGTGTTCGAGCTGAACGAAGGTGGTCATCACGATCACTTCGTCTGTCTGCAATGCGGTCAGGTCGAGGAATTCTTCGACGACCTGATCGAGAAGCGTCAGCTCGAGGTTGCCAAGGCTCGCGGATTCGTCATCCACGAGCATTCCTTGCAACTGTATGTGCATTGCACCCGGACCGAGTGCCCGAACCGGAAGTAGCCTGGCCGGCGCGCCGTTCTCTGCGCTGATTCGAGATCATGCAGGCAGTTGCTGACCGAGCATCTCGGCGGCATGCCGCCGCGTGGTATCGGTGATCGTCACGCCCCCGAGCATGCGAGCGATCTCGTCGACGCGCTGCGGCGCGGTCAGGCGTTCCACACTCGATACCGTGATATCGGCTGCTTCCCGTTTCGAAACCCGCCAGTGCTGCGAAGCGACCGCGGCAACCTGGGGCAGATGGGTGATGCACAGCACCTGTCGCCCGACGCCCAGCGCCGCCAGCAGGCGTCCGACGACCTCGGCGACACCGCCGCCGATGCCCGCATCGACTTCATCGAAGACCAGTGTCGGCGCACCGGCGTCGCGTGCCGTCGCCGTTTGCAGAGCCAGCGACAAACGCGACAGTTCACCACCGGAAGCAACCCGGGCCACCGGCCTCAGGCTGGCGCCGGCATGCCCGCCGACCAGGAACTCGACCTGTTCCCGGCCAACGGCCGACGGCTCCGCGAGCGGCGTCAGCGCGACTTCGAATCGCCCACCCGGCATCGCCAGGGTCTGCATCGCCTCGGTCACGCGCATCGACAGGTCCCGGGCGGTGGTCGCCCGCGCGACCGAGAGCTGCCCGGCAACGTCCGACCACGCGGCTCTCGCCGCCGCTTCGGCGGTCGCCAGCGCCTGGGGGTCGAACGCCGCGGCCAGGGACCGCAGCCGCTCCTTTAATCCGGTCAGGCAGGCGGACAAGTCTGCCGGCGCCACGCGGTATTTGCGGGCGGCACCGACCACGGCGTCGATGCGGGCCTCGACGTCGCGCAATCTGGCGGGATCGACGTCCAGGCCCTGCCGGTAGTGCCTGAGCGCATACACAGCCTCCTGCAACAGGATGCGAGCCGATTCCAGCCCGTCGAGCACGGGACCGATCCGGGTGTCATGTTCCACCATCGACCGCAGGCGCGCGATGACCGCCGCAGCCGCAGGCAGCGCCGCACCATCGCCTTCCGACAACCGCTCGAGGCTCGCCTCGGTGCCCTCGATGAGGGCGGCGGCGTGGGCAAGCCGCCCGTGATCGGCCTGGGTATCGGCCCACTGCGCCGGATCGAATCCGAGCCGCTCGATCTCGCCGATCTGCCAGGCTAGCTGGTCGCGCTCACCCATCGCCGCCTGCGCGCCCGCCTCGGCGCGGGCGCAAGCATCCGCGGCCGCACGCCACGCGCCGTGACACCTTGCGACGTCGGTGGCAACGGCGCCGGCACCGGCCTGGATATCGACAATGGCGCGCTGGCCGGCGGGTCGCATGAGCGACTGATGTTCGTGCTGTCCGTGGATTTCCACCAGAAATTCGCCGGCCTCGCGCAACTGCGCGGCCGTGCAAGGGCGCCCGTTGAGATAGGCCCGCGACCGGCCCGTGGCGTCGATCACGCGCCGCAGGATGCACTCGCCGTCATCGCCGGCCAGGTCCTGCGCCGCGAGATAGCGCGTGACCGGTTCGACGCCGGCAATGTCGAATTCGGCGGTGACTTCGGCCCGCTCGCAGCCCTCGCGCACCATGGCGGCCTCGGCCCGGCCGCCGATGGCAACCAGCAGCGCATCGATCAGGATCGACTTGCCGGCGCCGGTTTCGCCGGTCAGCACCCCGAACCCGCGCGACAACTCCAGGCGCAGGCGGTCGACGATCACGAAATCGCGGATGCCAAGAGCGGTCAGCATTGTGCGTGGCCGGGCCGGGGGAGTCGGGGTCAGCGACCCGGCGACTCGCTCCAGTGCAGCTTTTCCCTGAGCATGTGGTAGTAGTCGTGCTTGGCCGGATGCAGCAGCCGCACCACATGCCGACAGCGCCGGACCACGACCCGGTCGCCCTCCTTCAGGTCGCAATGCGAATGGCTGTCGAAATGCACCCGGGCGTCCGCCGCCCGGTGCACCACGATCTCCAGTGTCACGTCACCGGGCAGAACGATCGGCCGATTGGCGAGCGTCTGCGGACACACCGGCACCAGGGTGAGCACCGACAGCGAAGGGTGCAGTATCGGCCCCCCTGCCGACAGCGCGTACGCCGTGGAACCGGTCGGCGTCGCCACCAGCAGGCCATCGGCACGCAAGCGGTAGAGCATCTGGCCGTTCACCCGCACCTCCAGGTCGATCAGTCCGCCCCCGGCGCCCTTGCTGACCGCGACATCGTTGAAGGCAACCACATCGTCCAGCCGCAGATCGCCGCGCATCACGTCCGAGGCGATCAGCATCCGTTGTTCGACGATGAATCGGCCTTCGAGCATCGCGCCGACCGTGGCGAACATGGTGTCGATCGATACGTCGGTGAGAAAACCGAGGCGGCCGACATTGACACCCGCCAGCGCGACGTCGAACGGCGCCAGGGTACGGGCGATGTTGAGCATGGTGCCGTCGCCGCCGATGATGATGGCGAGGTCGGCGCTGCGACCGATCTGTTCCAGCGTCAGCACCGGCCGCCGATGGTCGCTCACATGCACGGCCGTGAGCGGGTCGACAGATACCTCGACACCCCGGTGTTCGAGGAATTCCGCCAGTTGCAACAGCGGCTGGGCGATCTCGGGGCTTTTGTACTTCCCGATCAGGGCTACATGACGAAAGGCGGTATCCATCCGGGCGATTATCGAGGTTCGGTCGAACCGATGACAAGCGAAGCCGGTGTTGGCCGGCAGGCACACGAAAAGCGCGAGCGCCACTGCCGCATCGCAGCAACGTGCCGCATACCCCTATAATCGAGCCATGCTCAACGAACGCGCGCGGATCCTGCTGAAGACGCTGGTGGAGCACTACATCAGCGACGGGCAACCGGTCGGCTCGCGGGCGCTGTCGAAATACTCCGGGCTCGACCTGTCCCCGGCGAGCATCCGCAACGTGATGGCCGATCTCGAGGAAATGGGGTACATCGCCAGCCCTCATACCTCGGCCGGCCGAATTCCCACACCGCGTGGTTACCGCTTTTTTGTCGACACCCTGCTGACCGTCAAGCCACTGGCGCAAGGCGAGATCGACCAGCTCGAAGACCAGTTGCAGCCGGACAACCGCCAACGGGTGGTCTCCTCGGCCTCGCACCTGCTGTCGGATCTCACCAGCTTCGCCGGCGTGGTCATGACCCACAGGCGACGCAGCCCGGCGTTCCGTCACATCGAGTTCCTGCGACTGTCGGACAATCGTCTGCTGCTGATCATCGTGACGCCGGACGGCGACGTGCAGAATCGTATCCTGCTCACCGACCGGCCCTACTCACCGTCGCAGCTCACCGAAGCCGCCAACTATCTCAACCAGAATTACGCCGGGCGCGACTTCGACGATATCCGGCGCAACTTGCGCGAAGAACTGCGGCAACTGCGCGAGGACGTGACGCATCTGATGACCCGGGCCCTGGATGCCGGATCCGAGGCCATGCTCGAAAGCAGCGACGCCATGGTGATCTCCGGAGAACGCAACCTGCTCAACGTCGAAGACCTGTCGTCGAACATGGAGAGCCTGCGCAAGCTGTTCGCCCTGTTCGATCAGCGCACCGGCTTTCTCCAGCTGCTCGAGATGTCGAGTCGCGCCCAGGGGGTCCAGATTTTCATCGGCGGCCATTCCGGCCTGGTACCCCTCGACGAATGCAGCGTCGTGACGGCGCCTTACGAAGTCGATGGACAGGTGGTGGGAACGGTCGGCGTGATCGGCCCGACCCGGATGGCCTACGAACGCATCATCCCGATCGTCGACATCACCGCCAAGCTGCTGTCGAGCGCCCTGTCGCACAGCGACTCCTCGAATCGCCCCTGACGTCGGCGCCCCGACACGAGACTCGCCCGCCACGGCGGGCGCTTGGCCACCCTCCCCAACCCGCCCGCCCCCACCTCCCGATCCGACCATGCCGTACACCGCCGAGCCGGCGTTCATCCACGGAACCCCGACCAGAACCGGAATCCTGCTGGTCAACCTGGGCACCCCCGACGCACCCGACGCCCCTGCGCTCAAGCGCTACCTGAAGGAGTTCCTCTGGGATCGCCGGGTCGTCGAGATCCCGCGGCCCATCTGGTGGCTCATCCTCAACGGGATCATCCTCAACAGCCGGCCGAAGAAATCCGCGGCCAAGTACGCCACCGTATGGACCCCCGAGGGTTCGCCGCTCAAGGTCCACACCGCCCGGCAGGCACGACTGCTGGACGGGTACCTCGGGCTGGTGGTGAAGTCACCGTTCGTCGTCGACTTCGCCATGCGATATGGCACTCCGTCGGTCGCCTCGGTGCTGGCGCGCCTGCGCGCGGAAGGGTGCGACCGTGTGCTGGTGGTGCCGCTCTATCCCCAGGCGGCCAGCAGCACCACCGGCAGCACCTACGACGCCGTGTTCGCGGCCATGGCGCAGACGCGCAACGTGCCCGAACTGCGCTTCGTGAAACATTTTCACGACCATCCGCGCTACGTGGCGGCACTGGCGCAAAGCGTGCGCGACTTCTGGTCGGTCAACGGGCGCGGCGACAAGCTCATGATGAGCTTTCACGGTATTCCCCGGTTCCAGCTCGACCAGGGCGATCCGTATCACTGTGAATGCCACAAGACCGGACGGCTGCTTGCCGAGGCACTTGGCCTCCCACCCGACCGCTGGGTCCTCACCTTCCAGTCGCGGTTCGGCAAGGCCGAGTGGCTCAAACCCTATACCCAGGAAACCCTGGAGACCCTCGCACGCCAGGGCGTCGCAAGGGTCGACGTCATCTGCCCCGGCTTCGTGTCCGACTGCCTCGAGACCCTGGAGGAAATAGCGGTCGAAAACCGCGCGGCCTTCCTTCACGCAGGCGGCCGCGCCTTCGAGTACATTCCCTGCCTCAACGAACGCGACGACTGGATCAAGGCACTGTGCCAGATCGTGTCGGGCCACCTGCACGGCTGGGCGAGCAACGCCTGGGACCCGGCGGCAGCAGACCTGACCGGTGCCGCCACCCGGGAGCGGGCGTCGGCACTCGGTGCCGTGAGATGAGTTTTTTGCGATCCGGGGCTTGAAAGGCGCCGGGGCAACCCAAAATCCCGAAGGTTCATTAGTTCCCCGACCTTTGAGGTAATTCATGCAGGATTCGCAGGACAACGCCGCATCTACCGAAAACGACGCGCCTCAGGCAACGACCGAGGATGTCACGGTCGCGCCCGATGACATGGTGGAGCTGGAGCGCAAGCTGAGCGAGATGCAGGATGCATGGCTGCGCGCCAAGGCCGAAAACGAGAATGTCCGCCGCCGCGCCCAAGAAGATGTCGCCAAGGCGCACAAGTTCGCCGTGGAAGGCTTCTCGACCGAACTGCTGGCCGTTCGCGACAGTCTCGAAGCCGCGCTCGCCGTGCAGAACGCCACCCTCGAAACCATGCGCAGCGGCGTCGAGATCACGCTGCGCCAGTTGTCGGGCGTGTTCGAGAAGTTTGCCGTGCGCCCGATCGATCCGGTGGGCGAGAAATTCGACCCCCACCGCCACCAGGCGATGAACCTGGTCGATGCGGATACCGCCCCGAACACCGTGGTCATGGTGTTCCAGAAGGGCTATCTGCTGCACGACCGGGTCCTGCGGCCGGCGCTGGTCACGGTCTCCAAACCCAGGGACGGTTGAAGCAAACCCGCGGGCCCCCATCTTCGCAGCATCGGCAGCATGTCAACCACAGCACTCTAGGAGCCGTCAGCATGGCAAAGATCATCGGCATCGACCTCGGGACCACGAACTCGTGCGTCGCGATCATGGAAAACGGCAAGGCAAAGGTCATCGAGAACGCCGAGGGCACCCGCACCACACCCTCGATCGTGGCCTATACCGAGGAAGGCGAGATCCTGGTCGGAGCACCGGCCAAGCGGCAGGCTGTCACCAACCCCCGCAATACCCTGTATGCCGTCAAGCGTCTGATCGGACGTCGCTTCGGCGAAGGCGAGGTGCAGAAAGCCCTCAAGCTGATGCCTTACAGCATCGTCGAGAACAACAACGGCGACGCCTGGGTCGGTGTGCGTGATCGCAAGATCGCGCCGCCGGAAATCTCTGCGCAAGTGCTGATGAAGATGAAAAAAACCGCCGAGGATTATCTCGGCGAGCCGGTGACCGAGGCGGTCATCACGGTGCCGGCCTATTTCAACGACTCGCAGCGACAGGCAACCAAGGACGCCGGCCGGATCGCCGGTCTCGAGGTCAAGCGCATCATCAACGAGCCCACCGCCGCCGCGCTGGCGTTCGGCATGGACAAGGCGACCACCAAGGATCGCAAGATCGCCGTCTACGACCTGGGGGGCGGCACCTTCGACATCTCGATCATCGAGATCGCCGATGTCGATGGCGAAAAGCAGTTCGAGGTGCTCGCCACCAACGGTGACACCTTCCTCGGTGGCGAGGACTTCGACCATCGCCTCATCGAATACATCATCGGCGAGTTCCGCAAGGAATCCGGGGTCGACCTGTCCAAGGACGTGCTGGCCCTGCAACGCCTCAAGGAATCGGCCGAAAAAGCCAAGATCGAACTTTCCTCGACGCAGCAGACCGAGATCAACCTGCCCTACATCACGGCTGACGCGAGCGGCCCGAAGCACCTCGCGATGAAGATTTCACGCGCGAAACTCGAGAGCCTGGTCGAGGACCTGATCGAGAACTCGATCAAGCCGTGCCGGGTGGCGATCAAGGACGCAGGCGTGAGCGTTGCCGACATCGACGACGTCATCATGGTCGGCGGCATGACCCGGATGCCCAAGGTGCAGGACAAGGTCAAGGAATTCTTCGGCAAGGAACCGCGCAAAGACGTCAATCCCGACGAAGCGGTCGCTGTCGGCGCGGCGATCCAGGGCGGCGTGCTGAAGGGCGATGTCAAGGACGTGCTGCTGCTCGACGTGACGCCGCTATCGCTGGGCATCGAGACGCTCGGCGGTGTCATGACCAAGCTCATCCAGAAGAACACGACCATCCCGACCAAGGCCAACCAGGTGTTCTCGACGGCGGACGACAACCAGCCCGCGGTCACCATCAAGGTGTTGCAGGGCGAGCGTGAGATGACGGCGGGCAACAAGTCGCTGGGCGAGTTCAACCTCGAAGGCATTCCGCCCGCGGCGCGTGGCATGCCGCAGATCGAGGTGACGTTCGATATCGATGCGAACGGAATCCTGCACGTATCGGCACGCGACAAGGCTAGCGGCAAGGAAAACAAGATCGTCATCAAGGCCAGCTCCGGCCTGTCCGAGGCCGAGATCCAGAAGATGGTCAAGGATGCGGAAGTGAACGCCGAGGACGACCACCGGGCGCGTGAGCTGGTCGAGGCCCGCAACCAGTTGGACGGGCTGGTGCATCAGGTGCGCAAATCGGTGGCCGAGCACGGCGACAAGCTCGCTGCCGACGAGAAGGCCCGCATCGAGACCGCCCTGGCCGATGCCGAAACCGCACTCAAGGACGGCGACAAGGCGGCGATCGAGGCCCGCATGGCGGCACTGAGCGAAGCCTCGCACAAGCTCGCTGAACAGATGTACGCGCAGCAGCAGCCCGCTGGTGGAGAGCCCGCGGCGGCGGCGACCGGTGCGCGCAAGGAGGAAGAAGGCGATGTCGTCGACGCCGAATTCGAGGAAGTGAAAGACCGCAAGTAGCAGCCACATAGGTGCGCGCGGTGAGGGGTGAAGCGATGCGCTTCGCCCCTCATCCGTTTGGCGTTCCTGTTACTCACTCTCTCCCCTGGCAGCGGAATTCATGGCAAAGCGCGACTATTACGAAATCCTGGGCGTGAATCGGGACGCCACGGACGACGAGATCAAGAAGTCTTATCGCAAGCTCGCGATGAAGTTCCACCCGGACCGCAATCCCGACAGCAAGGACACAGAGGAAAAATTCAAGGAGGCCAAGGAGGCCTACGAAGTTCTCTCCGAAGCCCAGAAGCGGGCAGCCTACGACGCGCACGGGCATGCCGGTCTCGATCCTTCCGCAGCGGGCGCCGGCTTCGGCGGATTCGCCGACGCATTCGGCGACATCTTCGGTGAGATCTTCGGCGGCAATGGTGGCGGGCGGCAGCGATCGAGCGTCTATCGTGGCGCCGACCTGCGATACAACCTCGAGATCTCGCTGGAAGAGGCGGCGCGCGGCACCGAGACCCGCATCCGCATCCCGACGATGGAGCAGTGCGACACCTGCCATGGTTCGGGCGCGAAGCCGGGCACGCAAGCCAAGACCTGCTCCACCTGCAACGGCAACGGCCAGGTGCGGATGCAGCAGGGATTTTTCTCGATCCAGCAGACCTGCCCCACCTGCCACGGTGGTGGCAAGGTGATCGAGGAACCCTGCACCGCCTGCCGGGGTGCCGGCCGCATCAAGAAGCACAAGACGCTGTCGGTCAAGATTCCGGCGGGGGTCGACGAAGGTGATCGCATCCGCCTGTCGGGCGAGGGCGAAGCCGGGGTCAACGGCGGACCCACCGGCGACCTGTATGTCGTGATCCACATCCGCGAGCATCAGGTCTTTACGCGCGACCAGAACGATCTTCACTGCGAGATGCCGATCAGCTTCACCATCGCCGCCCTCGGCGGGGAGATCGAGATCCCCACCCTCGATGGCGCTGCCAAGATCCGGATTCCCGCGGAAACCCAGTCAGGCAAGATTTTTCGGCTGCGGGGCAAGGGTATCAAGGGCGTGCGCTCGAACGCCTATGGCGATCTCATGTGCCATGTCGTGGTCGAGACACCGGTCAATCTGACCGCGCGCCAGAAAGATCTGTTGCAGGAACTCGAATCGATCAACGCGAAAGACGGCTCGCGCCACAATCC
>JANMWG010000233.1:0-5167 GCA_031393885.1 Betaproteobacteria bacterium | reverse complement strand
GGGAACTGCAGGTCGCTGGCCTTGGAGCGCTGGTAGACCAGCCAGGGCGCGTCCAGCACCTCGCCCAGCGCGGCCAGCACCTGCTCGGTGTCGGCGCCCAGGCGGTGCGGCCGGGTGTCCAGCAAATCCTGCAGGTAGACGCTGTGCCCGGCCAGGCCGCCCGGCTGCAAAAGGAAGCCTTCCACCGTGCCGGCGGGCAGGGCCAGGATCTCGGCGTCGACGAAGGCGATGCTGGCCTCCACCCGCGAGGCCAGCGCATGCACGCGGGCCAGCGCGGCCTGGTGCTGCGGGTCGGTGCCGTCCTGGGCATTGCGCAGGTGGGCAAACATAAAGGCCCGGCTCAGGCGCTGCTGCAGCCGCTCCATCGCGTCCAGGCAAGCCTGCAGCGTGGCTGCGCCATCGCCCAGCCGCCCCCGGTAGGGCTGCAGGTTGTCACAGGCGGCCGCCAGCGCGTGGACCTCGGCCTCCCACAGCGAGGGGGACGCAAACAGGTCATCCAGGTTCCAGGTCTGCTCGACCGGCACATCGCTACGCGCAAGACGGCTTTGCATGGCAATCTCCCTAGGGGTGGGGGATTGTGGGCCTGTCATGGGTTTGGCTGGGCGTGCCGGTGACCGAAGAGATGACCACGGCGCTGGACAAGCCGGAAGCAAAGTAGCGGGCGCATCAACGTGGCCTGAAGGTCCTGGGAATGTTAGCCACCGAGCTGACACCAAAGAACGCCCCCTGGTAAACGGATCAGTGGGCCGAGGCGGTTTCCAGCGGGGCGTACCACGAGTTCGACGGTGCCCTGCAACGTTGGCGTGATCTGTACCGCGCCACGGCGTAGGCCATCGACCTGAACTTCAAGATAGAGAACAACCCGGCCGCCAGCAAGCGTGAGCGCTTGCAACGCACCCGACTTGAGCGACTGTGCGGCTGCGAACCGCAGCGCTGCGCCTGTCAAAGGGGAGGCCGACCGCCCATCGTTGATGCGATCATTGCGTAAGGCTCGCGCGCGAGCGGCAACAAGAGCCCCTGGGAACGCAAATGACACTTCGCATTCAGGACCCAACTGATCCGGCCAGCGAATACCTGATTGACACATTGCTGGAGGCATGCGAAGGAGCGACCAGAGGTGCGGGGGCGTTCGCGTTCCTCTCAACGGGCGGCGTTCAACTCTTCCTGCGAGACCGAGAATTCGCCGACTTCGCGGAAGCGGGCACGTTTGACCTCGTGGTCGGAGTCGATGCGATTACGGACCTGGCGGCGGTAGCGGCGCTTGAGGATGTCCAGGCGGGCTTGCCGTCGCTGGCAACCAACGTGCACATCCCGACGCATCCTCGATCCATCTTCCATCCGAAGTTTGCGTGGTTCGAGAAGCCGGGCGGGGGCGTGCTCGTCACGGGATCAGGAAACCTGACTGCCGGCGGGCTTCGGTGGAACGTCGAGGCATTCACTGTCTCGACATTGAACACCCGCGAGGTCCGGGCGTTGTCTGCGCAGTGGGACGCGTTCAAAGCCCGTAGCGCTGCGAGCCTGTTCACGACAGACGACCCGATGGTGATTGCCCGTTTGGAACGGAACGGCGAGCGGCGGCGCTTGGAGCGGGCACGACCACCTGGCCCGCGCCTGCCGAGGTCGGGAGAGCCATTGCCAGCAGAGCCGTTGCCGGCGGAGGCGCAAGCCGAAGCGGCTGCTGATGTCGATGCGCTTCCGACAGTTGCGCCGACTACCGAAGTCCTGGTCGCTGAGATTCCGCAGTCCGGCAACCGTTGGAAGCAGGCGAACTTCAGCCAGGAAACGTTCATCAACTTCTTCGGCGCGTCAACAACGGCGGCTCGTACCGCGTATTTGTTCCATGTGCTTGCTGACGGTACGGTGGGCGAGCAGGAGCGGCGGCCAGCAGTGGTGGTTGCAAGCCGCAACTACCGATTTGAACTCGATGCGGCTGCCGGCATCGACTATCCGGCAGAGGGCCGACCGATCGGCATTTTCGTACGGATTGCGACGCGCACCTTTACGTACATGCTCGTGCTTCCTGGCGACCCGGTGCATTCGCAACTGACTGCCCTTTTGCAAGCCGAGGTGCCGAATGCAGGGCGGCAAATGCGGCGTGTAGTACTTCCTGCGGAGCGGGTGCGAGCTGTCTGGCCAGCCTCACCGCTCTGGCGGCCATTGAGCATCTAAAGCCTGATGCCCTTGCACAGAAACATCACCTCGGCGTCGGGCGGTATTTCGTAGTTGAGCCGCGTGTGGTTCAGCTTGCTGTGCGAGACGCCGTCAATCGTGCGTACTTCGACCTCGCGGTAGAACTGCTCCGCCAACTCGGCGATGCCGGTAATCGACATCAGCCGGGGTCGGGCGTTGCTGTCCCGGTCGAAGGGAGAGTAGGAAAGAACAAGGCTTGCGCCAGCGGAGGTGGCGCCGGCAAACATCGCGCTGAACGCTGCCTGCACCTGGCTCTTGATGCAGAACGGCGACTGATGCCTGTCTTCCCGGTAGAGGCCGCGGCTCAACTCTCCCTGGATCGCGCCGGGGTTCGCGGCGATGCTTGGGTTGTCTCGGAGCGCCAGAGTCTCCAGCACATGATAGAAGCGGCTGTAGTGATCCCGCGTGTACGGCGGATCGGCGTAGACGACCGCTACGTCGCCCTTCAAACGTCTGAGGGCATCGACGTAGTCGGCGCGGATCGCCGCGTGGCCCATGTCGCAAGACGAGAGGGCCGCGTAGCGGCCAAGCCATTTGAGGTATACGGTGCTTGGTGCAACGGCCCGGTCACGTGTGATCTTGGCGATCAAATGATGCTTCGGGCGACCGTCCTTGCTTCGCGGTCGAATGGGCTGTGCGAACTGCTTGCCGACCGTGTTGACGACATCGCTTGCCGTGCTGAGTAGTGCGGCGAGCAGCGTGTCGCGGCGCCTGGGGCCAAAGCTGTCGATAACGCGAGAGAGAACGTCAAGCTCCGCAGCCTGCGTGTATGAGAAATAGGCGCCGCCAAAGTAACGCAGCGCGGTGGCGTCCGGCGATCCGGCAAGCCCGAGCTTCTTCAGCCGACGCAAAGACTCGCGCAGCGGTTTGAGGATCGCACTTGCGCCGGGCGTGGGCGCTGCAAGCTCAAGGGCAAGGAACGAGCCATGATCAAGCAGGTCGCAGATTGGCTCCGGGTCGCCGCGAAGCGCGGCCTGAATGGCCGCTTCCTCATGCTCGACGGCGGGGGCTATCGCGTTCGCAAGTTCGCGCTGGAAGGCATGATGATCAGCCAGCCGGGTGCGGAAGGCTTCCACAAGGCCAAGGTCGGGCAGGTCGGGCGCAAGCAGGGCGCTGCTGATGGCACGCGAATATTCCTGGATGTCACTGGCATAAACCCTGCGTCCGCCGGAAAGAGCCCTGGCCACGGTTCCTGAGCCGGCGAAGAGATCAAGGACGGCGCCCTTGGCAGGATCGACCTCGTCGATGGCGGCGACGACCTCGTCCACGACGCGCAGCTTGCTGCCGAGGTAGTGGATCGGCCTGAACGTGGCGTCGCGGGCGGGAATTTCGCTCTCGGAAGGGGCCTTGGCGACCGATGCTGATCCAAAATCGAGCTTGAGCCGGGGCGTCGCGCTGACGGCCACGCCGGGGCCGGTCCTGTTAAGGCTGGGCAGTTGCGACAGAGAAGAGGACAACATATGTACGAACCAGGTCTATCTGGTGATATTGAGGCAAGCCAGTCTGGGGGCGCTGGCCGGAGAGGCGGTCGCATGCTTGTACCCGTGAAGGGGTTGAGCTACGGCGAAGCAGGTTCGGGAAACATGCTGATCCAAGGCGACAACCTGGACGCCATGCATCTTATCGCCGGGTCCTGCGCGGGCAAGGTTCGCTGCGCGTATCTGGACCCGCCGTACCGGAACGGCGAGCGGTACACCCACTACGACGATGACCTTTGCCACGAGGAGTGGCTGGCGCAGGTGACAAGCCGCATCGCGCGCGTGGCTCAACTCCTGAGCGATGACGGCAGCCTGTGGCTGTCGATCGACGACACGGAAGTTCACTATCTGAAGGTGGCGATGGATCGCATCTTCGGGCGCGAAAACTTCGTCACTACGGTCATCTGGCAGCAGCGGACAACGCGCGAGAACAGGCGTGTCTTCTCGAACAACCACGAGTACCTGCTTGTTTACGCAAAGAACTTCAAAAAGTTCGGCGAGGCGCGGCACGGGCTGCCACTGACCGACGATGTGCGGGGCCGGTACGCGAACCCCGACAACGACCCGAGGGGACGGTGGCAGTCCATATCGGCAAACGTACAGGCAGGCCATGCCGTGAGCAGCCAGTTCTACCTGGTCAACGCGCCGAACGGACGGCAGCACTATCCGCCGAACGGTCGTTGCTGGGCATACAACGCGGATCGGATGACGAGGGAAATCGCCGCCGGCAATGTTTGGTTCGGCAAGAGCGGTGACGGTGTTCCTCGTCTCAAGAAATTCGTGGTATCGAGCGGGAAGGGGATGACCCCGGAGACACTGTGGCTTGCACAAGATGTCGGCACGAATGACCATGCGAAGAAGCATCTGCACACGATGTTCGCGGGTGAACCGCTGTTCGACACGCCGAAGCCCGAACCGCTCATTGCCCGCGTCCTGAGAATCGCATCGCAGCCTGGCGATCTGGTGCTTGACCCATATCTTGGCTCCGGCACGACTGCGGCTGTCGCGATGAAAACGGGCCGGCGATTCATCGGCATCGAGTCAGGCGATCATGCGGCAACGTTGACCGCTGATCGGCTACGGCAGGTCGTGGACGGAGAAGGAGGGGGCGTGTCCGCCGAGTTCGGATGGGAAGGCGGCAGCGGCTTCCAGTTCCACCGACTGAAATAGAACGGACAATTCAAACATCAATATTCGCCGCCCGCAAGGCATTGCTCTCGATGAAGTTGCGCCGCGGCTCCACCTCATCCCCCATCAGCATCGTGAACACCCGGTCCGCCTCGATCGCGTCGTCGATCTGCACCTTCAGCAGCCGACGCACGGTCGGGTCCATCGTCGTTTCCCACAACTGCAAGGGATTCATCTCGCCCAGGCCCTTGTAGCGCTGGCGGCCCACGGCGTTTTCAGCCTGGACAATCAACCAGGACATCGCGGCGCGGAAATCCACCACCTTGTGCTCCTTGGCGCGCTCACCCTCGCCACGCCGCACGATGGCGCCC
>JANMWG010000473.1:0-1549 GCA_031393885.1 Betaproteobacteria bacterium | reverse complement strand
GCGAAAGTGCCGCGCATCATCACCTCGTGGTTGCCGCGGCGGGAGCCATAACTGTTGAAGTCCGGCTTGGCAACGCCGTTGGCCAGCAGCCACTGCCCGGCCGGCGAGCTCTCCTTGATGGAGCCCGCCGGCGAGATGTGGTCGGTGGTGATCGAGTCGCCGAACATCGCGATCACCCGGGCATCGCGCACCGATACCGCTTCGGCGTGGACCGGCGGCTTCATGGTGAAGTCCTTGAAAAAGGGCGGCTCCGCGATGTACGTGCTCTTCGGCCAGGTGTAGGTCTCGCCCGAAACGCCGTGGATGTTCTCCCACAGCGCGCCCGGTTCGGTCTTGACCTTGCCGTAGTTGTCGCGGAACGCCTTGCCATTCATCGCGTATTTCATCAGCGCGTAGATCTCGTCGCTGGTGGGCCAGATATCGCCCAGCCACACGTCCTGCCCGTTCCTGCCCTTGCCGACCGGCTCGGTCATCAGGTCGCGCAGCACCGTGCCGGCGATGGCATAGGCCACCACCAGCGGCGGACTGGCCAGGAAATTGGCTTTCAGGTTGGGATGGATGCGCGCCTCGAAGTTGCGGTTGCCGGAGAGCACGGCGGCGCACACCAGATCGCTCTTGGTGATGGCCTCATTGATCTCCGCCGTCAGGTCGCCGGAGTTCCCGATGCAGGTGGTGCAGCCATAACCGGCCAGGGAAAAACCGAGTTGCTCCAGGTACGGCAGCAGTCCGGCTTGCGTCAGGTATTCGGTCACCATCCGCGATCCCGGCGCAAGCGAGGTCTTGACGTGCGGCTGCACTCGCAGCCCGGCCTCGACGGCCTTCTTGGCCAGCAGGCCTGCCGCCAGCAGCACGCCGGGGTTCGAGGTATTGGTGCAACTGGTGATCGCCGCGATCAGCACGTCGCCGTTGCCGATCGTCACGTCCTGCACCGACACGTCCGGTGTAGGCGCCTCGAACTGCGCTGACGCCAGCGTCGGCTTGTTGGCTTCCATTTCGTATTCGAAGCGAGGCGCCGCCGGCCGCGTCGGCGGATTCGCCGGAACCTTCTGGTCGACCGCCTCGCCGCCATGGCGCACCAGGTGCCGCGTCAGCAACAAATCCGGAGACTGGTTGAACCCGTTCTCGGTCGGTGACTTCGAAAACAGCGATGCGAACTGGCTCTTCACCTGGCCCAGCTCGATGCGGTCCTGCGGCCGCTTCGGCCCCGACAAGCTCGGCGTGACAGCGCCGAGGTCCAGGCGGACCACCTGCGAATAGTCGATCTCGCCGGCCAGCGGCACACCGAACATGTCCTGCGCCCGGAAATACGCCTCGAATGCCTCGATCTCGTCCTTGGTCCGGCCGGTGCCACGGAAGTAGTCGATGGTGCGTTCATCCACCGGAAAGAAGCCCATCGTGGCGCCATATTCGGGCGCCATGTTGGCGATGGTGGCACGGTCGGGCAGCGCCAGCGTGCGCGTGCCTTCTCCGATGAATTCGACGAACTTGCCGACCACCTTTTCCCGCCGCAGGATTTCAGTCACCGTGAGCACCAGGTCGGTCGCCGTGA
>JANMWG010000433.1:0-1715 GCA_031393885.1 Betaproteobacteria bacterium | reverse complement strand
CAACCACCAGCGCCGCCGGCAGCGCCAGCAGCGGAGGCCAGCCCAGCGCGGTGACGAACCAGGCGCCGAACACGCCGCCGAGCATCGCCAGATGGCCTGACGTCACCGACAGCACCTTCGACGTCGAGTACCTGACGGTGTAGGCGAGCGCGGTGGCGGCGTACAGCGCGCCGACCGAGACGGTGTTCTGATATTCGCCACCGATGAGGTTGGCCGACACCGTGTTCAGCAGCCCGAGTGCCGCACCACCGACCAATGCCCCGACGTTGCTGCCGAGGCCGCCGACGGCAAGCGCGATGAAGCCGCTGAGCGTGAGCGTGAGGCCGAGCGCGAAGAACGCGAAGGTGAGCTGCCCGGCCGCGAAGCCGGCGAGTGCCCCGAGCGCCCCGGCAATGGCGTAGGACACGGCGCGGAGGCGGTCGGTCTCGATACCGCGGGCGCGCGCCGCGAAGGTGTCTTCCGACATGGCGATGAACAGCTTGCCGTAGAGCGTGCGCCGATAGAACAGTTCGAGCGCCAGCGCCATCAGCACCGTGGTGACGATGGGCAGCCAGTATTTCTGATCGGCCATGCCGGACGAGAAATCCTGGGGTAGCAGCCGCGGAAACGGCTTGGGTTCGGTGCCCCACCACAGACCCACGCCCTGCTGCACGATGGTGGCGAGCGCCAGCGTGCTGAGCAGCCACAGGTGCTCGTCGCTGCGCTTGAGCACGCGGCGGATCGCGATCACGTCGGTGAGCCAGCCAGCGAAGGCGCCAACCACCAGCGCCGCCGGCAGCGCCAGCAGCGGAGGCCAGCCCAGCGCCGTGACGAACCAGGCGCCGAACACCCCGCCGAGCATCGCCAGATGGCCTGTCGTCACCGACAGCACCTTCGACGTCGAGTACATGACGTTGTAGGCGAGCGCGGTGGCGGCGTACAGCGCGCCGATCGCCAGCCCGGTGACGATTACACCAAGCATCGGGATCGGGTCACCATGGGTGACGGCACATGCGACGCCATCGGCATCGCCAAGGCGACAGGCGAAGGGCGTCCTCCAAGCGAAGGGGCGGCGTCCGCAGGGTTCCCCGAGGAACGCCGCGCCCCCCAGTGGGGGGAAGGCGTAGCGCAGCGAAGCCTGGGGGGCGTCGATCTCACTTGGGGGCAGGCTTGTAGGTGCCGTCCTTGAAGCTGTCGGCGAGGTTCATGACGATGCCCACATCGGGAAAGCCGTTGCGATCCTCAGCGGTCCACGCATACGTGGCATACACACCACGCAGTTCAGGCGTCGTCTCGAGCACCTTCTGGATTGCTGCGGGATCCGTGCCGCCGGCCTTTTTCACCGCATGCTCGACGATACGAACGGTGTCGTAACCCAGGGCGACCCACCAGAACATGAAGTCGACTTCGTTGCCGCCCAGCTTCGGACGCATGCGCTCGATCAGTGCCTTGGTCGCCACCGGCAGCCTGCCGTCGGACCCCACGGTCATGCTCACGTAGCCGGCGGCATAGGCGTCGGCCCAATACTCCGGCTTGTTGAGCAGCTTGCGGATGGCAGGCGCCATCAACGCGGGATGGCCCACCACCGGAACCTTCCAGCCCATGTCGCCGCGGGCGTTGAGCAGGCGGGCGAGCAGACCGGTTGCAGCCGACCAGGGCATCACCACATCCGCCCCGGCGGCCTTCGCCTTGGCCAGTTCGTCGGTGAGGTCGGTCTTGTTGGGGTCGACCAGCGT
>JANMWG010000375.1:0-2381 GCA_031393885.1 Betaproteobacteria bacterium | reverse complement strand
CGGACACCTTTCCGGTAAAATGTTCTGTTTTGTTATGTTACCCCCCCCCCCGCGATGTCAACGGCAATTGTCGGCAACGACTGCCACCTGGTCGGTTTCGGATGGGCGATGGAGTTAGAGTTAGGCGACCACGCCTGCGCGCGGCCGCACCAACCGCAAGACTGGCCCGCAACACTGCACCCCGGCCAACAACGCGCTGGTTTCCCTCATCCCCGGCCCTTCTCCCGGGGGGAGAAGGGAGCAGAACACCTTGCCCCCCAGCGAAGCAGCAGGTCTTTCTGCGAAACAGCAGATCTTCCTGCGAACAGCTTCCTGCCGCCTTTGAAAGGCATCGAGAGTGAGGCCCGCGCTCTCGGGGGAAGCGAAGCGATGCTCGACGAAGGGAAGCTCTGAAGCGAAGGGGCAGCGCCCACAGGGTCCCCCGAGGACGCTGCGCCCCCTCGGGGGGAAGGCGTAGCGCAGCCTGGGGGGGGCGTCTCTCAGCCGGTCCGCTTCTGGAAGTCGGCGACGCGAAACCCCAGCGCCCATAGCGCCCCGAAGTAGATGACCACACCGGCTGCAACCAGCCCCGTGAGGCGCAGCGCTCGGGTCATGATGCTGCCTTGCAACCAGGAGGAATCGGGGCCGGCGATGAGCCACAGGGAAACCCCCAGAACCATGGCCGCGGCAGCGAGGCGCCACAGGAACTTCGCCCAGCCTTTGTTCGGCAGGTAGATGCGATGCTGACGCAGCTTCGCGTACAGCAGTGCCGCGTTCACGCACGCGCCGAGCCCGATCGAGAGCGCGAGACCGGCATGGCGAAACGGCCAGATGAAGGCGAGGTTCATCAATTGCGTGGCGGCGAGCGTCAGGAGCGCGATCTTCACCGGTGTGCGGATGTTCTGGCGCGCATAGAAGCCCGGCGCGAGCACCTTGACCAGGATCAGTCCGAGCAGGCCGACGCTGTAGGCAACCAGCGCCTGCCGCGTCATCTCGACATCGTGCGCATCGAAGGCGCCGTGATGAAACAGGGTGGCCACCAGGGGCACCGACAGCACCGCCAGCGCGACGGTCGCGGGCACCGCCAGCAGCAGCGTCAGGCGCAGACCCCAGTCGAGCAATTGCGAAAACTCGTCGGTGGTGCCGTCGGCGTGGCTGCGGGCGAGGCTGGGCAGCAGGATGGTACCGAGCGCCACCCCGAGCACGCCGGTCGGAAACTCCATCAGGCGATCGGCGTAGTAGAGCCACGAGACGCTGCCGGTCACCAGGAACGAGGCGAACACGGTATTGATCAGCAGCGAGATCTGGCCGATCGACACGCCGAAGATCGCCGGGCCCATCTGCCGCATCACCCGCCAGACCCCGGCGTCGCGCCAGTCGAGGCGCAGGCGCGGCAGCATGCCGATGCGGCGCAGGAACGGCAGCTGGAATCCCAACTGGAGCAGGCCGCCGAACAGCACGGCCCAGGCGAGCGCCAGGATCGGCGGGTCGAAATACGGCACCAGCACCAGCGCGAACAGGATGAACGACAGGTTCAGCAGGGTCGGCGTGAATGCCGGCACGGAAAAGCGGCTCCAGGTGTTGAGAATGCCGCCGGCGAGCGAGGTCAGGGAGATGAAGAAAATGTACGGGAAGGTGATCCTGAGCAGGTCGATGGTGGTGCGGAACTTGACCGGGTTCGCGGCGAAGCCCGGCGCACTGAGGTAGACGATGACCGGCGCGGCGAGCACCCCGAGCACGGTGACCAGGAGCAGCACCAGGGCCAGCAAGGTGGTGACGTGATCGACCAGATCGCGGGTCTCGGCTTCGCCCCGGCGGTTGCGGTATTCGGCCAGGATCGGCACGAATGCCTGAGAGAAGGCGCCTTCCGCGAACACCCGCCGCAACAGGTTGGGGAGCTTGAACGCCACGAAGAAAGCGTCGGTGGCCGCACCGGCCCCGAAAACCCGGGCGATGGCGGCATCCCGGACGAATCCGAGGATTCGGGACACGAAAGTCATACTGCTGACGGTCGCCAGCGCCTTGAGAAGGTTCAACGTGGGTGGTCGGGAAGGTGCAGCTTGGCGGGATCTTGGGGCACGGGGCAGCGGCTGGAACCTTGCGTCACCCTGCGAAGGGTCGTATTATCGCGCCCTTTTTGGCAATTCCCAAGGGATCGGACTCATGGCCAATTCGGCTCAGGCACGCAAGCGCGCACGTCAATCGGAGACTCGGCGCCAAGGCAACATGGCACTCAAGTCCGAAATGCGCACCGCAATGAAGAAAGTCCGCAAGGCGATCGAAGCCGGCGACAAGACTGCCGCCCAGGCGGTTTTCCAGAGCGCCCAGTCGACCATCGACTCGATCAGCGGCAAAGGCATTTTTCATCGGAACACGGCATCGCGCAACAAGAGCCGTCTGGC
>JANMWG010000017.1:0-13012 GCA_031393885.1 Betaproteobacteria bacterium | reverse complement strand
ACGCCACGACCGCCGGTTGCAGCGCGATGATCGCGGACCACTGGAAGTTCGAATGGACCGATCAGTCCGCCTCCGCAGACATCTTGTCTCGCGCCGTCGTCGCGCCGGGTTCGTCTCCACCCCAGCCATAGGTCAGCCGGTAGAGCACCGGCAGCACCAGCAAGGTCAACACGGTGGACGACAGGATGCCGCCGATGACCACGGTCGCGAGCGGTCGCTGCACTTCCGCCCCGGTGCCGGTCGACAACGCCATCGGCACGAATCCGAGCGCCGCGACCAGCGCGGTCATGAGCACCGGGCGCAGCCGGGTGAGGGATCCGGTCCGAACCGCTTCGTCCAGCGGCTTCCCCGCTTCCCGCAGAGCGCGAATGAACGACAGCATCACCAGGCCGTTCAGCACGGCGACACCGGACAAGGCGATGAATCCGACCCCGGCCGAGATCGACAGGGGAATGCCGCGCAGCCAGAGCGCGACGATGCCGCCGGTGAGCGCGAACGGCACCCCGGTGAACACCAGCAGCCCCTCGCGAAAGTTGCCGAACATGGAGTAGAGCAGCACGAAGATCAACCCCAGCGCCAACGGCACCACGAGCCGCAGGCGCTCGGCGGCGGAAATGAGCTGCTCGAACTGCCCGCCCCAACCGATCCAGTAGCCGGCGGGCAGCGGCACCTGGCTGGCGATCAGCGCCTGCGCATCGGTCACGAAGGAGCCGATGTCACGGCCGCGCACGTTCGCCGAGACGACCACGCGGCGCTTGCCGTTCTCGCGGCTGATCTGGTTGGGGCCTTGAACAACCTCGATGGTTGCCACTTCGTCGAGGATGGCATAGGCGGGCAACCGGTTCGCGCCCTCGGTGGCACGGCCCGCCGAAGGCGCGGGAAGCGGGATCGGCAGCCGCTTCAATGCCTCGATGTCGCTGCGCAGGGTCTCCGGCAGGCGCACCTGCAAATCGAAGCGGCGGTCGCCTTGATAGAGGGTGCCGGCACTGGTGCCACCGACCGCGGTGGCGACGACGTCTTGCACGTCGGCCACGTTCAGGCCGTAGCGTGCCATGCGGGCGCGATCCATCCGCAGGTTGAGCATCGGCAGACCGGTGATCGGTTCCGCCTTCACGTCGGCGGCACCGGGAACGGTGGCGAGCAGCTTTTCCACCTGTCCGCCCAGGGTCCGCAGCGTCTGGATATCGTCGCCGAATATCTTGACCGCGACGTCGGCCCGCACCCCCGACAGGAGTTCGTTGAACCGCATCTGGATCGGCTGCGTGAACTCGTAGTTGTTGCCCGGCACCTCGCCGACCGCCAGCTCCAGTCCCCGCACCAGTTCGGCCTTGGTGCGGTACTGCTTCCGCCACTGCGATCGCGGCGCGAGAATCACGAAGTTGTCCGCGACGCTCGGCGGTACCGGATCGGTCGCGATCTCCGCGGTGCCGATCTTCGCGAAGATCCGGTCGACCTCGGGAAAGGTCTTGATCTTCCGTTCCAGCACGTTCTGCATGTCGATCGCCGTGCTCAGACTGGTGCCGGGAATGCGCAATGCGTGCAACGCGATGTCGCCTTCGTCGAGGCTCGGCACGAATTCGCTGCCCATGCACGTTGCCAGCAGCGCGGACAGCGCCACCGCCGTCGTGACGATGGCGACGGTGAGCCCCTTGTTGGCCATGGCGGCATCGAACGCCGGCAGATACGCCTTCCCGGCCCAGGCCATGACACGATTCTCCTTTTCCGCCACCTTGCCGGTGAGAATCAGCCCGATCGCCGCGGGAATGAACGTCACCGACAGGATCATCGCGCCGGCCAGGGCGATGACCACGGTGAAGGCCATGGGATGGAACATCTTCCCCTCCACTCCCGACAGGGCGAAGACCGGGATGTACACCACCATGATGATGAGCTGCCCGTAGAGCAGGGCGCGGCGCGTCTCCCGGGCGGCGTCGAAGACCACGGCGAGACGCTCCGTGCGAGTCAGCACCCGACCGAGCCGCCGCTGTTCGTGGGCGAGGCGCCGGATGCTGTTTTCGACGATGACGATGGCGCCATCGACGAGGATGCCGAAATCGAGCGCGCCCAGACTCATCAGATTGGCACTGACCCGGTTCGCCACCATGCCGCTGAACGTGAACAGCATGGACAGCGGAATGATGAGCGCGGTGATGAGCGCGGCGCGCAGGTTGCCGAGCAACAGGAACAGTACGGCGATCACCAGGGCCGCCCCCTCGATCAGGTTGGTGGCAACGGTGCGAATGGTCTTGTCCACGAGAGTGGTACGGTCGTAGACCGCGGTGGCGACCACGCCCGACGGCAGGGCGAGATTGATCTGCCGCAGTTTCTCGGCGGCCGCCCTGGCGACCGTGCGGCTGTTCTCGCCGATCAGCATGAACACCGTGCCGAGCACCACTTCCTTGCCGTTCTGGGTCGCAGCGCCGTCGCGCAGCTCCCTGCCGATCAGCACGTCCGCCACGTCCTTGATGCGTATCGGCACGCCCTGCCGGGCGCCGAGCACGATGTCGCCGATCTCGTCCAGGTTCGCGACCTGTCCCGGCAGCCGTATCAGATACTGCTCGCCGCTGTTCTCGATGTAGCCGGCACCGACGTTGAGGTTGTTGCGCTCCAGCGCCACGATGACGTCCCGAAAGGTCAGGCCGTAGGCGATCAACCTGGCGGGATAAGGCGCCACGTGAAACTGCTTCACGAAGCCCCCGATCGAATTGACGTCCGCGATGCCCGGCACCGTGCGCAGCCGCGGCTTGATGATCCAGTCCTGCAACTCGCGCAAGTCGGTGGGTCCATAGGCGGCACCGTCGGCGTTCTTCGCTGCCGGCGCGGCGTCGACGGTGTACATGAATATTTCGCCCAGGCCGGTCGATATGGGCCCCATGGCAGGCACCACCCCGGTTGGCAGCCTTCCCCTCGCTTCCTGGATCCGTTCGTTCACCAACTGGCGCGCGAAGAAGATGTCGGTGCCGTCCTTGAAGATCACGGTCACCTGAGACAGTCCGTAACGCGACACCGAGCGGGTGTATTGCAGCCGGGGCAGGCCCGCCATCACGGTCTCGATCGGAAAGGTGACGCGCTGCTCCACCTCGACCGGCGAGTAGCCCGCCGCCCGCGTATTGATCTGCACCTGGATATTGGTGACATCCGGCACGGCGTCGATCGACAGTCGTTGAAAACTGTAGACACCCAGGACGGCCAGGCCCACCACCGCCAGCACGACGAGCCAGCGCTGATGTATGGAGAATCGCAGGATGCTTTCGAACATCGTATCGGCCCCGATGGTGTTGGCGTGTGCCTCGACTGGCCCTTCGGGCGGCCGCGTCGTCAGTGGTCGTGAGTGGCGCCGGCCTTGCCCAGGTCAGCCTTGATGGCGAAACTTTTGCCCGCGCCATACTTCGCTCCCGCGGCCAGGCCCCCGAGCACTTCCACCATCCGGCCGTCGCTGCGGCCCAGTTGCAGGGGCCGGGCCTCGAAATAGTCGCCGTAGCGGCCGAACACCACCGACCAGTCGCGCACCGTCTGGATCGCCGTGACGGCAACCGCAACCGGCACCCGCAGTTCCGCCGCCACCAGCACCACCTCGACGAACATGCCGGGCCGCCACACCCCGTCGGGGTTGGCCAGGGTGACGCGGGCTCGCGCGGTGCGGGTTTGTTCGCCCACGAGGGCGCCGATGTGGGAGACGGTGCCCGCACCCTCGGCCGCGAAAGCCGTGGCCCTGATGGTTGCCCGCTGCCCGACCCGGACGACGGCCAGATCCTTCGGGTAGACGACGATCTGCGCCCACACCGTGGACAGGTCGGCCACGGTGAAAATATCGGCGTCCGCGGCGAGCGCTTCGCCTGTCGCCACCGCCTTCTCGACGATGACCCCGCTGATCGGCGCACGGATTTCGAAGCGTGCCGGCTTGTCGGCCCGAACCATCGCGTCGGCCGGTACCCCGAGCGCGCGCAGACTGGTGGCGGCAAGATCGGCGGCGATCCCGGCCTCGCTCAGCGCGTACTCGGCCGCGAGATAGTCCTGCCGCGCGGAGATCTTCTCTTCCCACAGCGTCTTCTCGCGGTCGAAGGTGGTGCGCGCCAGCGCCAAGCGTGTACGGGCCGCCGCGAACCGGCTTCGCAGGTCGGCGAGCGCCTGACTTTCGATGATCGCCAGGACATCGCCTTTCTTCACCCGTTCGCCGAGATCGCGATTCACCGCGACCACCACGCCCGCCACCCGCGGCACGACAGCCACGGTTCGCTCGTCGTTGAACGCGATCTCGCCCGGGAGCTTCAGCGTCGGAACGATGGTGGCGGGACCCGCCGTCAGTATCTCGATACCCGCGCTTTTCAGCACGGCATCGGACATCGCCACCCGCGCCTCAACCTGGCTGTAGTGCCAGCGATAGCTCTTGCCGGCGCGTTCGGCGGCGATTGCCACCGCGAACGAATGGGGCTCCACCACCACCTGATCGCCGAGCAGATAGCCAGCCTCGGGGATGAACGCGAACACCTGTGCCGGCGCCCCCAGTCGCGACAATGTGATCGTCACCCGCGCCGCGGACGGCGGCAGCGGCTTGCCGTGCTCGGACAGATAGACCCGGAATCGCGGCGACACCCCGGTTTCGTAGGTGGTGACTTCGACCCCGAAACCGTCGGTGACAAAATACTTTCCGCCATTGGGTCCCTTGACCGACTCGCCGCCCGTCACCGACTTCGGCGCTGCGACGTCGTTCTCTGCCTTCTCACCATTCCGGGGTGTGGCGGATTGGTCCCGGCTCACGATCAAGCCGCCCAGAATCAGGCCGGCGGCCACCACGGCTGCGATCGCCATCCACTTCCGCTTCGTGCTGACATTTTTCACGGTTTGTCACCGGAGAGCCGGACCGGCCAGTCCGATTTGTCGTCGATCGGGGCTGCCGTCAGGCGTTCGATCTCGTTGACCAGCTTGCGGTAGTTGGTGAGCGCGCGCAGGTAAAGCACCCTGTTCTGGAACAACGTCCGCTGCGCATCGAGCACCTCGAGAAATCCGAACTTGCCCAGTTCGTAACCCCGGTTCGCCACGCTGAAGGCGCTGCTTGCACCGGGTAGCACCTCGTCGCGAAGCACACCGATTTCGTTGGTCGCCGCCAGCAGCGCCTCGTAGGCCTGCGTCAGCTCGGACTGCAACCGGAAGTCGGTGGCGGCGCGCTCGTCCTCGGCTTTGTCCAGGCGCCGATGTGCTTCGAGGAGGTTGCCCTGATTGCGGTCGAACAAAGGCAACGCGATCGAAACGCCGACCAGAGGCGTGTTCTCTCCCGATTGAGAGTAGTTCCTGACGCCGGCCACGACGGTGATGTCGGGCACGCGCCGGGTTCGTTCGAGCGCCAGCACGGCACTGCGCTGCTCCACGCTCTTGCGGTCGCGCGCCGCAACCGGACTGCGGCGCACCCGCTCCGCCAGGTTGTCGAAGCTCGGCAAGACGGCGACCGATGCGAGATTTCCCAGTGCCTGGTCGAACCGCGGCGAAGGATTGCCCCACAGCAAGGTCATGCGCTTGCGCCCAGCCGCCAGGTCGCGCCGCGCCTGCTCCTGCTCGATGCGCGCGGTGGACAGCGCGAGTTTCGCCTTGGTCTCCTCGATGGGCGGGGCCTTGCCGGCCTGGACCCGCCTGGCCACCGCCGTCACAACGTCTTGCGCCAACGCAACGCTGTCGGCGGCGAGCCGGGTGCGCTCCTGACCGGCTAGCACGTCGACGAAAGCGTCGGCAACGCGCGCCAGCAGTTCCAAGCGCTTGGCTTCGTAGGCCTGCATCGCCACGTCCTGCGCGAGCGAAGCGGCGGTCACCCGGGCCTGTCGTTTACCGCCCAGCTCGACTGCGTGGCCGATCCGGATCGTGGTGAACCGCTGAAGGCCACGCCCTTGGGTCGCGCCGATATCCTCCACCTCGACACCCAACTGCGGGTTGCGCCACAAGCCGGCCTGAAGCGTCGCCCCTTCCAACGCGCCGATTTCCCTGGCCGAGGCCGCCAACTCGGGATTGAGCTTCTGCATCAGACCCATGGCCTCGCGCAAGGTGAGCTCGGCGCTCTCCTCCTGCGTCACCGGGCCTGGGCGGGCGTCGACGCGACGAGGCTCGATGGCGACATTCTCATCGGCTGAGGCTGGAGACACGGCGGTCGACCCGAGGACCAGTGCCAGCAGCCCGCGAGAAGCCACGCACGTGAGCACGGCGGAAAATCGAGTGAAGATCATGCAGTTCCCTCGCAAATGCGCGGCGCTATCGATCGGGCGTGTGATGCACGAACCTGACCGAGGCCGGACGAATCCGATACGCTTGCCGGCGCGGGAGGGTGTGAAAGCACTGCCGCGACATCAGCCTGCCGCGGCATCGCTCACCACCGTGCCCTGTGCGGCGCGGTACTAGCTTGCGAGGGTGTTGCGGGGAGGTCGAAGAAGCGGATCCCCGGTGGCGTCGGGGATGAAGGCCGGCACGAACACGACATGCACTTCGGTGCCGGTCGAGACCGACACTGGCGCTGCGCTGCTCGTAACGCACGGCAACACATGCCCCATGGCATGAAGATGCAAATGGACGGCGGCGTCCAGATCGTCGTCGTCCGGATGGCTCTCGTGGTGGATTGCCAGATGATCGGCGGCGTCCGGGGCGATCGCATGGCGCTCGTGATCCAGATCATGCGCGATCGTCGCAGCGTCGAACGCCCAGCCGAACCCGTTCGTCAGAAACGTCACGAGTATGGTCAAGACAATCGAGCCTGTGCGAAAAAAGCGCATCACCGAAATATGCACGACCCACGGTGACCCGCGCAAGTTCTACCGCGCTCGACCAGAAACAAAGGGGGCAATCAGTCGATTTCACTCGTCAGGCGGCGAGGTGGAGTCGATGGGTCTTGCACGTGGCGATGCGCGCGGCCTATCATCAAAACATGAGTCGGTCCTGGAAGAAAACCATCCTGCTGATCGTCCTCGCGGCAAGCGTGCCACTGCGCGCGCTGGCCGGTGGGGGCATGATCCTGTGCGATGCCCGGAGCGAGCAGCAAGCGGTCGGTGCCGCCGTGGCAACGGCGGCGGCTGATCATCGGCATAGTTCGCCCGAGGGCGCCCATACGCACGATCATTCCGCGCACGGCCATGAGTCTGTCGCCGAGTCGGCGCCTCAGGCTGCGGCAGACCATACTGCTTCACACGAGCACGGCGCCCAGCCCATGGACGACAAGTCCTGTGATCTGTGCGGTTTGTGCCATCTGCTGTGCGCCCCGGCAATGGTGCACACCATTGCCGCCTTCGAAGACAGCTTCAGCCATGTCCTCCTCTCGCGTGCGGTCCCGCATGCGCTCTCGATCGTTCCCCCGCGCGCCGAGCGCCCTCCGCTAGCCTGATCGCCCCCTCGCGGTCCATCCGGGCCGCTGTCGTGCATTTTTTCGGGTGATCGCTGCATCTCTGGTCGGTCGCGCTTGCGCGCCTTCCAGGGGCTTTGGGAGAACTATCCATGAAGTCCTTTGCTCGTGGCGGCATTGCCGTCACCGCCTTGCTCGTCCATGCGCTCGCCGCCGTGGCGACACCGCTGCCCGATCCGGCCGATCCGGCCTCGGCGGTACCGCAAACGCCGTACGTGTCGGTGTTCGCCACCTACCAGAACCTTTCCGAAGGCCCGCTCGCACCATGGCCTGATTCGGCGCGCGCGGCGCCTGACGCCGACGAGGCGCCGATGGCGGGGCATCAGCATGGCGGCGCGAAGCCTGCCGAAAAAATGCCGGCCCCGGCGCCGTCGACCGAACCCTCGGGTCACGCCGGGCACGGAGGTCCGAAATGATCCCGCCCGCCGCTCGCGGCATCGTCATCGGTCTGCTGTCGAGCCTGCTGGCGACAGGCTGCGTGTCGTTTTCGAAGGACGGCGGTATCGGACCAGCCAAGACCGCGGCGGAAGAACGCCTCGGCAAACGCGCTGCGCTGATCACGACCGACGATCAACGGCGCGACGTACAGCGCGAGACCGAGGCACTGCTCGCGCAGCCGCTGACCCCGGACGACGCGATGCAGATCGCGTTGCTCAACAATCGCGGCCTGCAGGCCACCTACGCCGACCTGGGCATCGCCGAAGCCGATCTGGTGCAAGCCGGCAGGTTGCGCAACCCCCGGTTCACCACCACCCGCACGCGCGCCGACAACGGCGTCAACTTCAAGAACGAAACCTCGCTCACCTTTCCCATCGTCGAGCTGCTCACCATGCCGCTTGCCATCAAGATGGAAAAGCGGCGGTTCGAGGCGGTCAAGTTGCAGGTGGCCGGCGACGTGTTGCACCTCGGGCTCGAAACCCGCGCAGCGTGGTATCGCGCGGTGGCCGCCAACGAGACCGTGCGCTACTACGGTCAGGTGCTCGATGCCGCGGAGGCCGGCGCGGAACTCGGTCGCCGCATGGCGCGGGCGGGCAACATGAACAAGCGCGATCAGTTGCGCGAGCAGGCCTTCTATGCAGATGCGGCAACGCAGCTCGCCCGGGCTCGCGTCGAAGCCGTCGCGAGCCGCGAGCGGCTTACTCGCCTGATGGGGCTTTGGGGCGCGCAAGCCGGCTACCAGCTCGCGGAGCGCCTCCCGGATCTGCCGAAGACCCCAGGGGACTATGCCGATCTCGAAGCTATCGCATTGCGCGAGCGCCTCGATGTCGTCGCCGCGAAAGCCGAAGCCGAAGGTATCGCCCGCTCTCTCGGTCTGACCAAAGCCACGCGCTTCATCAACGTGCTGGAACTGGGCCCGGCCACCGTCATGGAGCAGGAAACGGCGATCAAGAAGGGCTACGAGATCAGTCTGGAGGTGCCGATCTTCGACTGGGGAACCGCGCGGGTGGCAAAGGCCGAGGCGCAATACATGCAGGCGGTGAATCGCATCGCCCAGCGGGCCGTCGAAGCCCGGTCCGAAGTGCGTGAAGCCTATGCTACCTATCGCATCGCGTGGGATACGTCGCGCCACTACCGCGACGAGATCGTGCCCGTGCGCAAGCGCATTTCCGAAGAGAACCTGCTGCGCTACAACGGCATGCTGCTCAGCGTGTTCGAACTGCTCGCCGATGCCCGCGAACAGGTCATGGCGGTGAACGGCTACATCGAATCGCTGCGCAACTACTGGCTGGCGGAAACCGAACTGCGCGCCGCCCTCGGCGGGCGTCTGCCGCCAACGCCGACACGCACCGGTGCCCTCGCCGACCAGCCTGCCACCGCAGCCCACGCCGCCCCCAAGGAATAGCGTTCATGGACAACACACGACGCAGTTTTCTCCAGGCCACCGGCACCGTTCTCGGTGCCGCCGCCGTCACTCGCGCGGGCGCGGCCACGCTCCCCGAAGCGCCGATCCAGAAGAGCGCCGCAACCCAGCCACCGCTGAGCCCCATGGATGGCCGCCCCTACAACCCGGTCGTCACGCTCAACGGCTGGACGCTGCCGTGGCGCACGCGCGACGGCTGGAAGGAGTTCCACCTCATCGCCGAGCCGGTCGAGCGCGAGATCGCGCCCGGCATGATCGCGCGGTTGTGGGGCTACAACGGCCAGTCGCCCGGGCCGACCATCGAATGCGTGGAAGGCGACAAGCTGCGCATCTTCGTCACCAACAAGCTGCCCGAGCACACCACCATCCACTGGCACGGCATCCTGCTGCCCAACGGCATGGACGGCGTGGGCGGTCTGACCCAGCCGCAGATCCAGCCCGGCAAGACTTTCGTCTACGAATTCGAGATGAAGAAGTCCGGCACCTTCATGTATCACCCGCACGCCGACGAGATGGTGCAGATGGCCATGGGCATGATGGGGTTCATCGTGGTGCACCCGAAAGATCCGTCGCTGCATCGCGTGGACCGCGACTTCGTGTTCCTCATCAACGCCTACGACATCGATCCCGGCAGCTACACGCCGAAGATCGCGACCATGCTCGATTTCAATCTGTGGACCTGGAACAGCCGCGCGTTTCCGGGCATCGATCCGCTGGTGGTGGGCTTGGGAGACCGGGTGCGCATTCGCATGGGCAACCTCACCATGACCAACCACCCGATTCATCTGCACGGCGTCGACTTCGCGGTCACCTGCACCGATGGCGGCTGGGTTCCGGAGGCCGCGCGCTGGCCCGAAGTGACTGTCGATCTGGCCGTCGGCCAGATGCGGGCGTTCGAGTTCGTCGCGGATGCGCCGGGCGACTGGGCGTTCCACTGCCACAAGTCGCACCACACGATGGGACCGATGGGGCATGACGTCCCCACGATGATCGGCGTCGATCACCGCGGCATCACCGAGAAGATTCTCAATCTCGTGCCCGACTACATGTCGATGGGCGACAAGGGCATGGCCGACATGGGCGAGATGCAGATGCCGATTCCCGACAACACGCTGCCGATGATGACCGGTCAGGGGCCGTTCGGCGCCATCGAGATGGGCGGCATGTTCACCACGGTCAAGGTACGCGAAGGTCTGGCGAAGAACGACTATCGCGATCCCGGCTGGTACGAACATCCGAAGGGCACGGTGTCCTACGAATGGACCGGACCAGCCGAAGAACCAGTCCGCCGGTCCGAAATCCACAACCCCGGCGTCGAAGTGCAGGTGCGCAAGCCTGCCGGGCACGATCGCCACTGACCCGCCATGCGACGAAGCATTGCTTCCCACCATCGAGGAAACCGCGCATGTCGAAGATATTGATCGGCGTGTTGGGTACGCTGGGAACCATGGCGGTGATCGCCGTGGTCGTCGCCTATGGCGGCTTCATCGACATGGCGGCCGATACGCCCCACAGTCCCGGCGTCTATCGCCTGATCGAGTTCACCCGCGAGCGATCCGTCGACCGTCGATCGCAGGAAGTGACGCCGCCGGCCGACTGGTCGGATGCCTCGCGCGTGAAACGCGGCGCCGGCAACTACGCCGCGATGTGTGCGGGCTGCCACCTCTTGCCCGGAGTGACGGATTCCGAGATTCGTCGCGGGCTTTATCCGCAGCCCCCCGATCTGGTTCGAATTGCGAGAGGGCCATCGAACCGCGACCGGATCGCGGCACGCCGGTTCTGGATCATCAAGCACGGCATCAAGGCCTCGGGAATGCCCGCGTGGTCGCGAGGCGGCATGGAGGACGCGGCGATCTGGGATCTGACCGCCTTTCTCGAGCGCCTGCCGACCTTGTCGGCCGACCAGTATCGCGACATCGTGGAAGCGAGCGAGGGGCATTCCCACGCCGGGATGGATGATGGGGCGGCCGGCGGCGATCCAGCACACCATGCGCCGACCCACGAGCACCATCAGAAACACGATCACGGCAATCCGCATCGCAAGCAGGTACCGTGACCTTGCATCGGGTTCCTCGATGACCACGCGAACAACGCGCGGCTGCGACATCGAGGCTGGTTGCAACTCAACCGCGGGAGCTTTCCCATGAACAGCGAGCATCACGGCAATCACGACCACCCACATGACAGCCATGGCGATACGGCGCACGCCAACACCGCCGACCCGGCGGTAACCGTCAAGACTGCTGCGTTGAAGGATCCGGTGTGCGGCATGACCGTCACCGAGCAGTCGCAGCACCGAACGGAACATCAGGGCCGGTCTTACTACTTCTGCAGCGCTGGATGTCGGACCAGATTCGTCGCCGATCCGGGGCGCTTCCTCGATCCCGACACGTCGATGGCACGCGAGGCGGCATCAGAAGATGAGAAAGCCGCATCACCGCAGGCAGCGGCGCCGGCGCCCGGCACGATCTACACCTGCCCGATGCACCCGGAGATCCGGCAGGACCATCCGGGCAACTGCCCGAAGTGCGGCATGACCCTGGAGCCCGTGCTGCCGACGCTGGAGGATGACGGCAACCCGGAGCTGGCGGATTTTCAGCGTCGGTTCTGGTGGACGTTGCCACTGAGCGTGGTCGTTGCGGTGCTCGCCATGGCGGGGCATCGCCTTGGCTGGTTCGACATGGCCACGCAGAGCTGGATCGAGCTGGTCCTGTCGGCGCCGGTGGTGTTGTGGGCCGGCTTTCCTTTCTTCGTGCGCGCCGTGCAATCCGTTGCCCACCGCAGCCCGAACATGTGGACCCTGATCGGCCTGGGCACGTCGGCGGCTTTCGCCTACAGCGTCGTCGCCACCGTGGCGCCCGGCGTCTTTCCGGCGTCGTTCGTGTCGATGGGCCGCGTCTCGGTCTACTTCGAGGCCGCAGCGGTCATCATCTCGCTCACCTTGCTGGGCCAGATCCTGGAACTCAAGGCGCGTTCGCAGACCTCCGCGGCGATCAAGTCGCTGCTCGGGCTGGCACCCAAGACCGCGCGCCGTATCAACCCCGACGGCGGCGAAGAAGATGTGCCGCTCACGCACGTGCACGTGGGCGATACGCTCCGCGTGCGCCCGGGCGAGAAGGTCCCCGTTGACGGGGTCGTCGTCGACGGCAGCAGCGCGGTGGATGAATCCATGCTCACCGGCGAGCCGATCCCCGTGGGCAAACGGGCCGGCGACAAGCTGATCGGCGCCACGCTCAATACCAGTGGCGCGCTGGTGATGCGCTCGGAACGGGTGGGCTCGCAAACGGTGCTGTCGCAGATCGTGCAGATGGTGGCGCAGGCCCAGCGCTCCAAGGCGCCGATGCAGCGCATGGCCGACCAGGTGGCCGGCTGGTTCGTGATGGCGGTGGTGTCCGTTGCCGTGGTGACGTTCCTCGGCTGGGGCTGGCTGGGGCCGGCACCGAGCTGGGTCTACGGGCTCATCAATGCCGTGGCGGTGCTGATCATCGCGTGCCCGTGCGCGCTCGGCCTGGCCACGCCGATGTCGATCATGGTCGCCACCGGCAGGGCGGCGACGCAAGGTGTCTTGTTCCGCGACGCGGCCGCCATCGAACATCTGCGCAAGGTGGACACGCTGATCGTCGACAAGACCGGCACCCTGACCGAAGGTCACCCGGCGTTCGACCGCGCCGTGCCGATCGAAGGCGTATCGGCCGACGAGGTGCTGCGACTGGCCGCCAGCCTGGATCAGGGCAGCGAGCATCCGCTGGCCGAGGCCATCGTCCGCGCGGCACGCGAGC
>JANMWG010000257.1:0-1647 GCA_031393885.1 Betaproteobacteria bacterium | reverse complement strand
CAAAGGCCGAGGTCGGCAGCAACAGGCCGGAGCTGCCGGCTGCGGCCACATAACCCGTGGTCTTGATGAATTGGCGACGATCCATGAGTGAACTCCCTGAGTTGTTATGGGTGAAACTTGCGTGGTTTGGTACGGCGCGGTCAGAACGTCTTCCAATCCCCCGACTGCTCGAAGGCCAGAGCGGCGCGGTAGATCGTGCCCTCGTCGTACTCTTTTCCGACCAGCATCAGGCCGACCGGCAGGCCCTCGACCAACCCGCACGGAATGCTCATGGCAGGGTGGCCGGTGATGTCGGCGACGCAGGTGTTGGCCAGCATCTCGAACGCGCGCTGAATCACTTCTTCCAGTGGAGCGTCGGCCTTGGGCAGCGGCGTGGCCGTCATCGGCAAGGTCGGCATCAGGAGCAGGTCGAAGTCGCCGAGTGCGGTGTCGTAGGCCTGCTTCACCTGACGGCTCAGGTTCTGCGCCTTGCCGTAGTAGTGGCCCGTGTGGTTCTGCAGGAAATATTCGCCGAGCACCATCGTCAGCTTGAGCGTTTCCGAGAGCTCGTCGGCGCGCTTCCTCCAGCCGTTGTGGAAGTCGATCAGGGCCGTGTCGTACAGACCCTTGTAATTGAAGCCGTAGCCGTTGTCCTTCATCATCTGCTGCGTCGCCCCTTCTGCGGCGATGGGCAGCCAGACGGCGGCACCGACCGAGTGCATCGGCACCGATACCTCGGCCACGCGCGCGCCGAGTTCGGTGAAGCGCTGTGCGGCCTTGCGCACCTGCGCGTCCAACGCCGGCATCGAGTTGTCCCAGCCGAAGCCTTCGGTGACGATGCCGATCTTCAGGCCCTTCACGCCGCCTTTCATCAGCTCGGTGTAGGGCTGTGATTCACGCCCGGCGTGCTGGCGCGGATCGAGCCCGTCGGGGCCGGCGAGCACTTCCAGCATCAACGCGTTGTCGCTCACGTTGGCGGTGATCGGGCCGGTGTGGTCGATGGTGAGTTCGATCGGCATGATGCCGGTGTAAGGCACGAGCCCGTGCGAGGGCTTCATGCCGTAGACGCCGCAGTACGAAGCCGGCATGCGGATCGAGCCGCCTTGGTCGCCGCCGATCGCCAGATCGACCTCACCGGCTGCCACCAGCGCGGCACTGCCCGACGACGAACCGCCGGCCGAATAGCCCCTGCGGCGCGGGTTGTGCACCGGCCCCGACGCGCTGGTGTGCGAGCCGCCGGAGAAGCAGAAGTGTTCGCACACCGCCTTGCCGGCGATGGTGGCGCCGGCATCGAGCAGGCGCGTCACGATGGTGGCGTCGATGTTCGGCACATAGCCTTCCATCGTCGATGAGCCGTTCATCATCGGCACGCCGGCAACGCAGACGTTGTCTTTGATGGCGACGGTTTTGCCGGCCAGCTTGCCCTTGGCCGCTCCCTGGATGGTCGCCTTCACGTACCACGCACCGTACTTGTTTTCCTCGCCGCCGGGCCGGTAGCCGGGCGTGCGCGGGTAGGTAACCTTCGGCACGTAGTCGGGCAGCGCATCGATCAGGTCGTAGGCATCGAAATTGGGCTGCAGCAGCGCGTTGTAGGTGGCAGCTTGCTCGTCTGTCTGGTGCATGCCCAGGCTGTGTGCAACCTCCTGGAGTTGAGCGACGGAGGGGCGC
>JANMWG010000212.1:0-2179 GCA_031393885.1 Betaproteobacteria bacterium | reverse complement strand
TCGAGGTGCAGCAGCGCGGGGTAGATCTGGCGATCGATCTGGAACCGGTAGTAGTCGCCGAAGTAGGCCGGCGCGCTGCGCACGAGATAGCGCTCGCTTGCCGGGGCGTTACGGTAGGCATCGCCGTCGCGGACGACCAGTCCCATCGCTGTCAGCGCGGCCAGCATCGTCCTCGGGCGATTGGGCGCGACGCCGACTTTCTCGACCAGGCTCTCGGCGGTCAGCGGATCATCGGCGAGCCAGCCGAAGAGGTCGAGGTTCAGGGCCGAGAACAGCGCCTTCGAAGCCATGAATCCGTAGGCGATGCGCGAGATGTCGCGAACATCGGCAATCGGTTGGACCATGTTGTCATTCCTCGCTCGGCGACACCACGCCATTATGCCGCCGGACGTTCGAGGTACGCTGGGCATATCGGCCTCGAACCCGGGGCCGGGGCGATGCGACCGAACGTCACTCCAATCGCACGATCTCCGTGCCGGCGGCGGTTTTCCCCAAGGTGATGTGCAGCTCGTCGGCGGCGTTCTTCTCGATCGCCATATCGGCGAACGCGCTGGCCGTGGCAGCAAGTGCAATCAGTTCCTGGTTGCCGGGCACCGCGGCGTCGGCAGAAAGGCGCCGTACGTCGTGGTTCGCGAAGCACCCCGAGGATGCGAAGAAATCTTCGATGCCGCGGCGGGCGTCCTCGAAATCCTCCCAGTAGACAATGCCCCGGCTGTTCACCCTGAGGCTCAGTTCCCCGAATCCGGGCCGCTGGTCCCAGCGGCTGAACTCTGCGATCTGCCGGCGCCCGAGGCTGACGAAAACGTGGCGGACCGCTCCTGCCACAGCCACCATCGCGGTCGGTGCTGGTCCGGGCATTGTGGAGAGCCACCACGGTGTCGAAGTCATAGGCAAACCACGCCACCGGCGCGATGTCGGTGGGAGCGACCTTGCTCGTCGGCAACCACGTGGGGAGCATCGCGGTTTTCATGACGCCAAGCGGTCGAGTCGAGTCGCAGACGGTAACCCGGAGGCTGCCGGCTCGAGAGGGTCAGGCGTCATCGTCGTACCGGTACTCCTTGCACTGCCACTGCGTTGCCGTCTCTCCGTCGCAGTACCTGGCCGCCCATGTAGCGCGGATCGTTGTGATAGATCACGTCGCCTTCGGAGTCTCACTGTGTCGAGCCACGTATCCGCTCGCCGCGCACGCGGAAGAAGGCTCCCGCCGCGTTGGAGCGCGCGTGACGGTGAAAGATTTCGAGAATCACCATGGTCCGGTCCATCACTTCGCAACCGATCTCGTTCTTGAGGTTGCGCGCTTGCGGCGGCCAAATCTCGTGGTCCACCACCTCGAAGCCGAGTGTTCTGGCCAACTCGCGCAATTCCTTCAACGATGCCTCGAGCTCCGCATTGCTGACCGCCGGCAGTTGCACGGCGGCGACGATGACGCGTTGCGGGTTGGCTTTGACTTCCGGGGACATTCGAGCCGGCATTTTTTTGCGTCAGGTGGCGTGGATGGCAAGGCCGTTGCGGTCGCGCCCGGCATCCACCGGGCAACACCCGGAAAAACCGGTCAGACCGGCTCCTCGCCGAAGAACGAGAGCAACTGTCCGACCACCCATTCGGGACGCTCCTCCGGAATCCAGTGGCCGCAGTTCTCGACGACACCGCCACGCACATCGTCCGCCACGCGGCGCCAGGATTCGATGGCCGACAGGCCCCGGCCCCGACCATGGGCGCCGCCGTAACACAGCACCGGCATACGCAGCTTTCCGGCGGCGATGAACGCCTCGTTGTCCAGAATGTCTTGGCGCATGGCGCGATAGAGATTGAAGCCGGCTCGCATCGCCCCCGGCTGGCGATAGGCGCGCACGTACTCGCGCTGGGCATCCGCGGATATGGCATCGGGCCGGGCTCCCCAGGTGCGATAGAAGAACCCGAGGTAGACGTCCTCGCGGCCCGCCGTGAGCTCCTCGGCGAAGCCGGGCTCCCAATGCAGGCCGTGATGCCAGCGGTTGTCGAAGAAGACCGTCGTCCCGTCACCGGGCACCGGCACATCGAAGACGGCGACGCGGCGCACCGCGTCACGATGCTGTGCCGCCAGGGCGAATGCGGTCGGTCCGCCCCAGTCGTGGCCGACCACGAACAACCGTTGCTCCCCCAGGACATCGTGCACCAGGCGCCAGATGTCCTGAGCGAT
>JANMWG010000203.1:0-1756 GCA_031393885.1 Betaproteobacteria bacterium | reverse complement strand
GAGCGCCTTGCGTTCCTGCGGATCGGCGCGGGCCACCACTTCGATGAGCTGGTCGCGTTCGCGATACTCGGTGATGCTGTAGCCCGACAGGATGGTCGCCAGCATGCCCGACAGATCGGTCGTGGTGACCCCGACCATGCGTGCCTTGGCCTGGTCGATGTCCAGGTGCACCACCTTGCTCTTCTCGTTCCAGTTCAGGTGCACCAGCCGCATGTTGGGATTGGCGCGCATCACGGTGGCCACTTCGTTCGAGATGCGGCGGATCACGTCGTTGTCGGGGCCACTCACCCGAAACGCCACCGGATACGGCACCGGCGGGCCGTTCTGCAGCACCGAGACCCGCCCTCGCACCAGCGTGAACTTGCTGTCGAGGATCTCCTCCAGGCGTTGCTGCAGCCCGTCGCGCGCCTTGTTGCTCTTCGCGGTCACGACGAATTCCGCCAGATTCTGATTGCCGAGCTGCTGATCGAGCGGCAGGTAGAAGCGCGGGCTGCCGCCGCCGACGTAGGTCACATAGCTGTCGACATCGGGGTCGCTGGCGAGGATCTTCTCGAAGCGCTTCGCCTGCTCGTCGCTCGCGCCGATGGCGGCGCCGGTCGGGAGCCAGAGATCGACCACCAGTTCGGGTCGGTTGGCGGACGGGAAGAACTGCTGCTGCACCTTGGTGAACCCGTAGATCGACAGGACGAAGATGCCGACCGTGATGACGATCACGGTCTTGCGCCACGTCACGCACCACGTGACCAGTGCGCGAAAGGCACGGTAGAACGGACGGTTGTAGATGTCTTCATGATGACCCGGCGCTGGTGCCGGTGGCCGCGGCTGGCGGCGAATGCGCCGCACGAGGCCAGCGAGCAATCCTTCCTGGTGCCCGATCTTCGCGTAGTCGGGCAGCAGGTGATAGCCGAGGTAGGGCACGAAGATCACTGCCACCACCCACGACACCAGCAGCGAAATGCACACCACGGCGAAGATCGAGAAGGTGTACTCGCCCGCCGCCGACTTGGCCATGCCCACCGGGAGAAAGCCCGCGGCCGTGACCAGCGTGCCGGTCAGCATCGACGGCGCGGTCGAGGTGTAGGCATAGCTGCCCGCCTTCACCCGGTCCCAGCCCTGCTCCATCTTGATCGCCATCATCTCGACCGCGATGATCGCATCGTCGACCAGTAGCCCCAGGCCGATGATCAGCGCGCCGAGCGAGATGCGTTGCAGGTCGATGCTGAAGATGCGCATGAACAGGAAGGTCACCGCCAGCACCAGCGGAATCGACAGCGCCACCACGATGCCGGTGCGAAGGCCCAGGCTGATGAAGCTCACCGCCAGCACGATGATCACCGCCTCGGCCAGCGTCATCATGAATTCGTTGATCGAACGCGACACCACGGTGGGCTGGTCGGCCACCGAATGCACCTCGATGCCGGCCGGCAGGTCGGCTTTCAGATGCGCCATGCGCGCGCCGAGTGCCTTGCCGAGCGCGATGATGTCGCCGCCCTTGCGCATCGACACCGCCAGGCCGAGCGCCGGGATGCCCTTGTAGCGGAACAGGAGATCCGGCGGATCGACATAGCCGCGATAGACGCGCGCGATGTCGCCGATGCGCAGCAGGTTGCCGTTGGCGGCGATGACGGTCTCGCGCACCTGGTCGAGCGTGCGAAACTCGCCCGACACCCGCACGAACACCTTGTCGGCGCGGGTCTCGAAGCTGCCGCCCGGCGCCAGTTCGTTCTGGGTCCGGAGTGCCAAAAAAATGGTCTGC
>JANMWG010000177.1:0-2043 GCA_031393885.1 Betaproteobacteria bacterium | reverse complement strand
TCCCTCTCCCCTGGGGGGCAGGAGACATCCCTCTCCCCTGGGGGGCAGGAGACATCCCTCTCCCCTGGGGAGCAGGAGACATCCCTCTCCTCTGGGGAGAGGGACCGAGGGTGAGGGACGCTGAGCAATGTCGCTAATCAGGAAAAACAAAGGAGACCTTAGTGACCAAAGCAATCAGATTCCATAAAACCGGCGGCCCCGAAGTACTGGTGTACGAAGACATCGAGGTCGGTAACCCGGGCGAGGGCCAGGCGCGAGTGCGCCACCACGCCATCGGCCTGAACTTCATCGACACCTATCACCGCTCCGGGCTCTATCCGCTACCGCTGCCGAGTGGCATCGGTCTCGAGGCTGCCGGCGTGGTCGAAGCCGTCGGCCCCGGCGTTGACTACCTGAAGGCGGGCGACCGCGTCGCCTACGCCGGCGGCCCGCCCGGCAGCTACTCCGAAGTGCGGCTGATTCCCGCCGACCGCCTGGTCAAGCTGCCCGATGGCATCACCTACGAAACCGCCGCGGCGATGATGCTCAAGGGCCTCACCGTGCAGTATCTGCTGCGCAGCACCTACAAGGTCCAGGCCGGCCAGACGGTGCTGTTCCACGCGGCCGCGGGTGGTGTCGGTCTCATCGCCTGCCAGTGGCTCAAGGCGCTCGGCGCCACCGTCATCGGCACCGTCGGTTCCGATGCCAAGGCCGTGCTCGCCAAGGCCCACGGCTGCGACCACACCATCGTCTACACCCGCGAAAACTTCGTCGAGCGCGTCAAGGAAATCACCGGCGGCGCCAAGGTGCCCGTGGTCTACGACTCCGTCGGCAAGGACACCTTCATGGGTTCGCTCGACTGCCTGCAACCTCGCGGCATGCTCGCGGTGTTCGGCAATGGCTCGGGTCCGGTGCCGGCGTTCGATCTCAACCTGCTCGCCGCCCGCGGCTCGCTTTACGTTACACGACCGACCCTGGTGACCTACACTGCGAAGCGCGCCGATCTGGTGGCGGCTGCCAACGAGCTGTTCGACATCGTGTTGTCGGGCAAGGTCAAGATCGAAGTCAACCAGACACTGGCACTGAAAGACGCCAAGCAGTCGCACATCGACCTCGAGTCGCGCAAGACGACCGGGTCGACCGTGCTGATGCCGTAGGGCTTGCGGCGGCTTCCGCCGCCCGCCCGCGACGTGCAGCAAACGGAGGGGGAGATGATCGAGGATCTGAAGGGTAAGTCCGTGCTCGTCACGGGCGCCAGCACCGGCATCGGCGCTGCCGCGGCAATCGCATTCGGCGGCAACGGCGCCAATGTCGCGGTGCACTACAACACCAGCCGCACCGAAGCCGAGGCTGTCGCGGCCGAGGTCGAGAAGGCTGGCGGCAAGGCCACCGTCATCCAGGGCGACGTCACCAGTTCGGCCACTTGCAAGGCCGTCGTCGATGCCACCGTCAAGGCGTTCGGGCGCATCGACGTGCTGGTCAACAATGCCGGCGGGCTGGTCCAGCGGGTGCCGGTGGCCGAGCTCACCGACGAACTGTTCGACCAGGTGCTGCAACTCAACGTGCGCTCGTCGCTCATGTGCATCGCCGCCGCGGTGGTGCACATGCGCGCGGGCGGCGGCGGCAACATCATCAACGTCACCTCGGTGGCGGCGCGGCATGGCGGTGGTCCCGGTGCCGTGCTCTATGCCGGTTCCAAGGGCTTCGTCAGCACCATGACGCGCGGCCTCGCCAAAGAGCTGGTGAAAGACAACATCCGCGTCAACGCCGTGGCGCCCGGCGTCATCTACACGCCGTTCCACGATCGCTACTCGACGCCGCAGATGCTCGAAGGCTTCAAGGCCACGATCCCGATGAACCGGATCGGCACGCCCGACGAATGCACCGGCGCCTTCCTGTTTCTCGCCTCCGCGCAGATGAGCAGCTACGTGACCGGCCAAATCCTCGAGGTCAACGGCGGCCAGTACATGCCATGATGTTCGATCTCACCTCGAAGGTCGCCCTGGTCACCGGGGCTTCGCGCGGTCTCGGTTGGGCCATGGCCGAGGCGCTGGCCACGGCTGG
>JANMWG010000161.1:0-11451 GCA_031393885.1 Betaproteobacteria bacterium | reverse complement strand
CCGCTCAGGGCGAGGTTCTCGATGTTGGCGAAGCGCAGGGCGCCACCGGCAACGGTGTCGTTGAGGTTCAGCGTGAAGGCCGCCTCGACGGTGTCCGAAGCGCTGGCAACGGTGCCGGTCTCGGTGACGGTGTCCAGCGCGTCGATGCGATACAGATCGTTGCCGTCGCCACCGATCAGGGTGTCTGCACCACCAAGACCCACCAGGGTGTCGTTGCCCGCGCCGCCGTTGATGCTGTTGGCCGAGCCGTTGCCGATGAGGAGGTTGTCGCCGCTGTTGCCGACGATGTTGTATTTGCCCGTGCCCAGGATGGTGACGTTCTCGACGTTCTGGGCGCCGATCACGTTGGTGGAGGACAAGGCGGTGAGGTCGACCGTGATCGTGGTGGTGGGCGAGGCGTTGTTGAACGCGACGTTCAGCGTGTCGGTACCCTGGTTGGCCAGTTCGGTGATGACGTCGCCGACGTTGTTCAACACATAGGTGTCGTTGCCGTCGCCGCCGGTCAGGTTGTCGGGGGCAAGGCCGAGGGTGTTCTTGAAGCCGTTGATCAGGTTGTTGCCGCTGTTGCCGGTGATGCTGTTGACACCGCTGTTGCCCGTGCCGTTGATGTCGCCCGCACCGGTGAGGATCAGGTTCTCGACTTGTGCCCCCAGCGTGAAGGTGACCGACGAGCGGACCAGGTCGGTGCCGCCGCTGGCGGCTTCGATGACGCTGTCGCCGGCGTTGTCCACGATGTAGGTGTCGTTGCCTGCACCGCCGCTCATCGCATCGACGCCAGCGCCGCCGTCGATGCTGTCATCACCCGCAAGGCCGTTGATGGTGTCCGCTATCCCGGTGCCGGAAAGCTGGTCTGCGCCGAGTGTGCCGTTGATGATTGCCATGAGAGCCTCGCTGGATGGTATCGATTGAAAACGAAAGTGTGGGACGCTCGATGCGGGAACGGAGTTCCTGCCGCGTAGTGTGTCCGCTAAGCGTGTTAGTTATTAGTTTTTGCCGGTCGGTGGCGTCCGGCGAACCGACGCGCAACCCGGAACCATTGGGGGCACGTAGCATGCCCACGACGTCTAACTGTTGCCACCATCGTGGGGTTGATGCGAAAAAAAAGCCGCTCCGAAGAGCGGCTTTCTCAGAACGACTTACTGATCAGCGACGACGACCACGGGCGAGCGAGAAGCCCACCATGCCGAGGCCGACGGTCAGCAGCGCCATCGTGGACGGCTCCGGAACCGGCTGGCCAGCAAACGCGATCGCGTAGGAGGTCGTGTTCTCGGCACCCTTCTTCATCAGTTGCGTGAGGCTCTTGCCCGGGTTGAACGTGGCAGCGATCGTCAGCGACGGATCGATGCTGTTCAACACAGCCAGGAGACCGGTGTTGCTGCCGGTGTAAGCAACGTTCGACATGTTGATCGTGGTCGAGAACGACAGACCCACGGTGGTGCCGATCGACACGATTTCGTCGAACTTCACATCAGCCGTCAGGGTATTGACGCCATCGAAAATGCTGAAGAAGCCAGTGCCCGTGACCGACGCGGTTTGCAGAGGACCGAACGTGAACACCGGACCGACGTTGAAAGCCGGGCCGCCATTCATGTTGCCCTTCAGGCCGGTGACCGCGCCGTCGGAGCTGTTGGTGATCACGAAGTCGAACGTGCCCAGATTCGGGAACGAGATCGTACGTGCGGGACTGCCAAGGAACGAAATGCCGGCGCCGACATCGTTCGCACCCTGGAACGTGTAGACCGCCGCGGACGACAGCCCCGATGTTGCCAAGCCGGCCGCTACTGCTGCTGCTGCCAAAAATGTTTTGATTTTCATGGACGCTTCCTCAAAGGATTTACACATTTGAAGACACCCTTTTGAGGCGTCTCCCCGAAGTGGCTCTCTGGTCCGGGCTGGAAATTGATCCGTTCGGCATGGGCGCATTACCTCGCCCTTTTTAGGAACTTCGGATCCCCCGAAGCCGAACATCACAAACCATGAGCTTTCTGGATTGAAAGATACCAACGATCGGCCAACCGATGCAAGCGATTTTTTTGGATAAGTGCAAACTTTTTTCGAAGCCGTGATCCGAATCGTTTGGTTGTTGCAACCATATGACGAATCGACGTTATTTGACGACAGGGCGCGTCTCGAAATGACAACGCGGGGCACTGTTTCAGGCATGTGGCAAGGTCGATTCAGGTATCCCGGGGCGCAGCCTGCACGTGCTGAGGGAGATTTCATGCCGCGGTCGATTCGAGGCGCCTGGTGGCGATGACGGGCTGATATGCTGCGATGAAAAATCGATACATGTCGAGGTTTGTGCGCCAACAGATTGAAGCGATGACGTTTTCACAGGCGCGGAGCGGGTTCGGCTTGGCGCCATCCCGGTTTCGGCAGCGGCGTTCGAATTCGGTAACATGGCCGGGTTATGGTCCGGCCGGATCAAGATCCAGTTCTGCAAAGGAGGCTTCATGTCGTTACGCAGTGTTTTATCCATGGTACTCGCGCTGGCGCTCACGCCGGCGTTCGCTGCCGACAAGCCGCTCGCCGGTGTGGTGGCGCGGATGGGGGAGGTGGAGTTGCGGGCCGACGAATTGCGCGCGATCCTCGAGTCGCTGCCGCCGGAAGCCAAGGTGCAGTTGGCGACAGCGCCCCAGGAGCTTGCCCGGATCATCCGCCTCGAGGTGTTGCGCCGGTCGCTGGCGGCCGAAGCGCGAGGCAAGGGCTGGGACAAGCGGCCGGAGGTGGTGTCGCAGATGGAGCGGGCGCGCGAGCAGATGCTGGTTGCTACATATATGAACAACGTCGCCCGTCCGCCCGAAGGCTTCCCGTCGGATGCCGAGGTCAAGGCCGCCTACGACCAGAATGCGGCGTCGTTCGCGGTGCCGAAGCAATACCGGCTCTCGCAGTTGTTCGTGCTGACGCCGGCGGATGCCGACAAGGCCATGGTGACCAAGGCGCAGGGCAAGGCGGCCGACCTGGCCACCAAGGCCAAGGCCAGGGGCGCCGACTTCGGTGCGCTGGCCAAGACGGCGTCCGAACACGCCGATAGCGCCGCCAAGGGCGGCGACATGGGCTGGGTTGCCGAAAACGCCCTGATTCCCGAGTTGCGTGAGCCGGTGAGCCGCATGGCAAAGGGCGAGATCGCCGGCCCGATCAGGTCGCCCCAGGGATGGCACGTGGTGCGACTCGACGATGTCCGCGAAAAATCCACGCGCCCGCTGGCCGAGGTGCGTGACCAGATCGCCGCGGCAATGCGTATGCGCAAAGCCCAGGAAACCGAGCAGGCCTACCTCACCTTCATGACCAACAAGACCCCGGTCAACATCAACGAAGCCGAGCTCACGAAGTTCCAGACCGCGCCCAAGTAGACGTCCTACTGGCTTCGGTTGTAATCGTCGGCGAAGCGCACGATGTCGTCTTCGCCGAGGTAGCTACCCGACTGCACCTCGATGAGCTGCAGCGGCACCAGGCCAGGGTTCTCGAGGCGGTGCTTGTAGCCCAGCGGAATGTAGGTGGACTGGTTCTCGGTGAGGAGAATCTCTTCTTCGCCCCGCACCACCTTGGCGGTGCCGCTCACCACGATCCAGTGCTCGGCCCGGTGGTGATGCATCTGTAGCGACAGTTTGGCGCCCGGGTTCACGGTCAGCCGCTTGACCTGGTAGCGCGGGCCCGCATCGATGCCCTCATAGGAACCCCACGGACGGTAGACCCGGCGGTGGGTCGCATGCTCGGTGCGCTTCTCGAGCTTGAGCCGGTCGACCAGCAGCTTCACGTCCTGCGACGATTTCTTGCTCGCGACCAGCACGGCGTCCGCGGTCTCGATGATGACCAGGCCTTCGACGCCCATCGCGGCGACCATGCGGTTCTCGGCCTTGATGAAGGTGTTGGTCACGCCGGAGGCGAGCACGTCACCCTCGCAGACGTTGCCGTCGGCAGTCTTGGGGTGCAGCTCCCACAGCGCATCCCATGAGCCGACATCGCTCCAGCCCATCTCGACCGGCACCACGGCGCCGAGCCGGGTTTTTTCCATCACCGCGTAGTCGATGGAGATCGACGGCGAGGCAGTGAAGGCGGCGTCGTCGAGGCGGCAGAAATCCATGTCCATCTTGCTGAGCGCGAGCGACTGGCGGGCCGCGGCGAGCACCGCTGGCTGGAACTGCCGCAGCTCTTCGAGGTAGGACGAGGCGCGCAGCACGAACATGCCGCTGTTCCAGAAATAGTCGCCGGCGGCGACGAAGCGCTCGGCGTTGGCGAGATCGGGTTTCTCGATGAACTGTCCGACCGCGAAGGTGTTGGCCAGATCGGGGATGGCGGCGCCACGCCGGATATAGCCGTAACCGGTCTCGGGACTGTTCGGGATGATGCCGAAGGTGGTGAGCAGCCCTTGCTGGGCCGCGGTGGCAGCCGTTGCGATGGCGCGGTGAAACGACGCCTTGTCCTGGATCACGTGGTCGGACGCCAGCACCAGCAGCAGTGAACCCGGGTCTTCTTCGGCCAGCCTGACGGCTGCGGTCGCCACGGCCGGCGCCGTGTTGCGCCCGATCGGTTCGAGCAGCAGCAGCTTCGGCTTGACGCCGATCGCCCGCAACTGCTCGGCCACGAGAAAGCGGTGTTCCTGGTTGCAGATGACCACCGGCGCACCGACCCCGGGGGCGCCTTCCAGACGAAGAACCGTTTCCTGGAGCATCGAATGCTCGGAGGTCAATCGCAGGAACTGCTTCGGGTAGGTGCTGCGCGACAACGGCCAGAGGCGGGTGCCGGCGCCGCCGCACAGGATGACGGGCGTGATGGTCATGGAAAGGTCCAGGGTCGGGTAGGGCCGGAGCGGTCAAGAGCGCGCGTGACCGGATATGGGCGAGTTTAGCAAGGGATATGCCGCGTGCTGCCGATCGGTGAAGTGGCGTGGCCTGCATCGCACCGCGCCCGCTGTTCGTCACTGGGTCATCTGGTTCATCAGGGTTTCAGTCATGGCGGGCAGGCGCCGGCAGCAGGGTTGGATGGGGCGTGGGGGCGGCGGCGGATCGCGCTTCGAGCAGGGCGGCGCTCACGATCAGCACGGCGCCCATCCAGCCCATGGCGTCGAGGCGTTCGCCACCGATCACCATGGCGGACACCACCGCGGCGACCAGTTCGAAAACCACCAGCACCGCTGCGCGACCGGCCTCGAGATGCGACACGCCGTAGGTCGATGCCAGCATCGCCAGCGACAGCCACAAGAAGCCGAACGCGGCGAGCTGCAGCGCGAGCGCGGCGTCGATCGGCGGCAGGCTGTGGCTGGTAAGGGGCAGCACCGCCGCGGCAACCAGACCGCAACCGGCGAACACCGCCACCGACTTGATCGTGGCGGGTATCCGGTCGGCCGCCCGGAAGGCGATGTTCTGGGCCGTGTAGAAGAAGCCGGCGGCCAGCGATAGCAGGTCGTTGCCGTCGAGCGGCCCGGAAAGCGTCCGCGGACCGCCGAGCACCAGCAGGGCGCCCAGGATCGACAGCACGACCGCCAGGCTGCGCGTGCGGGAGACCGTCTCGCCCAGGAAGATGCGCCCGCCCAGCGCCCCCCACACCGGGATCAGATAGAACAGCAGCATCGCCCGCGTGACGTTGCCATTGATCAGCGCCGTGACGAAGCTGCAGTTGGCGATGCCGCCGAACAGTGCTGCCAGCAGCAGCAGACCCCATTGCGACTTCCACGCCGGGAATCGTAGCGCGATGAAAGGCAGTGCCAGCGCCCCGATCACGCCGTAGGTGCAAAGTGTCAGCGTGATGCCGGTCAGGCCGAACGCACCGAAATGCTTGATCGGCATCCAGGTGAGCCCCCACAGCAGGCCGCCGAGGAGCATGGCGCCGATGGCGCGGGATGACTGAAAGGAGGTTGTCATGCGAAAAAGTCGCGATCAGACGTCGCCGTTGGGCCCTGGCATCCGGCCGTGATAGTAAGCGGCTGGATCAGTCGCCAGGAACAGCGCCGTGGCAGCGACCTCCTCCGGGCGACCGAAGCGTCCGGCAGGAATCTCGAGTTCCTTCGTCACCTCGCCATTGCCGGCGACGATCGATTGTCCGGTGATGGAGTTGGCATCGTCGCTCGCGAGAAAACAGAAAATCTCCGCGATGTCGGCGGGTTCGAGAAGGCGCGCAATCGGCTGACCCGGCAGGATGTCGCCGAGCATGGCGTCCTCGGTGCGCCCCGCCTCGGCAGCCATGCTCTTCAACGAGCGCAGCGACGAATCGGTGCGGACCCAGCCCGGGCAGACGGCATTGACGCGAATGCCGCCGCGCGGCGCCAACGCCCAGGCGAGCCCGCGGCGAACGCGCAGCCAAAAGAACAGGGCACCGAGGGCGCCCCCATGAGAGGAGATGAAACGACGACGGACGGCGATGAGCGACAGGTAAGTCTCCTGGCGAGTGGGCAAGGGAAGAGAGCGGTATCGCTCTCCCTGTTGGTGTTGTGCACAGCGGGTGTTGTGCACAGCGGGTGTTGCGCACAGCGGGTGTTGCGCACAGCGCGGGTGCCATGATCGCGGGTGTTGCCGGTATGGCACCATGGCGGCGTTCACTTCATCGGGATGCAGCCATGGAATCGAAGCCTCCGGATCAGATCGAGGCGCTGCGCGCCAGGGTCGAGTCGCTGCGCGCCGAGCGCGAGGTCCTGCTCACGACCATCGGGGCGGCGTCGTTCTTCGTGGCCAATCTCGAGGCCGGCAACCTGCCCGAGGCGGCGCTCGGCGCGGCTGAATTGCTGGCCGATGCGCTCAACAAGCTGCCCGAAGATACGCTCACCGAAGCGCTCGAACGAGTCCGATCCTTGGTCGAAGGCGCAGAAGCGGCGGGCGACTAACGCCCGCCGGTTGCCAGCGGCTGGCGTCTGCTGTCGTCCGGCGGCCGGTCTTGCGGCGGCCAGAACGCCTGCACCTGTCGGTACGCCTGAACATTGTGCCCTCCCCGGATTTATTGCACCATCACCGTGCGATACGGGATTGTGCTGTCTCCGGACAGCCCGCCGTCCCGGCGCCAGGGAAAGGCCATGTTTCTCTTTTTGATTAGTGCCTTCGACCCGGTCTCGGGGCTGTCGGACAACGCGGATCGCTGGATGGCCTTTAATTTGCAATTCTGCCGTTACGAGCCCGAGCCGGTCTGTGGAGAGCAGATCGCCGTCTGGTGTTCAGGTAATTCAGTCGGAACCAGATCGACCCCGGACCATGATGTCCCGACGATCAAGCGACAAGGAAGCCTGCGGATCGGCCACGAGCCGAGGCGCGGGTTGTTTCGTTTTCAGGCTGGAATGCAGCGTGGTAGCCGTGCCGCAAACAATGTCATCCGTATAAACGCGTTTCCATGAAGCGAAGGGGCGTTACCGTGAGCAATTTCGACAGACGTAAATTCATCAAGACTTCGGGGGTGGTTGCCGCGGCGAGCGCTTTGCCGTTCCCGATGATCAACATCCGCAGCGCCGGTGCCGCCGAGACCGTCAAGGTTGGCATCCTGCACTCGCTGACCGGCACCATCGCCATCGCCGAAGCTTCGGTGGTCGATGCCGAGAAACTGGCGATCGAGGAGATCAACAAGGCCGGCGGCGTGATGGGCCGCAAGATCGAGACCATCGTCGAAGACGGCGCCAGCGACTGGCCCACCTTCGCCGAAAAGGCGCGCAAGCTGCTCGAGAAAGACAAGGTAGCCGCGATCTTCGGCTGCTACACGTCGGCCTCGCGCAAGGCCACGCTGCCGGTGGTCGAAAAGCTCAAGGGCCTGCTGTACTACCCCACCTACTACGAAGGCCTGGAGCAGTCGCCCAATATCCTCTACACGGCGCAGGAAGCCACGCAATCGGTGGTCGCCGCGGTCAACTGGCTGGCCGAGAAGAAGGGCAAGAAGTTCTACCTGATCGGCTCCGACTACATCTGGCCGCGCACCACCAACAAGCTCGCCAAGCCCACCATCGCCAAGGCCGGCGGCACCGTGGTCGGCGAGAGCTACTATCCGCTGGGCTCGATCGAGTTCGCCTCCGAGGTGAACAAGATCAAGGCCGCCAAGCCCGACGTCATCCTGTCCACGGTCGTGGGTGGTTCCAATGTCGCGTTCTACAAGCAGCTCGTCGCCGCCGGCCTGACCGGCAAGAACCAGACGCTGCTGGCGCTTGCCGTGTCCGAAGAAGAGGCCTCCGGCATCGGCCCCGAGAACCTCGAAGGCTTCCTGTCGTGCATGGGCTACTTCCAGAGTCTCAAGAACCCCGCCAACGAGAGGTTCGTGAAGGCGTTCAAGGCCAAGTACGGCGCCAACCGCGTCACCGGCGACACCCTTGCCTGCGGCTACACCTCGGTCTACCTGTGGAAGCTCGCCGCCGAGAAGGCCAAGAGCTTCGACGTGCCGGCGGTGGTCGCGGCCTCCGCGGGTCTCGAGTTCGAAGGGCCGGAGGGCAAGATCAAGTTCCACGCCTCGAATCATCATCTGTACAAGCATGCCCGCATCGGCACCTTCCGCAAGGATGGTCAGATCGACATGATCTTCGAGTCGCCGCTGATCGAGCCGAATCCGTTCCCGAAGCTCTGATGCAGTCTTGAAGGCAATCGGCGCCACCGGTCGAGGCAAAGACCGGTGGCAGGACCGGGCGGTGCCGGCTCACGTCGGCACCGCCCGGATTCCGCACCATGATTCACAATCGCCCGACCGGCGGTTCCGCCTCGACACCAGTTTTCATTTGCGCACCAGGTTTCATCTGCGATGACGTTCGACATTTTCGTCATGCAGGCTTTCAACGGCCTGTCGCTGTTCACCGTGCTGGTGCTCATGGCACTCGGGCTCGCCATCGTCTTCGGCCTCATGGGCGTGATCAACATGGCCCACGGCGAACTCATGGCGATGGGTGCCTACACCACCTACGCGACCGCCCAGTTGTTCGCGAAGTTCATGCCTTCGCTCATGGGAATCTACTTTCTCGTGGGCATCGTGTTCGCGTTTGCCGTGACCTTCATCTTCGGCTTCCTGCTCGAGCGCGGACTCATCCGCTTCCTCTACCAGCGCCCGCTCGACACCATGCTCGCCACCTGGGGCCTGTCGCTGGTGCTGCAGCAGGTGTTCCGTCATCTGTTCGGCCCGAAGGAAGTCGGCGTGCCGACCGTGAGTTGGCTGCAGGGCGCGTGGCAGGTGAGCGGTGACATCCAGTTGCCGCTGAGCCGCATCTTCATCGTCGGGCTGACGCTTGCCGTATCGGTGGCGGTCTATCTGCTGCTGTTCAAGACCCGCTGGGGCCTGCGCATTCGCGCGGTCACCCAGAATCGCGCGATGAGCGGGGCCGCGGGCATCAACACCGAACGCGTGGACGCCATGTCGTTCGCGCTGGGTTGTGGCCTTGCCGGTATCGCCGGTTCGTCGTTCACGATGCTCGCCTCGACCGGTCCGGTGACCGGCCAGCAATACATCGTCGACACCTTCATCGTGGTCGTGTTCGGCGGCGTCGAGAGTCTGCTCGGCACGTTCGCCTCGGCGTTCCTGATCGGGCAGATGCAATCCACCCTCGAGTATCTCCTGAGCGGATCGATGGCCAAGGCCACCATCCTGCTGCTGGTGATCGTCGCGCTCTACTTCCGTCCCAACGGGTTGTTCGCTGCCAAGGTGCGACGCTGATGGCCAACCGGATCGCCGAACCGCCGCTGCCTGGCGCCGCAACCCCAGCGCCGCGAGCCTCGCCGATCGCGCTGCTGTTCAAGCTCGGCCTGCCGATCCTCGCGGCACTGTTGCTGATCGCGATACCGTCGTTTCTCGGTGATTTCCGGCTGGGGCTGGTCGCCAAGTATCTGTGCCTGGCCTTCCCCGCGGTCGCCATCGTGCTGATCTGGGGCTATGGCGGCATTCTCAGCCTGGGCCAGGGCATCTTCTTCGGCCTGGGCGGTTACATGATGGCGATGTTCCTCAAGCTCGAGGCGGCCGCGCAAGACAACACCGGTAGCGCCCTGTCGCAATTCTATGGGTCCAACCTGCCCGACTTCATGGTGTGGAACAGCGTGGAAGAGCTGCCCTGGTGGTGGCTGCCGTTCCATCACCTCTGGTTCACGCTCGGCGCCATCGTGATCATCCCCGCCGTCGTGGCGTTCGCGCTCGCGTATGCGAACTTCCGCAAGCGCGTCGGCGGCGTCTATTTCTCCATCATCACGCTCGCGCTGGCGTCGATCATGGCGATCGTCATCATCGGCCAGCAGGGGGTGACCGGCGGCGCCAACGGCATCACCGATTTCAAGACGTTTGTCGGTATCGACCTCGATACCGAAAGCGCCAAGCGCGGCATGTATTTCACCACCGTGGTGCTGTTGCTGCTGTCGGTGCTGGCCGGCATGTTCATCATCCGCAGCGGGTTCGGCAAGGTATTGGTTGCCATCCGCGACCGCGAGGATCGCGTGCGTTTCTCCGGCTACGACCCGGCGATGTTCAAGGCCTTCATCTTCGCCGTCGGCGCGGTGATTTCCGCCATCGGTGGCGCGATGTTCACGATGCAGGTCGGGCTCGCATCGCCATCGCTGGTCGGCATCGTGCCGTCGATCGAGATGGTCATCTACGCCGCGGTCGGCGGCCGCCTGTCGCTGGTCGGTGCGGTCTATGGCGCCCTGATCGTGGGCTACGCCAAGACCACCTTCTCCGAGAATTTCGCCGAGCACTGGTTCTACTTCATCGGCGGCCTGTTCATCTTGGTCACGATGTTCCTGCCGCAGGGCATCGCCGGTTTGCTCGACCGCTTCCGCGCCAGCCGGGATCGGAACTGATGGCGGCGCTGATTCTCCAGGTGGACGGTCTCACCGTGTCGTTCGACGGCTTCAAGGCGGTCGACGGGCTCGACTTCTATGTCGAGCAGGACGAACTGCGCTGCGTGATCGGCCCCAATGGCGCCGGCAAGACCACCTTGCTCGACATGATCTGCGGCAAGACCAAGCCCAGCAGCGGCACCATCAAGTTCCGCAACCTCGAGCTTTCCGAGATGATCGAGTACCAGATCACGCGTGCGGGCGTCGGCCGCAAGTTCCAGAATCCGTCGGTCTACGAAGATCTCACGGTGTTCGAAAACCTCGAGATCTCGTATCCGAAGAAGCGCAACGTGCTCGGCTCGCTGTTCTTCCGCCGCACCGACGAGATCGCCGGGCGCATCGAGACCCAGGCCGAGCAGATTTTCCTGCGCGACCAGCTTCGCACCAAGGCCGGGCTGCTGTCGCACGGGCAGAAGCAGTGGCTCGAGATCGGCATGCTGCTGATGCAGGAGCCCGAGCTGCTGCTGCTCGACGAGCCGGTGGCCGGCATGAGCCCGCGCGAGCGTGAACTCACCGCCGAACTGCTCAACAAGATCACCGCCGGGCGCTCGCTGGTGGTCATCGAGCACGACATGACGTTCGTGCGCATGATCGCGCGCAAGGTGACCGTGCTGCATCAGGGCAAGCTGCTCGCCGAAGGCACCATGGACGAGGTCCAGGCCGACGAGCGCGTCATCGAAAC
>JANMWG010000149.1:0-14660 GCA_031393885.1 Betaproteobacteria bacterium | reverse complement strand
GCCGTACCGCACGGTCACGCTGTGCGCCGGCGACATGGGGTTATCGTCGGCCAAGACCAACGACATAGAGGTCTGGCTGCCGGGGCAGAACGCCTATCGCGAGATCTCCTCGTGCTCCAACTTAGAGGCGTTCCAGGCGCGGCGCATGCAGGCGCGCTACCGCAATGCCAGGGGCAGGCCGGAGCCGGTGCACACCATCAACGGGTCCGGACTCGCCGTGGGCCGCACGCTGGTGGCGATCCTCGAGAACTACCAGAACGCCGATGGCAGCGTGACCGTGCCCGAAGCCCTGCGCCGCTACGTCGGCGGGATGGACCGGATCGGGCGCCCGTAACGAGCGCACGGTTGCATATCACGCGGCGGTGCCGGTACCGCCAGGATTCCCCACAGTGCTGGCGAATTGGCTGGTAGCTGATGGTGATTTCACATCGGGCCCGGCGGTCGATATCTTGACCATCGATCGTCAGCGTCTCATATGCCCGCTGGCACTTTCTCGTCACCATCGAGGAGTTCCGCCATGCCCCGCATCCAGCCGGTCGACGTCGATGTCGCCGATCCCGAGATCCAGTCGCTGTTCCAGCAGGTCAAGCAGGCCACCGGCGGTGTCGTTCCCAACTTCTACCGGAACGCCGCGGTCTCGCCGGCCGTTCTCGAGAGCTATCTCGGTGCCTCGGGCGCTCTGGCCAAAGGCAGGTTGTCCGCCGCACTGCGCGAGGAGATCGCGCTTGCCATCGCCGAAGCGAACGCTTGCGAATACTGCCTCTCGGCCCATTCGTACGTCGCCGAAGCGCTCGGGCTCGACGCGGATGAACGCACCCGCGCGCGCCATTTCCACTCCGCCGACGCCAAGCGCACTGCGGCACTGACCTTTGCCCGCGCGGTGTTCGAGCAGCGCGGTCATGTTTCCGACGCCTCTTTCGCCGCGGTGCATGCCGCCGGCTACGGCGACGGCGACGTGCTGGAAATCGTGGCGGTGGTCGCGATCAACATCCTGACCAATTATCTCAACGACGTTGCCCGGGTCGATGTCGACTTCCCGCGCGTACACGCGGGCGAACTTGCTCGGGCGGCGTGATGTTTCGCCGAACGACATGACTGTTTCCGGAGCACTGGTGTCGCTCGATGCGCTGAACGAGAGCAACTTCCCGCAGGTGCCGCTCAGCGATGCCGGCGCCGGGACGGTGATCGCGAGCTACCGGCAGAACATCCTGTCGAGCGTCTATCAGCCGGTGATGGTGCCGGTCACCGGGGTCACCGTCGGCCACGCGGCGCGGGCGCGCTCCAGCGACGAGGGTCGTGCCGAACAGTCGGCGCTCGGGGTCTTTGCCCTCACCGGGCCGGATCACTTGGTGGTCCAGCTCGATCGGGCGGTGCGGACGCTGCACGCGCTCAACTATTTTCCACGCGCCGGTTCGACCTGGCGCCTGTTCCTGCGGGTGCAGCCGCGTCTGCTGGCGTCGGTGGTCAGTGGGCACGGCCGTGTCTTCGAGCGGATTCTCGGCAGCCTCGGGGTGCCGACCAAGGACGTCGTGATCGAAATCCCGCGCCACGTCAACGAGGACCCGGCGTTGTATGTCCGCGCACTGTTGAGCTATCGCAGCCTTGGTTACCGGGTGGCGTCGGACTGGCTCGACTTCGACGACCCGCTCCTGGAAGGTCGGTACGACGTCATTCCCGATATCGTGGCGATCGATCATCGGTGGTTGCCGAACCCGGGCATGCTGGGGTCGAGCGTGGAGCGTATCCAGCAGCGAGGCGCCGCGGCCATGGTCAAGTTCGTCGAGACCGCGGCCGCGCTCGATGCCGCCACGGCTGCCGGCGCGGATCTCGCGCAGGGATTTCATCTGGGGCGACCCGTGCCCGGACCGGAGATCGCTCGCCTGCACGGAGCGGCCGTGGCGGCGACGCCAGCCGCATCATCCGCCGCCGGTTGACCTGGTCGGTGGCCCCGGCCGCGTATTCGTGCGGTACGCTTGCGATCCTTTTCAGCCGAACTGAACCCCATGAATGCCGACGCTCTCCGCGCCATCCAGGCACCCCTGAAAGACCATTACCGCACCGAGCCCGACGCTGCGGTGATCACCTTGCACGCGGAGGGCACGCTCGGTACCGAGGCCATCTCATGCAAGGTCGAAACCGGCAAGGCCCTGGTCGAGGCCGGCCTGCATCCGGCAACGGGCGGTGACGGCAGTTTGGCCTGCTCCGGCGACATGCTGCTCGAAGCCCTGGTCGCCTGCGCGGGCGTGACTCTCAATGCCGTGGCGACTGCCATCGGTGTCACGGTTCGCGGCGGCAAGGTGAGCGCCGATGGCGATCTCGATTTTCGCGGCACGCTGGGGGTCGACAAGCAGGCCGCGGTCGGTTTCAGGGATATCCGGTTGAGCTTCGATATCGACACCGACGCGACGCCGGAACAACGCCAGAATCTGCTCCGGCTCACCGAGCGCTATTGCGTGATCCTGCAGACGCTGCGGCAGCCGCCGGTCGTCGCGGCGTCGTTCGCCGCCCCGTGACGCCCCCCCCCAGGCTCACGTTGTTCGCCACCCCCGAGGGGGCAGGCGCCCTTGGGATCGGCCCGGCGGGCAGCACCACAGGGCTCCCCGAGGACGCTGCGCCCCCTTGGGGGAAGGCGAAGCGCAGCGCAGCCTGGGGGTGGGCCTCACCTCGCTAGCCGCCTGCGGTGGCCGTTGCCGGCGTCGCCGCTGCCGTGATCTGTTCCTCGATGGTGGCGCGGGTGAGGTGCGGCGCGAACATCTCGATGAAGTCGTACACGTAGCCGCGCAGGTAGGCGCTGCGCCGCACGCCGATGTGCGTGACGTTGGGTGCGAACAGATGGCTCGCGTCGATTGCCCGTACCGTGCGGTCGCGCTTCGGGTCGTAGGCCATGTTGGCGATGATCCCGATGCCCAGGCCGAGTTCGACGTAGGTCTTGATCACGTCCGCGTCCATCGCGGTCAGCACGATGTCGGGGGTCAGTCCCTTGGCCTCGAACGCCTTGTTCATGGTGGAACGCCCGGTGAATGCGGGGTCGTAGGTGATGATGGGGTACTGGGCTATCGCCTCTAGGGTGAGCGGCTTGAGCGCCAGGAGCGGATGATCGGGTGGCGTCACCACACAGCGATTCCATTCGTAGCAGGGCAGCACCGCCAGCGCGGCATAGAGATCGAGCGCTTCGGTGGCGATGCCCAGGTCGGCCTGACCGGACATGACCTGCTCGGCAATCTGTTTCGGACTGCCCTGATGCAGGGAGAGGTGCACCTGCGGGTAGCGCTTCATGAACTGGCGCACCACCGGTGGCAGCGCATAGCGGGCCTGGGTATGCGTGGTGGCGATGGTCAGCGACCCGGCGGTTTCCTGGTGGAACTCGGCCGTGACCTCTTTGAGGTTGCGGGTTTCCAGCAGGATGCGGCGCGCGATCTCGAGGATCTGCTGCCCGGGCTCGGTCACGGCGACGAAGCGCTTGCCGCTGCGCACGAAAATCTTGACGCCGAGTTCGTCCTCGAGCTGAAGGATCTGCTTCGACAGCCCCGGCTGGGAGGTGAACAGCGTCTCCGCGGCGCGCGAAAGATTCAGGTCCTGCCGGGCGACTTCGACGATCGTTTTGAGCTGATGCAGCTTCAAGTGGGATTTCCTTGTTAATTCGTTTAAGTGATAACAAAATAACTGCAAATCAATTACAGCTATATAAAGGATACTCGTAAGCCTGGTTTCGCGAAATGCGCTCCTGGTCCGCGACATTGCTCAGCGTCCCTCACCCTCGGTCCCTCTCCCGAGGGGAGAGGGATGACTCCTGCTCCCCTCGGGAGAGGGATGACTCCTGCTCCCCTCGGGAGAGGGATGACTCCTGCTCCCTTCTCCCTCGGGGAGAAGGGCTGGGGATGAGGGAAACCTGGACGTTGATCGTGGGGGCGCTTCGATCGCCCCGGACGCCTGCACGGCGGAGTGGGGCACAATCCCGGGTTGCCACGCCAACCGTTATGCCACCGATGAGCAAACTGTACGACGACGTGCTGCTGGAGCACATCAAGAACGCCCGCAACTATCGCGAGATCGAGGTGGCCGACGCCCGCGGCGAAGCCGCCAATCCGCTCTGCGGCGACACCTTCTCGGTGTTCGTGCGCTACGACGGCGACGTCATCACCGATCTGAGCTTTCAGTGCGAGTGCTGCGGTATTTCGATGGCCTCGGCGTCGATTATGACCGAGTGGCTGCGCGGCAAAGAAAGGCGCGAGGCGCTTGCCATCAAGCAGCAGTTCCTTGCCGCGATCGCCGCGCGGGAGCCGTCGATGGGCGCCGCGGCACATCCGGATCACACGGCGGTTCTGCAACTCGTGCGCTCGTCGCCGTCGCGGGACCGCTGCGCGATGCTCGCGTGGACCGCGCTGGAAGCGGCGATCGGCGGCAGCGCTTCTTGCGAGAGTTGACGCCCACCCCCAGGCTTCGCTGCGCTACGCCTTCCCCCTCGAGGGGGCCAGTTCCCTCGGGAAACCCTGCGGGCTCTGAGACGCCCACCCCCAGGCTTCGCTGCGCTACGCCTTCCCCCTCGAGGGGGCCAGTTCCCTCGGGAAACCCTGCGGGCCCTGAGACGCCCACCCCCAGGCTTCGCTGCGCTACGCCTTCCCCCTCGAGGGGGCCCCGCATTCCTCGGGGGTGAGGCCGGACACGGACAGTCCCTGCGGACGCCGGCCCTTCGCTACACGCGAGCCGGACGCACATGCGCGGTCGATGGGTACCGGCAAAGTCCGTATCCGCATAACCAAATCGATAAAGGTTCGTTCCGTCGCAGTCCTGCGGCCGGTAGATTGACCGATTACCTTGGTCAGTCTCGAAACAACTGCCGTGAAAACAAAACACTGGTTCCGCGGTTTTGCGGGGTCGATGCTGGTGCTGGTCGCCGCGTCGGCCTGGGGGCAACTCACGTTGCTCAACGCCTCTTATGACCCGACCCGCGAGCTGTACCAGCACCTCAATGCCGCATTCGCCAAGACCTGGCGAGTGAAAACCGGCGAGACGGTCACGATCCGGCAATCGCATGGCGGTTCGGGCAAGCAGGCGCGGGCCGTCATCGACGGTCTCGAGGCGGATGTCGTCACCCTGGCGCTCGCCTACGACATCGATGAGATCGCCAATCGCGCCAAGCTGCTCCCGCCCGACTGGCAGAAGCGCCTCCCGCACAACAGTTCGCCCTACACGTCGACGGTGGTGTTCCTGGTGCGCAAGGGCAATCCGAAGGGCATCCGCGACTGGGACGACCTGATCAGGCCGGGCCTGGCGGTCATCACGCCCAACCCCAAGACCTCCGGCGGTGCCCGCTGGAATTACCTCGCGGCGTGGTCGTATGCGCTCAAGCATAACGGCGGCGACGCCACCCGGGCGCGCGATTTCGTCACCAGACTCTACCGCAACGTGCCGGTGCTCGACGCCGGCGCGCGTGGCGCCACCACCACCTTCGTCGAGCGTGGTATCGGCGATGTCCTGCTGGCGTGGGAGAGCGAAGCCTTTCTCGCGGTCAGGGAGCTGGGGCCGGACAAGGTCGAGATGGTGGTGCCGTCGCTCAGCATGCTGGCCGAGCCGCCGGTCACGCTGGTCGATCGCGTTGCCGACAAGCACGGCACGCGCAAAGCGGCGGAGGCATATCTGGGTTTCCTTTACACGGACGAGGCGCAGGCGATCATCGCCGACCATTGGTACCGGCCGACGAATCCGGTGGCGGCCGCGAAATACGCGAGCCGATTTCCAAAGCTCACGCTGGTGACTGTGAACGACGTCTTCGGCGGATGGCAAAGCGCGCACAAGACGCACTTCGCCGACGGCGGCATCTTCGACCAGATCTACTTGCCTGGCCGATGACAACCCCCCCAGGCTTCGCTGCGCTTCGCCACCCCCCAATGGGGGGCACAGCGCGCTTGGGAGCGGCCCGGCGCGCGCTGTCCCTCCGTTCAGGGATTTCTCTCCGTTTGCTGTCCCTCGCTGGGGTGCGGGCGCCATGAATCTGTCGCTACGCCGCCACAGCGTTTTGCCAGGCTTCGGTCTGTCGCTCGGGGTGACCGTGCTGTACCTGAGCCTGATCGTGCTGATGCCGTTGTCGGCCGCCTTCATCAAGACCGCGACCCTTACCTGGGAGGCGTTCGTCACGGCCGTGTCGTCGCCGCGGGTGCTGGCGTCCTACCGGCTCACTTTCGGTGCATCGTTTCTGGCTGCGGTCATCAATGCCGTCTTCGGCCTGCTGGTGGCGTGGGTGCTGGTGCGCTACCGGTTTCCGGGACGACGTGTCATCGATGCCATAGTCGACCTGCCGTTCGCCCTGCCGACGGCTGTTGCCGGCATTGCCCTCGCAGCCTTGTATTCGGCCAACGGCTGGATCGGGCAACTGCTGGCGCCGGCCGGCATCAAGGTCGCGTTCACGCCGCTCGGGGTGCTGGTGGCGCTCGTCTTCATCGGTTTGCCCTTCGTCGTGCGCACGATCCAGCCGGTGCTGGAAGATCTTCAGCCCGAACTCGAGGAGGCCGCGGCCACGCTCGGCGCGGATCGCATCCAGACCTTCCGGCGCATCATCTTCCCGACGTTGCTGCCGGCCCTGCTCACCGGCTTCGCCCTCGCGTTCGCCAGAGCCATCGGCGAATACGGATCGGTGATCTTCATCGCCGGCAACATGCCGATGGTCTCCGAGATCACGCCGCTGCTGATCATCACCAAGCTCGAGCAATACGACTACGCCGGCGCCACGGCCCTGGCGGTGGTGATGCTCTCGATCTCGTTCCTGCTGCTGTTGCTGATCAATTTGCTGCAGGCGTGGATGCGCAAGGCGTCGGGTCAATGAGTCCGCGATGGAGGCGTCCATGACAACTGCCACAGCCGTGCTGGCGGGCCTGCCCGAGTACGCCGTCGCGACGCCCGTGCGCGTTGCGCGCGTTACGCGCGATGCGACCACCGAGCCGGTGTGGGTGCGCCGCGCCCTGATCGGCCTGGCGCTGGCGTTCCTCGGGCTGTTCCTGTTCATGCCGCTCGCCGTCGTATTCCACCAGGCATTGAGCAAGGGGGTCGCGGTTTACTGGCAGGCGGTGACCGACCCCGATGCGCTCGCTGCCATCCGGCTGACGTTGCTGGCGGCCGGCATTGCGGTGCCGCTCAACCTGGTGTTCGGCGTTGCCGCGGCATGGGCGATCGCCCACTTCGAGTTTCGCGGCAAGAGCCTGCTCACGACATTCATCGATCTCCCGTTCTCGGTGTCGCCGGTCATCTCCGGTCTGATCTACGTGCTCGTGTTCGGGCTTCAGGGCTGGTTCGGCCCCTGGCTCGCCGACCACGACCTTAAGGTGATCTTCGCGGTTCCGGGCATCGTGCTGGCCACGATCTTCGTGACCTTTCCGTATGTCGCGCGCGAACTGATCCCGCTGATGCAGGCGCAGGGTGCAGAGGAAGAGGAAGCCGCGGTGGTGCTCGGCGCCAACGGCTGGCAGGTGCTCTGGAGAGTCACGCTGCCCAAGGTGAAATGGGGCCTGCTCTACGGCGTGATCCTGTGCAATGCGCGGGCGATGGGCGAGTTCGGCGCGGTGTCGGTGGTGTCGGGGCACATCCGCGGGCTGACCAACACGCTGCCGCTGCACGTCGAGATCCTCTACAACGAATATCAGTTCGCGGCCGCCTTCGCGACCGCATCGGTGCTGGCACTGCTCGCCATCGTGACCCTCGGCCTCAAGGTCTGGGTCGAACACCAGCAGAACAGCCCGGCGCCGGTGCCGGTCGACAGGGAGCAAAACAATGAGCATTGATATCCGCAACGTGCACCGCCGCTTCGGTGATTTCGCCGCCCTCGACGGCGTGAGCCTGGAGGTGCGCACCGGCGAGCTGCTGGCGCTGCTCGGTCCGTCCGGGTCGGGCAAGACCACGCTGCTGCGGGTCATCGCCGGTCTCGAAACCGTCGATGCCGGCCAGGTTCTGTTTCATGGCGAAGACTCCACCGATCGCCACGTGCGCGAACGCCAGGTCGGGTTCGTGTTCCAGCACTACGCGCTGTTTCGCCACATGACGATCTTCGAGAACGTGGCCTTCGGCCTGCGGGTGCGCCCTCGCGCCCAGCGTCCCGGAGAGGCCCAGATTCGCCGCAAGGTGCATGAACTGCTCGAACTCGTGCAGCTCGACTGGCTGGCCGACCGCTATCCGCACCAGTTGTCGGGCGGACAGCGCCAGCGCATCGCGCTCGCCCGCGCGCTGGCGGTCGAACCCCGCGTATTGCTGCTCGACGAACCCTTCGGCGCGCTCGACGCCAAGGTGCGCAAGGAGTTGCGGCGCTGGTTGCGCCGCCTGCACGACGAGATGCACATCACCAGCGTCTTCGTGACCCACGACCAGGACGAAGCGCTCGAAGTGGCCGACCGGGTGGTGGTCATGAACGAGGGGCGCATCGAGCAGATCGGTTCGCCGCAGGAGGTCTACGACCATCCGGCGACGCCGTTCGTGTACCAGTTCCTCGGTAACGTGAATCTGTTTCATGGACGGGTGCAGGACGGGCACGCGATGATCGGGCCCGTGGCCGTGCCGGTTGCGGGTACGGCAGACAGCGCCAAGGCCATCGCGTTTGCGCGGCCGCACGAGATCGAGATCATCCGTCCCGCGCCGGGCGAAACCGGCATCGCGGCGCGGGTGGAACATGTGCTCGCCGTCGGGTCCACGGTGCGCATCGATCTCGAGCCCGATGGCGGCGCCGCTGCGATCCACGCCGAAGTCTCCCGCGCCGAGTTGCGGGAGCTGGGCCTGGTCACCGGCGACCGGGTGCTGGTGCGTCCGCGGCAGGTGAGAGTCTTCGAGGCCGCGTGAGTTGTTGACACCTGAAGCGCAGCGGTGCTGAACGAAGGGAAAATCTGAAGCGAAGGGGCAGCGCCCACAGGGCCCCCCGAGGACGCTGCGCCCCCTGGAGGGGGAAGGCGTAGCGCAGCGCAGCCTGGGGGTGGGCGTTTAATGCCTTCCGGTTCCAAGCAAATGCCAAAGCGGTCGTTCGATCCCGGCCGTGGCACGATTACAGTGCGAGGTAGCGGCGTTGTCGCCGGACTTTCCCCCATCGTCAATGTATCGATATGACGTAGTCGACCAGACACTGGTCAATGAGCGTGTAACGCAGTACCGCGATCAACTGCGGCGGTTTCTGGCCGGCGAATTGCCGGAGGAAGAATTCCGCCCGCTGCGCCTCCAGAACGGGCTCTACATCCAGAAGCATGCGCCGATGTTGCGGGTCGCGATTCCGTACGGGCTGCTGTCGGCGCACCAGTTGCGGAAGCTCGCGAGCATCGCTCGTCGCTACGATCGCGGCTACGGCCACTTCACCACCCGCCAGAACATCCAGTACAACTGGCCTCGTCTCGAAGACACCGCCGACATCCTCGCCGAACTTGCGTCTGTCGAGATGCACGCCATCCAGACCAGCGGCAATTGCGTGCGCAACATCTCTTCCGACGAGTTCGCCGGGGTCGCGCCGGACGAGATCGTCGATCCGCGACCGCTCGCCGAAATCCTGCGCCAGTGGTCCACGTTCCACCCCGAGTTCGCCTACCTGCCGCGCAAATTCAAGATCGCCGTGAACGGCGCCGCCGAGGATCGTGCCGCCACGGCCTTCCACGACATCGGGCTGACCGTGGTGCGCGACGCGAATGGCGAGATCGGCGTCCAGGTGCTGGCCGGCGGCGGCATGGGCCGCACGCCCGTGGTGGGCGTGGTGATCCGCGAGTTCCTGCCGTGGCCGCACGTGCTCACTTATGTCGAAGCGATCCTCCGGGTCTACAACCGCTACGGTCGTCGCGACAACATGTACAAGGCGCGCATCAAGATCCTCGTCAAGGCACTGGGCGCCGCCACGTTTGCCCAGCAGGTCGACACCGAATGGGCGTCGATCAAGGACGGCCCGGGCACCCTGACGCGCGAGGAGTTCGATCGCGTGTCCGCGTGGTTCACCGATCCGCCGTATGCCGTTCTCGACGACGATGACGCTGCGCACGCCGAGCGCCTGCGCGAGCACGCCGGGTTTGCCCGCTGGGTGGGGCGCAGCGTGCGCGGACATCGGATCGCGGGCTACCGCAGCGTGGTCCTGTCGCTCAAGAAAACCGGCGTGGCGCCAGGCGATGCCACCGCCGAGCAGATGGACCACGTCGCCGACTGGGCGGAGCGTTTCGGTTTCGGCGAACTCCGGGTGTCGCACGAGCAGAACCTGATCCTGCCCGACGTGCCGGTGCGCGAGCTGTATGCGTTGTGGCAGGAGGCGAAAGCCGTGGGTCTGGCCACGCCCAACATCGGCCTGCTCACCGACGTGATCACCTGCCCCGGTGGCGACTTCTGTTCGCTCGCCAACGCCAAGTCACTGCCAATCGCCGCGGCGATCCAGCAGCGCTTCGACGATCTCGACTATCTGCACGACATCGGCGAGATCAACCTCAACATCTCCGGGTGCATGAATTCCTGCGGTCATCATCACGTCGGCCACATCGGCATCCTCGGTGTCGACAAGGACGGTGCCGAGTGGTACCAGGTGTCGATCGGCGGGGCGGATGGTTCCGCGCCTGGCAGTGGCCGCTCGGCCATCGGCAAGGTGATCGGCCCGTCGTTCAAGGCCGACGACATGGCTGACGTGGTGCAGAAACTCATCGATGCCTACGTCGAATGGCGCCACCCCGGCGAGCGCTTCGCCGACACGGTCCACCGCCTCGGCGTGCCGCCGTTCAAGGCGCGGGTATACGGCGACGCCCGCGCCGCGTCGGCACATGCCGCGCAATCCGGACACGCGGTGGCCATCGATGCTTGAGAGTTCAACCACCATCATCCGCGACGCTCAGGTGGTCACCGATACCTGGCGGCTGATACGCAATGTCGACGAATCGGTATCGCCGGAAGGTGCGGTGATCCTGTCCCTGGCAACGTGGGTTGCCGATCCCCAGCGGCTGTCGCAGCGACCCGCGACCGGTGTCTGGCTCGCGCCCGACGACGACCCCGCCGTGCTCGAGCCGTGGCTGGGTGCGTTGCCCCTGATCGCGATCGATTTTCCGAAGTTCACCGACGGGCGCGGCTACTCGTCCGCATTCCTGCTGCGCAACCGTCTGGGCTTTCGCGGCGAATTGCGCGCGGTCGGTGACGTGCTGCTCGACCAGATCTGGTATCTGGCGCGGGTCGGTTTCAACGCCTTTGCACTGCGGGCTGACCAGGATGTGCAGGCCGCCCTGGCGCAACTTGCGGTTTTCTCCGAGCGCTATCAGGGGTCGACCGATCAGCCGGTGCCGGCGTTTCGCCGACGTGAGCGCCAGTGGCCCGATGGCGTGCGAACGGCGGTGGCGCCATGAATACGGCAACCGCCGACCCGATGATCATCACCGAACTCGAAACCCGGTTGCTCGACCGCCTCGCCGCGATTTCCCGCGAGTTTCCGCGGGTCGCCTTCGCCAGCAGCCTTGGCGCCGAAGACATGGTCATCACCGATGCGATCCTCACGGCGCGACTGCCGATCGCCATCTTCACGCTCGATACCGGCCGCTTGCACGACGAGACGCTCGATCTGATCGAGCGCATCCGCGTTCGCTATGGCGTCGCGCTCGAGGTGTTTCGGCCGCCGGCCCCGGCGGTGGAGGCGTATGTCGCCGCTCATGGCAAGAACGCGTTCTACGAGAGTGTGGAGCTGCGACGTGCCTGCTGCGGCATCCGCAAGGTCGAGCCGTTGCGGCGGGCACTTGCCGGTCGCGATGCGTGGATCACCGGATTGCGCCGCGCGCAGTCGGTCACGCGCACCGAACTGCCGCGGCGCGAGTTCGACGCCGCCCACGGCATCGAGAAATTCAATCCACTCGCCGACTGGAGCGAAGCCGACGTCTGGTCGTGGCTTCGCGCTCGTCAGGTGCCGTGGAACGCCTTGCACGATCGCGGCTATCCCTCGATCGGCTGCGAGCCGTGCACGCGCGCGATCCGTCCGGGCGAGGATGTCCGCGCCGGCCGCTGGTGGTGGGAGTCGGCCGACAAGCGCGAATGCGGCCTGCATGTGGCGCCGCATACCGATTCGACCCCGGCCGCAACGGAAATCTCGCCATGACCTCGACCGCAACGCTCGATACGACCCGCCTCGATCACCTCGAGTGGCTCGAATCCGAAGCCATCTACATCCTGCGCGAAGTGGCGGCGGAGTGCGCCAACCCTGCGCTCCTGTTCTCCGGCGGCAAGGATAGCTGCGTGCTGCTGCGGCTGGCCGAGAAGGCGTTCCGGCCGGGCGTCTTCCCGTTTCCGCTGCTGCATATCGACACCGGGCACAATTTTCCGGAAGTGATCGCGTTTCGCGATGCCCGCACCGCCGAACTCGGCGAACGCCTGATCGTGCGCTCGGTGGAAGACTCGATGGCGCGCGGCACCGTGGCGCTGCGTGGCCCCTATGAGTCGCGTAACGCCGCGCAGTCGGTCACCCTGCTCGAAGCCATCGAGGAGTTCGGCTTCGACGCCTGCATCGGCGGCGCCCGCCGCGACGAAGAAAAGGCGCGCGCCAAGGAGCGCGTGTTCTCGTTTCGTGACGAGTTCGGTCAGTGGGACCCGAAAGCCCAGCGGCCGGAACTCTGGAATCTCTACAACGCGCGCGTGCACCGCGGCGAGAACGTCCGTGTGTTTCCGATCTCCAACTGGACCGAGCTCGATGTGTGGCAGTACATCGCCCGCGAACAGCTCGCCCTGCCGCCGCTTTACTACGCCCACGAGCGTGAGGTGATACGTCGCAACGGCCTGCTGGTACCGGTGACACCGATTACACCGCCCGCTGCCGGCGAGACGGTCGAGACCCTGCGGGTGCGTTTCCGCACGGTGGGCGACATCAGTTGCACCTGCCCGGTGGCCAGCGACGCCACCACCACCGACGAGATCGTCGCCGAGACGGTCGTGACCGACATCACCGAGCGCGGCGCGACCCGCATGGACGACCAGACCTCCGAGGCCTCCATGGAACGCCGCAAGCGCGAAGGCTACTTCTGAATCATGACGACCCCCCCAGTCTGTGCTGCGCTCCGCCTACCCCCCAATGGGGGGTACATCGCGCTTGGCGAACTGAGACCGGACACAGACAGTCCCTGCGGACTGTCTGTGCCTGCCGAAGGCCAGCGGACTCTGGCCGCTGGCGGCCCGGCGCGCGCTGCCTTCTACTCGGGTCACGCCAAGTGAATGCACCTGTAGAAAGAATCCCCGTCGAAGACCGCGGCGTGCTGCGCTTCATCACCGCCGGCAGTGTCGATGACGGCAAGAGCACCCTGATCGGCCGCCTGTTGTACGAGGCGAAAGGCATCTTCGCGGATCAGCTCGCGGCCGTGTCGCGCGCCACCAACCGGCGCTCGGCTGGCGCGGCGCTCGATCTCTCGCTGCTCACCGACGGCCTGGAGGCCGAGCGCGAGCAGGGCATCACCATCGACATCGCCTACCGCTACTTCGCGACCCCGGTACGCAAGTTCATCATCGCCGACGCCCCCGGGCACGAGCAATACACGCGCAACATGGTCACCGGCGCCAGCACCGCCGACGCCGCGATCATCCTCATCGATGCCACCCGCGTGGGCGACGACGGGTTGTTGCAGCAGACCCGGCGCCACTCGGCGATCGCAAAGCTGCTCGGCATCCGGCATATCGTCGTTGCGGTCAACAAGATCGACCTGCTCGACTACGACGCCGCCACATTCGAACGGATCCGCGCCTTGTATGGCGACCTCGCGACCCGGCTGGGCCTGCAGAACATCCACTATGTTCCGGTGTCGGCCCTGGCCGGCGACAACGTCGTCCACGTCAGTGCGCGCACGCCGTGGTATCGCGGGCCGAGCCTGCTGGCGCTGCTCGAAGACCTCGACGCGGGCCGCAACGACACCCACCTGCCGCTACGTTTTCCGGTGCAGTCCGTGATCCGTGCCAATGGCAGTTCCACCGACGATTTTCGTGGCTATGCCGGGCAGGTCTGGACCGGTGCCTTGCGTCGTGGACAGCGCATCAGGATCGTGCCGGGCAACGAGACCGCCACGGTTGCCGAGATCCACACCTTCGATGGCGCACTCGAGGTGGCGGGTGCCGGACGTTCGGTCACCGTGCGGCTCGATCGCGATGTGGATGTGTCACGTGGCGCCATGCTGATCGACGCCGACGATCAGCCACGGCTCGAAAGCCGGTTCGACGCCGACCTGTGCTGGCTCGATCGCACGCCGCTCGATGCGCGCCGCAAATACTGGCTGCGTCACGGCACGAAGACCGTGCATGCCCGCGTCAGCGCGATCAACGATCGCCTGGATCTGCAGACGCTGTCAGCGCATTCGACAGCGGACACCCTGGCCATGAACGACATCGGCAGCGTGACCATCACGGCACAACAGCCGATCCTGTGCGATGCCTACAGCCAGTCACCGGCGACCGGCGCGTTCGTCCTGATCGACGCGGTGACCAACCAGACCGCCGCTGCCGGGATGATCCGCGCATGAGCCACCGAAATTCTCGTCGCTGGGGATGGAGGCCGCGCATGAGCCACCGAGCAGGGGCCCCGGGCAGGGCCCGGGGATGCGAGTCAGGCGAATGCACGGGGAGGCCGACATGAGGCCTCGAAATTCTCGTCGCTGGGGATGGAGGCCGCGCATGAGCCACCGAGCAGGGGCCCCGGGCAGGGCCCGGGGATGCGAGTCAGG
>JANMWG010000143.1:0-6502 GCA_031393885.1 Betaproteobacteria bacterium | reverse complement strand
CACCAGGCGCCGCGCTGGCGGCGGGCGAGACGGTGCGCACCGAAGCGGCGAGCCAGGCGCGACTCGATCTCGCCGACGGCACCCAGATCGCGATCCGGCCGTCGAGTGCGTTCAAACTCGAGCGCTACCGGTTCGCCGCTGATCGGCCGGCGGAAGACAACGTCGCGCTGCGGCTGCTCAAGGGCGGACTGCGCACGCTGACCGGCCTGATCGGCAAGCGCAAGCCGACGGCGTTCGAGTTCAGCACCACCACCGCCACCATCGGCGTGCGCGGCACCGATTTCGTCGCGCGGCTGTGTGGCGACGATTGTGCGGTCGAGAACAAGCGCGTCGCCGGCGCCCCCGTGCCGCCGGCACCGAACTACGCCGGCAAGGTGTTTTCGCTCAACGGAACCTTGCGGGCGGCGCGCACCGGCGGCATCGTCCCGTTGAAGGCCGGCGACACCGTCTACAGCAGTGACACGCTCGAGACGGGGCCTGCCGGTTTCAGCGTCATCGTGTTCCGTGACGGCACCCGGGTGCTGCTCAAGCCCGACACCACCTTCGCCATCGAAAACTTCCGCTATGAACCGGCGCAGCCGGCGCAAGGCAGCATCGCGATGCGCCTGGTGCGCGGCGGCCTGCGAGCGCTTACCGGGCTCATCGGGCAGCGCAATCCCGCGCGCATGCAAGTGGGCACCAGCATTGCCACCATCGGCATCCGGGGAACCGGGTTCGATCTCAATTGCACCGGCGCCTGCGCGGTCGGTGGCGATGGCACGAGCCCCGGCCAGCCGGGCGAGCTCGACGGCCTGACGATCTTTACCTGGAACGGCCGCACCTTCCTGGTCAATGAGCAGGGCACCATCGAGATCGGTACCGGTGAGGCCGGCTTCGTCGGCGCCGGGCTGGGGCCGCGCAAGCTGGATACCGTTCCGCCGTTCTTCCTCAACGATCCATCGCCGCGTCCGGATCGGCTCGACATCGACCAGACCACCCTGTTCGGCGTGCAGAACCAGGATTTCTCCGAGACCGGCGTCTATGTCTATGTGCGTGATGGCGCCGTGGTCCTGACGGGCCCGGGCGGAGAGTATCAACTGGCGGCGGGTGAAGTCGGGCATCTCGATGGCGACGGCCGCGTATTCACCCGGCTGGGTGCGGTGCCGCTGTTTCTCGACCGTGACACCTGGCTGCGCTACCTGGACTACGACAACCTGTCCTGCGGGTTGCGATAACGTCGGCATGGAGTCTGCCGGCCGGGCCGAAGAACATCGTCGGCGGTGAACTCGAGGGCTGCACCGAGCTGCTCCGGTGGTGCGCGAAGAAGCCACTGAACGCATGGTCAAGCAGGCCGAAGCCGAACTGCCGGCGGACGTCGATATCGGCCTGGCGCTCGCGCTGGTCTCGGCCGCGCTCGGCCCTGCCGAGCCTGCTCCCGGTCACGGTGTTTTCGCGTGACCAGGGATGCCGCCGAAACCTTCCGCCGTTTCAACGTGGCAACCCGTGATCTGCCGAAACCGCCGGCGATCTTCAGCAGCCACCCGCTGACCGACGATCGCATCGCCGCCATCGATGGCAAGGTACGATCGGGCAACTGGAAGGCTAACGGTCCGGTGGTGCCGTATCCCATGACGTCGTCAGGGCGCTGGCGGCACCGGCGCAGGCGGAACACGCCGCCGCATCCCCTGTCCATTGAGCAGGCGAACAACGGAGGCGCGGTTCCCATGAAAATCCTCATCCTCGGCAGCGGGCTGCTCGGCACCGCCTCGGCGTGGTACCTGTCCCGCGCCGGACACGAGGTGACGGTGATCGACCGCCAGCCGGGAAGCGGCCTCGAGACCAGTTTTGCCAATGGCGGACAGATCTCGGTCAGCCATGCCGAGCCCTGGGCCAATCCGGGCGCACCGGCCAAGGTGCTGAAGTGGTTGTGGCGCGAGGATGCGCCGCTCCTGTTCCGGCTGCGGCTCGACCCCGCCCAGTGGAGCTGGGGTCTGCGTTTCCTGGTCGAATGCCTGCCCGGACGCACCCGCGACAACATCGTCCAGTTGCTCAATCTCGGGCTGTACAGCCGCGCGTCATTGCAGGCCTTGCGCGCCGAGACCGGCATCGAGTACGACCATCTCGAACGCGGCATCCTGCATTTCTACACCAGCTCACGCGAGTTCGAGGCGGCACAGGCCACCGCCGCACTCATGCGCGAGTTCGGCGTCGACCGCGAGGTCAAGACCGCCGACGAATGCGTGGCGATCGAGCCCGCCCTGCGGCACGCCCGCAGCCTGCTGGCGGGCGGCATCTATACGGCTTCCGACGAATCCGGCAACGCCTGGAAGTTCACCGATGAGCTGGCGCGGCTGTGCGTGCAGCGCGGCGTGACGTTTCGCTATGGTACCGACGTGATGTCATTGTCGCGGGCGGGTGAGCGGCTCGAAGGCGTGCGCGTGGTCACGCCCGAAGGTCGCGGGGAAACCCTGACTGCCGACGGGTACGTCATGGCGCTCGGCAGCTACAGTCCGTTGCTGTTGCGGCCCATCGGCATCTCGATCCCGGTGTACCCCGCGAAGGGCTACTCGATCACTATGCCGATTGCCGATCCTTCGCTCGCGCCCGTGGTCAGTCTCACCGACGATGAACGCAAGCTCGTATTCTCGCGCCTGGGCAACGAGTTGCGCAGCGCCGGCACGGCCGAGTTCAATGGCTACAACACCGAGATCAACCGGATCCGGTGCCGGGCCCTGGTACGACGCGCGGCCGAGTTCTTTCCGGGTCTGGGCGATTTCTCGCAGGCACGCTTCTGGGCTGGTCTGCGGCCGGCCACGCCGAGCAATGTGCCGCTGATCGGTCGCTCGGCGCTCACCAATCTGTACCTGAACACCGGTCACGGCACCCTCGGCTGGACCCATGCCTGCGGTTCGGGGCGCGCGCTTGCCGATCTGATCGGCGGCCGTGCGCCGGAAGTGGACTTCCGGTTTCTCGGCGCCCCTGCGCGAGCGGCGTCGGTCGTCGTCGGCAGGCGGCGCGCCGCCTGAACCGCGCGCGCCGCCTGGGGGTGGACCAAACTCTACATTTCGTAGAGTGACCAGAGCATTCGGGACGCCACGATGAACATGATCGCCGCGAACACTTTCTTCAATGTCGTCACCGGCAACGCATGGGCCACGCGGGCGCCGAACGGCACCGTGACGAACGTCCCGACGACGATGCCGGCCAGGGCGGGCAGGTACACGTAGCCCAGGCTCAACGGTGGCAGGTGATCCTTGCCGATGCCGGTCGCGATGAAACCGATGGTGCCGGCGAGCGCGATCGGGATGCCGAGCGCCGCGGAGGTCCCCACGCACTGGCGCATCGGCACGTTGCACAGCGTCATGAGCGGAATGGTGATCACGCCGCCGCCCGCGCCCACCAGGGCGGACAGCACCCCGACAAGCCCACCGCCGACCTGCATCCCCGCCGGCCCGGGGAATTGCCGGGTCGGCCCCGGCTTCATGTCCAGGAACATGTTGAGCGCGGAGTAGTAGACGAAGATCACGAAGAAGATGGCGAGATACTTCGACTGGAGCTGCTCCGCGACCAATGTGCCGAGCAGGGTGCCGAGCACCAGACCGACTGTCACCTGCCGAACGATGTCCCATCGCACCGCGCCGTGCACCTGATGGGCGCGCACGCTCGCGATGGACGTGAACACGATGCTGGCAAGCGATGTTCCGAGCGCGAGATGAACGATGCGATCGGGTGGAAATCCCTGCGTGCCGAACATCATCACCATCAGCGACACCAGGATCATGCCACCGCCGATGCCGAGCAGTCCCGCGAAGAAGCCCACCAACAGGCCCATCCCGAGGTAGATCCCCCACCAGATCACGTCCACGCCGCTGGCCGGAACGCTACAGCAGCGACTGGATCACGCCCCATTCCGCCTCGGTCACCGGCGTGATCGACAGCCGGTTGCCGCGTTGCAGGATGGAGAGCGTGGCGAGCGCGGGATTCGCGCGCAGTGCCGGCAGCCCGATGAGCCGGGTCTTCTTCACCAGCTTCACGTCCACGTGCATCCAGCGTGGTTCGGCGCGCGTCGACTTCGGATCATGGTATTTGCTCTTCGGATCGAACTGTGTCTCGTCCGGGTAGGCTTTGCTCGCAACCGTGGCGATACCGACTATCCCCGGTTCGGGGCAGCTCGAGTGATAGAACAGGACCGGATCGCCGATCTTCATCGCGTCGCGCATGAAGTTGCGCGCCTGATAATTGCGCACGCCAAACCAGGGCACGGTCTGTTTCGGCATCGCGGCGACATCGTCGACGCTGACATCGGACGGCTCCGATTTCATGAGCCAGCAATGCATGTAGATAGCTCCGAAGTGGGCGGGGTGGCAGAAAACAGCATAGAGGTGACGCGCGCTCACATTGGCTGCAGACGCGAGCGTCATAGTCCAGGGATTCAGATTAGCAGAGGTAGGCAAATCGCGAATCGGGCCGGCACCCGGGAGCGGTAGTTGTTTTGAACGAAAAAAAGAGGCGACCGAAGTCGCCTCTTCTGCTGCCGGGAGCCCCCCGCCGATGCCGTTCGGGCCGAGCGCCTTGAACCTGAGGTTCAAGAATGGTCACGTTCCGAGCGCCGCAGGTACGTCCACGGAGGACGCGCGCAAAAGCGCTGCATGGGTTCGCGACCGGGTGAAAACATTGGTTCAGAGAACTACGACCCGTTCGAACAACGCAGGGAGCAAAAACTCTTGGAGGACGACCAGCCAGACCGCCGTGACAAACCCAAGCTAGAAAAGTTTGTCCTGGCTCGACAGGGCTGCATCGATCACTGCCTGCATAGCCTGCATTCTACGCTTCGCGTTCGATACGTCATAGTCTGACGGCACCTTGCTCGTGAGCAATTCGTGCGCGATGTTGAGCGCGGCCATCACCGCGATGCGTTCGGTGCCCACCACCTTGCCGCTGTCGCGAATCTCGCGCATTTTCAGATCGAGGTAATCGACGGCGCGCAACAGTTCCGGCCGTTCCTCTTCGGTGCACGAGACCTTGAACTCGCGCCCCATGATGCTCACGTCGAGGGATTTCGCTTCCTTGCTCATGGGGGTCTCCGGGCCGTCTGCGACCAGCGTACGTCCGTCTCGGTTCCCGGGTGCGCCAACCCCGGGTTGGGCGTGGCGAACGAGGAGAACCCGCCGCGACTCACCTTAAGCCCCCGTGCCGGCCGGCAACTGGGCTATCAATGCTTCGAGACGTGCCCGTGCTGTGTTCGCGCGGTCGGTGCACTGCTGGTTCTCCGCCTGGGCGGCGGCAAGTTGTTGCCGCAGCAGGGAGTTGTCCGAGCGTAACTGCTGTGTCCACCCGATCAGCAGCGAGATCCCCTGGTCGAGCGCATCAAGGTCTGCATTCATGCGCCGACTATACTGAAAAATTCATAAGGGTCAACGCACAAGGCGCGAATCTGCAAGCGGGTGTTGAGCATTTCAGGGCGGCTCGGCGCACCTGGCGTCTCGGCTACCATCGCCCAGCCTTTCAGCTACCCGCGCCGAATCCTTTCGGCGCGGGTTGAACGGGAAACAGGTTCAACCCCTGTGCTGCCCCCGCAACGGTCGGCCAGGATGGGCGCATCACGACGCCACTGCCGGTGGCGGACCTGCCGGGCCTCGGGCCGCCAGGTACCGAAGCAGGTGGGAAGGCGATGCGTCTGGTCTCGCGAGCCCGGATACCAGCCTCGGAAGCGATTGAGCCAGTGAACTTCGCGGGTGGGCGGAGGCCCGTGCTGCGTCCGGCCAACGCGGCACGGTGTCCTGAACCATCGGCGCGGTTTTCCTGGCCCGAACACGACCGTGACCGCGGGGTATCGAACCGAGCGCTTCGCCATCGACCCGGCCGACGCCTACAACCCATTGGCGCCAAACCCGTCTTTCATCCTGGGTGGCGGTTCCACCGGCCCGCAGCGAGAAACCCGGCACGCCTGGGATCCCGGCCTGCGCCAGCGCCTGTTCGGACCATTTTCGGGTGTCGTCCGGGCAAGCCGCAGCGACCGCTTCACCACCGTCGACGAGATTTTCGAGGGGTCGGCCGCGTTCTTGCAGCAGTTCCAGTTTCTGCGCCCGCCGACCTCGCGGACCAATCGGCCTACACCCATACCGAAGCGACGTTCCTCAAGGGGGTGTTTCCGGGCGGGCCGTTCACGCCGACCAATCTGCCGATCAGCGGCAGGACCGTGCCGCTGGTACCGAAGCACCGGGCGTCGCTCGGGCTCCTCTGGGAGTTCCGTCCGGATACCCGCCTGAGCGTGACCGGGCGTTATGTCGGCGAGCAGGTGATAGAGAACGACGAGCCCAATACTTGCGGTCGGCGCATTCCCGCCTATGTCACGGCGGATCTTCGGGTATCGCATCGACACGGGCCGTTCACCGTGGCGGTCGTGGTCAACAACCAACGTTGACATCAAGGGGGGGCGGGGGATAACTTACCAACCGAGAGTATTTTTCCGAACACTTCCCCGAAGAGTGTCCGTGCTCCCCGAGCCGATCGAACCAGCAAC
>JANMWG010000119.1:0-1515 GCA_031393885.1 Betaproteobacteria bacterium | reverse complement strand
TCCTCGAACATCTCGCGCGAGCCCACGTAGATGCCCTGCACCCGGATATGCCGGCGCAGGATCGCCGCCGTGTTGACGTCACCGGCGACGCCTGTCAGGACACCGATCAGCGGCACGATGCCGCCCAGACGCACCGCATTGATCGACTTCGTCAGCGTGCCACTGCCACCGACTTCGACGACGATATCGGCACCACGGCCACCAGTCATCTCGATGACCGCCTTGTCCCAATCCGGCGTGGTGCGATAGTTGATGACGTCATCGGCGCCAAGCTCCTTTGCCAGAGCGAGCTTCTGGTCCGAGCTGGACGTCATGATCACGCGCGCGCCGTTCATCTTGGCGAACGCCAGCGCGATCATCGACACGCCACCCGTGCCGAGGCACACCACGGTGTCGCCCGCCTTCAGGTTGCCTTCTCGCACCAGCGCATTCCAGGCCGTAACCGCCGCGCACGGGAGACTGGCCGCCTCTTCGTCGCTCAGATGCGCGGGCACATGCACCACGCCCTGCTCGGACAGCACGACATACTCGGCGAACATCCCGTCGATGGCGCCGCCCAGCGCACTGCCGGACGCTTCCTGCGGGATGCCGCCGCCGATCCACTTCTGCATGAAGATGCCGGCGACTCTGTCTCCCACCTTGACGCGCGTCACGCCGGCCCCGATGGCGGCGACTTCACCGACGCCATCGGACAAAGGTATCCGCCCGGCCGGCGGCGGCGCCCCATAGCTGCCCTTGGCGACCATCAGATCACGATAGTTGAGCGACCACGCCTTCATGCGCAGCAGCACTTCGCCGGCGCCCGGCATCGGGTCGGCACGTTCGGCGCGAACCACGTTGTCGTAGCCGCCGCGGTTCTGCAATTCGTAGAGTTTCATGTCGGTATCGTACCCATCACCAGCGATCGCCGGAACGCCCGGAAGCGGCATATCATCGATGCCTTTCGAGGCATGGGCCGCGCGCCCGGCGTTTCTCCAGCCGGCACCCAAGTCCCCCAGACTCCCGGATCATGGACCTCATCCGTCTGATGCGCCTGTTCGCGCGTTCCGTCGACGCCGGGAGCTTCTCGGCGGCGGCGCGCGAGGCTGGCACGACCCAACCTACGGTAAGCCGCCAGATCGCCAGCCTGGAGGCCGAGCTCGGCGCGCGCCTGCTCGCGCGTGGCACCACCGGACTTAAACTGACCGAAGCCGGCGAGACCTTCTATCAGCGTGCCCGGCAACTGCTCGGCGAGATCGACGAACTGCGCGCAGGCATCGTCGGCGCCGGTCGGCATGTCGTTGGGCGATTGCGCGTCAACTCCCCGGCCGCGTTCGGGGAGCAATACCTCACGCCGATCCTGGTCGGGCTGGCCCAGCGCAACCCGGCGTTGATGGTCGACCTCGTGCTGAGCGATCACGTCATCGACCTGATGGAAGGCGGCATCGATGTCGCCATCCGGTTCGGTCCGTTGCCCGATCTGCGGCTGGTGGCGCGCAAGGTCGGCGCCAGCCCGCAGGCCTGCTTCGTTTCGCC
>JANMWG010000115.1:0-34663 GCA_031393885.1 Betaproteobacteria bacterium | reverse complement strand
CGATGTCGCGCTTGAGGGTGGCCGGTGAGATGGCCAGTTCTTCGAGCAGGCGCGTCCTGGTGAGGCAGCGGCCGGTGTCGAGCAGGCTCTTGAGCCTGTAGAGCCGCTCGGTCTGGCTCATGGCCGCCTGGGCCGGCGATGGATGGCGCGATGGCCGGGTGCCGCCGGGCGGCGTTGCGGTGTGCCGCCCGATGTTGCTTCAAATGCGGGCGAGGTTTGCAACGGAGTTCCGCCAGAGGTGGGTGTGCGCATGCTATGTGCTGAAGGCGCGGCGCTCCTCCGCAATGTTGTGGAGGACGTTGTTGAACTTTGCGGTTTGGCCGGATGTAGCGCGATGTTGCGCCACCTGCCGCGGCTTGCCCTTCGGAGCGTCCGTCCCAGGCGCTCTCGAGAAACGCCTTCCAGTTGCGCCAGCGTGGTCTTGCCGGCCTGGCGTGCGCCGGTCAGCACCACGAGCTTTCGGCCCAGGTCGCGGCGCAGGTTTTCGGTGAGCTCGCGGGTTGACGAATCGTGTGCCATCTGGAAAATAGCCTGGACTATTTTCCAGATGGCTGCAAAAAAGTCGGATTTCCGTCGATCTGAAATAGGCGCGAGCGCGGGCCCATCACGACCGCATCAAGGTGCTCTTGCCGAACAGCGATTCGATCAGATCGACCGCCACGATCGCCGTGCCGTTGCGCACGTCGAGCGCCGGGTTCAGCTCCATCAGGTCGAGCGACGCGAGCCGCCCGGTGTCGGCAATCATCTCCATGCAGAGCTGGGCTTCGCGGTAGGTCGGGCCGCCCTTGACGGTGGTGGCCACGCCGGGGGCCAGGTCGGCGTCGAGAAAGTCGACGTCGAAACTCACGTGCAGGTGGGTGTTGGCGTCGAGCGTGGCCAGCGCCAGCTCCATCGTGTGGCGCATGCCCATCTCGTCGATGTAGCGCATGTCGAAGACTTCGAGGCCGGCCTCGCGCACCAGGCGCTTTTCGCCCTGGTCGACGCTGCGGATGCCGATCTGGCGAAGTGCTTTCGGGTTGATCGCCGGCACCGTGCCGCCGATCTCGATCAGCGCTTGCGGGCCGTGGCCACACAGGCAGGCGACCGGCATGCCGTGGATGTTGCCACTGGGGGTGAGGGTGTTGGTGTTGAAGTCGGCGTGCGCGTCGAGCCACAGCACACGCAGCTTCTTGCCGGCTTCGCGGCAGTGGCGCGCCACCGCGCTGATCGAGCCGATGCCCAGGCAATGGTCACCGCCGAGCAGGATCGGCAGGCGGCCGAGTTTGAGTTCGGCGTGCATCGCATCGTGCACCGCCTGGTTCCAGGCCACCACTTCGTTCAGGTGGCGGTAGCCATCGACCGGCGGCAGCCAGGGGTTGGCCGGGCCGGCGAGGTTGCCACGGTCGAGCACCTCGAGGCCGTGGCCTTCGAGCACGCTGACGATGTCGGCCACGCGCAGCGCTTCGGGCCCCATGCTGGCACCGCGGCTGCCAGCGCCGATGTCGGTGGGTGCACCGATCAGGCTGATGAGTTTGTTCATGCGATGGCAGGTCTCGTGTTCAAAGATCGGCGGCGGGGAGGTCTTTGTCGGACTCGCGCAACTCGAAGCCGACCTCGGCTTCCAGATGGCTCCAGGCTTCTTCGGCGGTCTCGACGAAGCGGAACAGTTGCAGGTCGAGCGCACTGATCATGCCGGTCTCGACGAGCAGCTCGAAGTTGATCAGCCTGGTCCAGAACTCGCGGCCGAACAGCAGCACCGGGCGGCGTCGCGACTTGCCGGTTTGAATCAGCGTGAGCGCCTCGAACATTTCGTCGAGCGTGCCGAAGCCGCCGGGGAAGCACACCAGCGCCACCGAGCGCATCAGGAAGTGCATCTTGCGCAGGCCGAAGTAGTGAAACTGAAAACAAAGCTCGGGCGTGATGTAGGGGTTGGGCGCCTGCTCGTGGTGCAGCACGATGTTCAGGCCGATGCTCTTGCCGCCGGCCTCGAAGGCGCCGCGGTTGCCGGCTTCCATGATGCCGGGGCCGCCGCCGGTGACGACGTAGATCGGGGTGGCGAGCTGCGCCGATTTTTGCGTCACGAGGGCCGCGAATCGCCGCGCCTCTTCGTAGTAGTGCGCCATCGCCATGTGTTGCTCGGCGAGCGCGAGCGCGGTGGCGTTGTTGGCCGAGCGAGCATCGTCGAGCAGGCGCTGGGCCACGTCGCGCGGCACGACGCGCGCGCTGCCGAAGATCACGATGGTCGACTCGATGCCTTGTTCGTCTTGCACCATCTCGGGCTTGAGCAGCTCGAGCTGCATGCGCACCGGGCGCATCTCTTCGCGCAGCAGGAAGTCGGTGTCGGTGAAGGCGAGTCGGTACGAGCTTTCGGGGCCCTCGTAGCGCGACAAGGGCTTGGTCGACCCGGCGTGTGCGTCTTGCTGCGCCGTGGGAAAGTTTCGGGTGGCGCGCCGGCTCTGTTTGCTCATGGCGCACAGCTTAAGGCAAGTGTGGTGGGTGGTCGCGTTGAAGCTGTGGCCCGCCACCAAGATCACTGCCACCCATGGGTGGGAACAGGAGTGCGAAGGGGGTGAATACCGAGTGGCGAGGGCGGGCCCGATGCCGAACATTTCAATGACGCTCGCCCGCGAGCGTGTCAGCGCGGCCCTGCAGCGCGCAGGGGCGAGTCCCGCCATGGCCGAGGCCACGGCGCGTGCCCTGGTGCTGGCCGAAGCGCAGGGCCTCGTGTCGCACGGCCTGAGCCGCGTCGCGCAATACAGCGGCCATTTGCGCCAGGGTCGGGTCAATGGTGCGGCGGTCGCGGAGATCGTCAAGAACCGGGGCGCTGCCGGCCTGATCGGTGTCATCAACAGCCACCACGCCGGCGTGCTCGTCGATCATCTGCGCCCGGCGGCCGAGGCCGGGCTGGTCGGGCTGGGCTTTGCGAACGCGCCTTCGGCGATGCCCGCGGCCCGCGGCCGGCACCCGATCTTCGGCACCAACCCGGTCGCGGCGATCTTCCCGCGTCGCGGTGAAGCGGCCTTGATGATCGACCTGAGCCTGAGCGAAGTGGCGCGCGGCAAGCTGATGCTGGCGGCCAGGGAAGGCAGGCCTATCCCGCTCGGCTGGGCGCTCGATGCGAATGGCGAGCCCACCACCGACCCGCAGGCCGGCATGGACGGCTCGATGCTGCCGCTGGGCGCCGCTTCCAGCTCCAAGGGCGCGATGCTGGCGCTGGTGGTCGAGCTGCTGGGTGCTGGTGCGCGAGATGCTTGTCGACGACGGGGTTCGCCTGCCGGGGGCGCGGCGTGAGGCTGCTGCTGCGCACCGCGCTGGCGCGAGGGATCGACGTGCCGGAGGCAATGTGGCAAAGCCTCGCCGTGGCCTGAAGGGCGGCGTCAGCTCGCGCCGGTCGAGCGCCTCTGCGCGCACACTGGGCAATCGGCGTTGCGCACGGTGCGAATCCGCGTCCACTCCATCGAGCGCGCATCGAGCATCTGCAACTGTCCGGCCAGTGAGGTGCCCACGCCCATCAGCAGCTTCAGGGCCTCGGCCGCCTGCATGCTTCCGATGATGCCCACCAGCGGCGCGAACACGCCCATCGTCGAGCACTGCACCTCGTCGAACGTCGCGTCTGCCGGGAACAGGCAGGCGTAACACGGGTTGTCGGGGGAACGGGTGTCGTAGACCGAGATTTGCCCGTCGAAGCCGATCGCCGCGCCCGACACGAGCGGCTTGCGGTGCGCCACGCAGGCCGCGTTGACGGCGTGCCGGGTCGCGAAGTTGTCGCTGCAATCGACGACCACGTCGGCCTCGATCACCAGCGCGTCGAGGCGTGCGGCATCGGCACGTTCTTGCAAGGCGATCACACGCACGTCGGGGTTGATGGCAGCGACGCTGCGCGCCGCGGACTCGACCTTGGGCTGGCCGACCTGCGCGAGCGAGTGGGCAATCTGGCGCTGCAGGTTGGTCAGGTCCACGGTGTCGTGGTCGACCAGCGTCAGCGTGCCCACGCCAGCCGTGCCGAGGTACAGCGCCACCGGCGAGCCGAGGCCGCCAGCGCCGATCACGAGCGCATTTGATGCGAGCAGGCGTTGCTGGCCTTCGATGCCGATCTCGTCGAGCAGGATGTGGCGCGAGTAGCGCAGCAGCTGGGTGTCGTCCATGCGCGCAGCATACAAACTAAAACGCCCGCGGTAGGCACGGGCGTTTGGGTTCGGGCGAGCCGGCTGTCAGTTTGTAATGTCGGCTTCGGCCTTGCGCTCGACGGCGGTCTTGCTGACCATCACAGCCTTGCCTTTCAGGCGGTTGAGTGCCTGCGTGAGCTGAAAGTCTTCGGCGGTGCCGAATTCGATGGGGGGCTTGGGCGCGGTGCCGGCTTTCTTCGCCACGTCTTCTTCGAGCTTCTTGCGCGCTTCGTCACGGGCTTTCTCGCGCACTTCGTCTTTTTGCTCGGCGCCCTGGCCGCTTTGCAGGTGCTTCTCGAGGTCGGCCTCGCGGGTGCGCAACGCGGCGAACAGGTTGCCTTCCGCCGTTTCGTCGATCATCACGTCGGGCACGATGCCCTTGGCCTGGATCGACGCGCCGCTCGGCGTGTAGTACCGCGCGGTGGTGATCTTCAGCGCGGTCTCGGGCGATAGCTGGCGCACGGTCTGTACCGAGCCCTTGCCGAAGGTCTGCGCGCCCATGATCGTGGCGCGCTTGTGGTCTTGCAACGCGCCGGCCACGATTTCGCTGGCCGAAGCCGAGCCTTCGTTCACCAGCACGATCAACGGCACGCGCTTGACCGCGTCGGGCACCTTGCGCAAGGGGTCGGTGCCGCCACGGCGCTGGTAATACTCGGGCGAGGCCTTGAAGGTCTGCTTCGAGTCGGCGATCTGGCCGTTGGTCGAAACGACCACCACGTCGCTCGGCAGGAAGGCCGCGGATATGGCCACCGCACCCTCGAGCAAACCGCCCGGGTCGTTGCGCAGATCAAGCACCAGGCCCTTCAGGTTGGGCTCCTGCTTGTAGATTTCTTCGAGCTTGCGCGAGAAGTCTTCGACGGTGCGGTCCTGGAACTGGCTCACGCGCAACCACGCATAACCGGGTTCGATCACCTTGGAGCGCACGCTCTGCACGCGAATCTCTTCGCGCACGATGGTGACCGGAAAGCTGCGGCTCTCGGTCTTGCGGAACACCGTCAACACGACCTTGGTGTTGGGCTCGCCGCGCATGCGCTTGACCGCCTGGTCGACCGTCAGGCCTTTGACCAGGGTGTCGTCGATCTTGGTGATGAGGTCGCCGCTTTTCATGCCGGCGCGGAACGCGGGCGAGCCTTCGATCGGGCTGACGACCTTGACCAGCCCGTCTTCCATGCCCATTTCAATGCCGATGCCGACGAATCGGCCGGTCGTCGATTCGCGAAATTCCCTGAAGCTCTTCTTGTCGAAGTACTGCGAGTGCGGGTCGAGCCCGGCGACCATGCCGCCGATCGCGTCGCTGATCAGCTTTTTCTCGTCGACCGGTTCGACGTAGTCGGTCTTGACCATGCCAAATACGGCGGCCAGTTGCTGCAGTTCTTCAAGTGGAAGTTGCGACACGCCGTTGCGTGCCGTGGCTTGCAACTGCATCGTGGCCAGTGCACCGGCGACCGCGCCCACGGCGAGCCACCCTGCGACCTTGAGTTTGGCACCCATGAACGACCCCTTGTGCTTGGCTGCGTGAACGTGATTCAAAAGACACCTCAGTATATTCCTGCGACCCATTCTCCGAGTGAAGGCGGGCCGGGAAAGTTGCACACCGTTCAGGGAATCCGGGCGAGCGTCAAGCGACGAAGCGGCGGTTTGGTGACCCGGCACGGTTCTTACGCATGCGCCGACACACCGGATGCAGGTCGATTGAATGCGGTGCGGGCGTCACCCGGCACACACATGGCGGCGCGGCAGCGCAAGGCAAGCGCTGCCACGTGTAAAGATCGGTGGAGGCGGTGGGTGGCGTCGCGGAGCGGCTCCGCGGGCCCGCCAAGATCAGCGCCGGAACAACTCGTCGAACACGTCGCCGGGGACCGTGTCGGCGGGCGCCTCGCTGACTTCGAGGCCGTGGGTCAGCTCGAACGATGACATGCGCCAGCCCGGATCGACCGGCTCGACCGGCTCGCCTTCCACCACGGGTTTGGCCGGCAACTCGTCGGGATAGACAAATTCTCCCAAAGGCGCGACCTCGGAGATACGCCAAACGCGCCGGCGTATCGCACTTGCACTCTTGCGTTGAACCATATTGAGCCTCCGACCTGAACGGACTCCCCAAGTTGAAACCGGAGCCCCTGCGCGCAACGACGCACAGCCACCTTTTTACGACAGACGGCGCCATATGGGAATCCCCATGAGCGTGTTGCACTGAAGGGAATCGCGCTCTGGCGGCCTGCCCGGCCAACGTTTTATGTATCGGTGGGTAACCGGCGCGTGTCCAGGCTGGCGCTCCGACCCCGGCGGAGCGAGGATTTCAGTGTCCTTGCGGCGCGCCCGGCCAGCATCAGAACGCGATCACGTCGGTCGGATATTTCCACATGTCCTTCAAGAGATAGTTTCGCGGCAGGTTCAGCGCGACGCCCTAGGGGGGAATCGGTTCGAGGAACCAGTGATCGTAGATGGCGTGAGCCTCTTTCGTGCGGATCAGGCGCTTCATTTCATCGTCGGCGAGCTTCTTCGGTTCGGGGTCGTCGCGCGGCAGCATGATGGCCAGCGGCTCGATGGTCAGGAACTTGCCTACGACCTTGAGCCGGGTCGGGCCGGGTCGAGATCAGCCCGTAGAGCAGCACGTCGTCCATCGCGAACCCGGCGGCCTCGCCGGATTCGACCATGTCCACGGCCGCCGCGTGGTCGGCCGCCTCGATGACCTTGATGCCCATCAGGCGCTCGCGGTTGGCCTTCTCGATGGCTTTCAGCGGGGTCGTTCCTTTGGTGGACACGAGCGTCTTGTATTCGAAGTCGGCCAAGCCGGTGAGCGTGCTGTCGGCACGCACAAGGTAGCGCGCGCCGGCAATGTAGTGGGGCACCGTGAAGGCCACACGCTGGCGCCGCTCGATGTTGTCGGTGGTGGAGCCGCACTCCAGCGCCGCCGCCTTCGGCGATCGCGACCAGACGCAGGCACAGGTCGATCGCGTAGCCGACCGGCTTGCCGTCGCCGTCGAGGAACGAGAACGGCACCGACGACTCGCGGTGCGCGAGCGTGATCGTGCCCACCCAGGTGAATGCTTGGCAGCGCCCGGGTCGGCCGAAGCCCGACCGGTTCATGCGCTGGATCATTCCCTGATCAGCCTGGAGGGTGCCAACGCACGGCGTCGCGGCGGCAGTGCTCAGGCCCTTGAATTCATAGCTGATTTCTGCGCACGCGCGGGGCCGGCAGGACGGAGACCCGACCGTGAACCCACGATTGCACAACGAATATCCGACCGTCTCGGGCTGGGCATGGGTCGCTGACAGGACTCGCAGATTGGCCGCTACGCCAGCTTCGGTTGCACGTCCGACCAGTGCGGCAGCGGCGCGACCGCACCATAGCCCTGGGTGCTCAGCGCGGCCGCCACATTGGCCGCGAGCGCCGCCACCGGCAGTCCGTCGCCGGCGGACAATCGCGCGAGCAGCGCGCCTGCGTAGCAGTCACCGGCGCCGGTGGCGTCGACCGGGTGAACCGGGTAGGGCGCAACGAGCCTCGAACCCGCGGCGCTCGACACCATCGAGCCGGCCGAACCGAGCTTGAGCGCGACCGTCAATGCGCCCTGGTCGTGCGACCAGCGCACGATGTCTTCGGGCGTGTTCAAGCCCGTGAGCGCGGCAATCTCGTCGACGCTCGGGAAGAACAGGTCGCAGTGCGCGAGCGTGGCACGTGCCATTGCCAGCGCGCGTGGCGCGGGCCAGAGCGACGGCCGGAAGTTGAGGTCGTAACTTACCCGTGTGCCGGCGGCGCGGGCGCATGCGATGGCTTCGAACACGGTGTCGCATGCCGATGTGCTGATGGCTTGCGAGATGCCCGAGCAATGCAGCCAGCGTGCGCTCCCGACCAGGCCGGCGGGAATCGTCGCGGGAGTCATGCGGCTCGCGGCGCTGCCCGATCGGCGGTAGGAAAAGCGGTGGCCGTCGCTCGCGTGAGTGACGAAGTAGAGGCCGGTATCAAAGCCTGCCAGGCGGTGCACACCCTGGGTGTCGACCCCTTCTCGCCGCCACAGCGCCAGCAAGTCGTCGCCGAACACGTCGTCGCCGATCTGCGTCAGATAGGCGCTGCGCGCGCCCATCCGGGCCGCGGCGATGGCGCAGTTGGAGGTGTCGCCGCCGAAGCCTGCCTGGTAGTGACCCGCTCCGGTGGCTTGCTGGTTGAACTCGACCATCGCTTCGCCGATGGCGAGCACATCGATCGTCTTGTCAGGCACGTGCGCGCCTCCCGGTGTTGCATGACACGCTCCACATCTTCTTCATTCGTCTGAAAATAACACGCCCCGCCCGGCGGCAGGCGGTCTTCTGGTCGACTCCCCATTCGTCGGCGATCGCCGCGAGCAAACGCCCGGTGTATTCGGGGTGGGTGTCGCTCCAGGTCAGCCTGATGTCGATCACAGCGTCGACCCGGTCTTCGCGCAACACAGTCGAGCCGGAGACATGCGGACAGGAATTTGGCATCGCAACGACAACTCTCGAGGCGTGCATTGCCTAGACTCAAGTCCCCCGTCAACGGGCAATCAACCGAGGCCAAGTCCATGCCTGCCTACAGCTCCGTGCAAATCGACAAGGACCCTGTCGAGCCGCGCATCGCCCGCCTGCAACTCAACCGCCCCGAGAAGCTCAACGCGATCGGCAGCGCGATGCCCGGAGAAATTCGCCAGGCCGTGGCGTGGGCCGAGGCCGACGATGAAGTTCACGTCATCATCGTCGAAGGCGCCGGCCGGGCGTTTTGCGCGGGCTACGATCTGAACGAGTATGCGCAAGGGGCGGACCCGCTGGGCATGGCCGATCACCCCTGCCGACAGGAGAAGTCGCCATGGGACCCGATGGTGGACTACGCTTTCATGAAGCGCTGCACCGATGACTTCATGTCGCTGTGGCGTTGCTCCAAACCGACCATTGCCAAGGTCCACGGTTACGCCGTGGCCGGTGGCAGCGACATTGCCCTGTGCTGCGATCTGCTCGTGATGGCCGACGATGCCTCGATCGGCTACATGCCCACGCGTGTCTGGGGTTGCCCGACGACGGCCATGTGGGCCTACCGCGTGGGGGCGGTGCGTGCCAAGCAGCTGATGTTCACCGGCGACACGATCAAGGGAATGCAGGCCGCGGAATGGGGCCTCGCCAATGTCTCGGTGCCGGCCGAGAACCTCGACCAAGCGACCTTCGCGCTGGCCAAGCGAATCTCGGGGGTACCTCGCTCGCACCTGATGATGCACAAGCTGGTGGTGAACCAGGTCTGGATGTCGATGGGCCTGGAGCAGAGCCAGATGTTCGCCACCGTGTTCGACGGGATCACGCGCCACAACCCGGAGGGGCTCTGGTTCCGCCGGCAAGCCCAGGTCGAAGGGTTCAAGAGCGCGGTCGAGTGGCGTGACAGCGGCCGCCCGATTCCCGAGGCCGACGAGGCCCGGGCGCTGGTCGCCGATCTTGAGCGACGACTGCAAGAAGCGCGGGCGAAGCTGTAGCGGCCAGCATGTCCGTTCGACGAAGCAACATCGGACCGCCGCTAAGGCAGTTGCGTTGACACGCCGAACCCGCGCATGGGAGACTGGTTCAAAGGCTTGGAGTCGATCCAGGGTCATTGAGCATGGTTATGTCGTTCAATCCCGAGCTTGAGAAGCAGTGCGGGCGAAAGCGGGGTTTGGCGCTGTTTCACGCTTCGGTCGCGGAATGCGCGCCTGCGCTGTCCCGATGAACGCCTACACGACGATGCTCGCCGGCCTTTTTGTTGTCCATGCGCTGGCGCTGGCCAGCCCTGGCCCCAATGTGCTCATCGTCATGCGCGCCGCTCTCGGCGACAGTCGCCGCAGCGGCGTACTTACCGCGCTTGGTGTTGCCAGCGGCGCTGCGATGTGGTCGATCGCGGCGCTGTTCGGCTTGAGCCTGGAGCTCGTCAGAACGCCGATGCTCGCCGCCGCACTGCGCGCGGTGGGTGGGCTCTATCTGGTGTACCTGGGCTGGCGGCTGTGGCGCGGCGCTGGCGACGACGCCTTCGCGCGACTGGCCGACGTTGACCTTCCGGCGCGCCGGGGCGACGCCCGCGCGTACCGGCAAGGGGTGTTGACCAATTTGACGAACCCCAAGGCGCTGGTCTTTTTCGTCGGCATCTTCGGCGCTTTGTTGCCGCCGGCCGCGCCGCTGTGGGTCAAGCTGTGCGCCATCGCCATCGTGGTAATCAACGCGACCGCGTGGCACGTCGCGCTCGCCTGCTTCTTCTCGACCCGTCGCGCGCGCCACGTCTATGCGCGCGTCAAGCCATGGGTCGATCGGATCGCCGGCGCGGCGCTCGCCGTTCTGGGTCTGCGCTTGCTTCTCCCCGAAGGCGGCTTCGATAGAGGCTGAAGGCTCGGCAAAACCGGGTGGACTTGCGCTCAGTCGCGGTAGAACCCGGCGACGATGCGGTCGGGCAATTGCACGTGAGTGTGCGCGCAGATCGCGCCCAGGTTGACGCTGCCGGGCAGGCGTGTCATGTCGTAGTGGCAAACGATCGTCACGTCCGGGTAACGTCGGAGCAGCTCGTTGAGCGCCGCTTCGTAAGGGATCATTTCTTCGACGCCCGCGGCTCCGCTGAGGTACCAGGTCATCTCGCCCGAGACCAGGATCGCGCCGTGACCGAGCGCGCGCAGGTCGAGGATCGCCGACTCCATGAAGTCGATCATCCGCGGCGCGGAGAAGCTGCCGGTGCGCAGGTACGCCTCGGACGGTACCAGCAGACGCAGCAACCCCCGCTCGGTCAGGTCGTCGGTGTCGAAGCCTTCACCGCGCAGACGCTTGATGACGTCGGCGCGCGCGCCTTCCTCGTGGATGTAGAGCATCGGCGCGCCGCGTCCGAGGTGATCGATGACGTAGGGCCGGAACAGGCGCCACAACTCGTCGCGATCATGGTGGTGCAGGCACACGTGCCGCGGTACGCCCAGCGAGGCGGCTGCACCAAGGATGGCGATCGGGTCCGACGAATCTTGCGCTGCCGAGGTGCGTTGAGTCGACAGCGGCAGCTCATCGGGGTTCAGCAAGCGCTCGAGATCTTCCTGCAGGAACCGGCGCTCACGTCGCGCGCCTACCCGCACGCAGGGCAGCGTGCCCAGCTTGGTCCAGCGACGCAACGAGGTCTTGCTCACATTGAGCAACTGCGCAGCCTCTTCGATCGTGAGCAACTTCCGCATCACCATGCCTTCTTGTCCACTTCAGGCCTCTGCTGCAACGCAGCAAGAAAGCCGGCTTTTCCATTAGAAACTGAATCAATTCGGCGCGCCGCCGCGGGGTCATCCGCGCGTCGGGAATATCGCACCACCCGAGCAATGGCGGCCCGCGCCGCGGCGATCATCGTCACGGCTTTGTCCGTTGGGGGTCGACCATCTTCTTCCACTCGCCGTGCGCGCGCGTCGCTCCCGAGCCCTGTCGCGGGTTCGATCCGCTGCGGCGCCAGCCATGCCGAGCCAGCATGCGGTAGACGCTGGACAGCGCGATCACCTTGCCCAACCGGGTCTCGATCGCGGGCTTGAGCTGCGAGAGCACCGCGCCGCGGCGTACCGACGGCCGCGCCAGAACTTCGTCGAGGATCCGCGCCTCGAGGTCGAGATCGGCATGGGCATGGTTGCGCAAATCGTGCTTGCCACGACAGGCCTCGGTCGGGCGCCCGCCCAAGCTTGCAAAGCGGTTGCGCATGCTGCATGTGGCGCCGGTGGAGCGGCCGATCGCGCGTGCCGTTTGCTCGATGCTCAAGCCCAGTTCGAGTGGCAACAGCACGGCCTGCGCAAGCCGCAATTGATCGGTGGTCTTGGCATTGCGCAAGAGCGCGTACGCCGCCACGACATGTTCCGCTCCGCTTGCTGTTCGTGCCACGTCAGGTGCTCCGCATGCTGGTCTCGAATGATGCCGATTCTATTGCGACATGCTGGCCTGAGCCGACCGGCGAGCGTGATCCGGGCACTCGGGTTTTCGATAGGAGTATTTGATATAGATAGGCATACATTGTATATGTTAGATGCACTTCGGCGGCATTGACAGTCGAAATAGTGTGATGGTCTTTGGATATTTATGGTCAACCTGCGCCATCGCGCCTCTTGAGGCTGGAGCGCGCAAACGATAGGAGACAGACGATGAAGATCGGCAACAAGGAAATCCTGATCCCGACCAGCATGGTGGGCAACTATCCGAACCCACGCTGGTGGGATGCGACGTTCGCCAGGGCCTTCACGGGCGACCAGCAGCCACCCGACTCGATGTGGCAGGAGGCGCTCGACGATGCGATGGGCGCGGTGGTTGCCGATCAGGAGGCCGCCGGCCTGGACATCATTTCCGATGGCCGCCTGCACGGCGACAACTACGCCGACCAGGCCGTGTACTACTACATGAAGCGGCTCGGCTACGACCTGAAGGGCGGTCACCTCGGCTTTCCGATCTACAGCCGCCTGCATGCCGGCACCTTGGCTCAGCCGTTGAAGCGGCATGGCGCGATCATGCTGGAGCAGGCCAAAGCGCTGCGCCGCGCCACCAAGAAGCCGATCAAGGTGCAGTACACCGGGGTGCAGGTGCTCGCGCAGTGCACCAACGACCTTCACTACAAGTCGAGCCACGAACGCGCCATGGCGATGGCCGCCGCCATCAATGAGGATCTGAAGGAGGTCGAGGCCATCGGCGCCGACTTCATTCAGCTCGACGAGTTCACCTGGCCCTACTTCTTCGAAGACTACGCGATCGAGGCCTTCAACCGGGCCGTCGAAGGCATCAACAAGGCGAAGATCATCGTCCATGTGTGCTGGGGCAACTGGGGCGGCACACCCGCCTACATGCCCGACGAGACGGCGAAGGCGGGTGAGATATTCGACCTGACCAAGCGCAAGGGCGCACAGCCGGCCGCGACAGCAACGATCATTCCCAAGGCCTACGAGGCAAAGATCAGCGTGCTCAACCTGGAGAGTTGCGGCCGCCGCTCGGACGATCTGTCCGGGCTCGAAGTGATGAAGAAGCACCCGTTGCCGGCGAACGTCGATTTCTGGGCCGGTGTGATCGACGTGAAGAGCACGATCACCGAGACGGCGGAAGAGGTCGCGGCTCGCATCCGCAAGCTGCTGGAGTACGTGCCGGCCGAGCGCCTGGGCGTGACCACCGACTGCGGGCTCATCTTGCTGCAGCGTTATATCGCCAAGGACAAGCTGCACGCGATGGTTGCGGGCACGCAACTGGTTCGCAACGAGCTCGAGGCCGCCGGCAAAAAAGTGGCGTAGCCGATCCGGGGCGGCGCTGGCTTCACTGCACGCTGCCGCCCCCGTGACCCACGGGAGGGCTCGTCATGCCGGTGCTATTGCTCGAGTGCCCGGACTGCCAACACCAGTACAGCAGTCTGGTGTTGGCTGGCACCCGGTCGCCGCGGGTTTGGGTGTGCTCGAAGTGCGGCAGCGAAGCCGTCGCACCCAAGGCCGGCACCTGCGCCAGCGAGCACCCCTGGGAGAGCAGCAATCCGTACCGCAGTGCATGCCCTTGCTGCGGACTCTGACCCCGTCAACGCCGCGCTGCGATGCAACGCCGGCCGAGATCCCCGCATTGACGCTCGAGGATGGACTGAATGCAAAACATACGTGACGAACACCTGACGATCGGTGCCTGGGAGTCGCGCATCGACGACCTGCTCGAAGGGCGCGCCCAGGGCGCACTCTTCAACCTCAACGACGACGACACGCGCGAGTACGACGCGATCTTTCTCGGTGGCGGTGCCGGCGGGCGTTTCGGCTCCGCCTATATGCGGGCGATGGGCGGGCGCCAGCTCATCATCGAGAAGTGGCCGTTCCTCGGTGGCTCGTGCCCGCACAACGCCTGCGTGCCGCACCATTTGTTTTCGGAATGCGCGGCGCAGCTGATGCTCGAACGCACGATGGCGGGCCGGCTCTGGTTCCAGGACATGACAGGGAAGCGCACGTCGATCAAGGACGTTGTCGACCTGTTCCGCAAAGGCCGGGTCGGCCCGCACGCGATCATGAACTACCAAAGCAAGGAGCAGCTCGACCTCGAGTACGTGCTCAATGCCGAAGGCACGATCATCGATGCGCACACGGTCGAGGTGGCCGGGCGGCGCTTTCGCGCCAAAAACCTGGTGCTCGGGCTCGGCGCGCGCCCGCAGCCGCTGCCCTGCCCCGGCGCCGATCTGAAGGGCGTGTACGACTACGTCAATCTGGTCGAGACGCTGGACTACGAGCCCGGCGGCACCGTGGTGGTCATCGGTGGCTCCAAGACGGCGGTCGAGTACGGCTGCTTCTTCAACGCGACCGGCCGGCGCACGATCTTGGTGGTGCGCAGCCAGCTGCTCAAGCTCATCTCCGACGACGAAACCCGCGGCTACACGATCGACCGCATGAAGGACCAGGGCATGGAGATATGGGAGGGCTCGGAAGTCGAGCGCCTGGAGGCCGATGCCGAGGGTCATGTGTGCGCCGCCATCATCCGCACACCGCAAGGCCTGCAACGAATCGAGACCGATTTCGTGTTTCACGGACTGGGTGAAATTCCAAATTCCGAGATGGCGGTTAAGGTGCTCGGCGTCGAAATTGGCGCGAACAACGAAGTCATCGTCAACGACCGGATGCAGACAACGGTGCCCGGCGTCTATGCCATCGGCGACCTGATCGGCGGCCCGATGGAGATGTTCAAGGCGCGCAAGAGCGGCACCTACGCAGCGCGCGCCGTGATGGGCGAGCGCGTCTCCTACGCTCCGCACGACTGGCCCGATTTCATGCACACCCACTATGAAGTGAGCTGGATGGGTTTGAGCGAGGAAGAGGCTCGCAAAAAGTACAAGAACGTCGTCACGATCAAGATGCCCCCGAACACGCCCGACGGGTTGAATGTGGCGCTGCCGGCGAGCGATCGAACCATGTTGTACGCCTTCCTCGAACCGAAGATGTCGGGGTTCCAGAAACTCATCATCGACGAGGACACGCGGCAGGTCGTCGGCGCCCACCACGTGGGCTATGGCGCCAAGGACTCGTTTCAGTACCTGTACCAGTTGATGAAGCAGGGCCTGACGATCGACCAACTCGGCGACATGGACGAGTTGTTCCTCAACCCGACCCACTTCATCCAGCTCGCGCGACTGCGGGCAGGGCACCGCAAGCTCAGGGATCTATGAGCGCGCGAGGCCGGCGCGGCGTGACGCGGGTGCAGCCATGAACCGAACGGTGCTGGTGACGGGCGCGGCGTCGGGGATCGGTCGCGCGATCACGAATCGATTCCTCGCCGAGGGGCATCTTGTCGCCGCGGTCGATCTCGACCTGGCGGCACTGGAGGCGACGCGTCGCGAGTTCTGGGCCGATGCCGGCGAGCGCCTCGCGCTGGTCCGTGCCGATGTTTCCAGCGCCGCCGACGCGCCAGCTGCCGTCGCGCAAACGTTGAGCCGCTTCGGTCGCATCGACGTGCTCGTGAACAACGCGGGCATCGTCGGCGGGCCGCAGGCGCTGAAACTGCACGAGACCTCGGTCGAGGACTTCGATCGCGTCTGGGGTGTGAACGGTCGCGGCATGTTCCTGATGTGCCGCGCGGCGCTCCCCGCGATGCTCGAACAAGGCGCGGGCGTGATCGTCAACATCGCCTCGGTCGCGGGGCTGGTGGCGTTCCCGGGCCGCGCGGCGTACACGATCTCCAAGGGCGCGGCGCTGATGCTCACGCGCTCGGTCGCGGTCGACTATGCGGCTGCGGGCATCCGCTGCAACGCGGTGTGCCCCGGGATGATCGACACGCCGATGACGCACTGGCGGCTCGAGCAGCCGGAGCTGCGCGCCCAGGTCGTCGCGCGAATCCCGCAAGGCGACGTTGGCGGCGTGGACGACGTGGCTTCGGCGGTCTGGTTCCTCGCCAGCGCCGACGCAAAGTACATGAACGGATCGGCACTCGTCGTTGACGGGGGTTACTCGTCGATCTGAGGCACGAAATTGTTCCAGAACCAACGGGAGACAGACATGGCAGGCAGATTGTCAGGACGCAAGGTCGTCATCACGGGCGGTGGGGCCGGAATCGGCTTGGCCACCGCGCGGCTGCTGGTGCACGAAGGGGCAGCGGTTGCGCTGCTCGACATGGACGGCGCGCTGGCAGAGGCTTCGGCGAAGGCGCTCGCGGCAGAAGGGGCGAAGGCCTTCGGCGTTGTCTGTGATGTCACGGATGCCGCCAGCGTTGCCAAAGCGGTCACGGCGGCGCGCGAAGCGCTCGGCGCACTCGACGGCCTGTTCAACAACGCCGGCATTGCCGGCTTCGGCAGCGTGCACGACTCGACGCCCGAGTCCTGGCAAAAAATCTGGGCTGTCAACGTCACCGGCACGTTCCTCGCGTCGCGCGCCGTGTTGCCGGAAATGATCGCGGCCAGGCGCGGCACGATCGTCAACGTCGGCTCGGTCGCGGGCCTGGTCGGCATCCCGACGATGGCAGCGTACTGCGCCGCCAAGGGGGCCATCGTCAACCTGACGCGGCAAATGGGCGCCGAGTACGCCAAGCACGGCGTCCGCGTGAACTGCGTCTGCCCTGGCACGGTGGCCGAGACGGCGATGGGCCGCTCGCTGCTGGGCAGCGACACCAGCGAAGAGGCGTTGAACAAGCGCCTCGCGAAATACCCGATCGGGCGCTTCGGAAAACCCGACGACATCGCCGAGGCGGTTGCCTTCCTGCTGTCGGATGCAGCGAGCTTTTGCGTCGGCTCGATCTTCGCGGTCGACGGGGGCATGACCGCGGTATGAGCGGCATCTACGCCGCGAGCGACAAGCGCGTCGGTCTCGACGAACTGGTCGCGCATGTGAAGGACGGCGACTGGCTCGCCGTCGGTGGCGGGCTGTCATCGCGCGAACCGATGGCGGCGCTTCGCGCCTTGATCCGCGCTGGCCGCAAGGGGCTGAAGGTGGTCGGGTCGGCGCATGGCATCGACATCGACTTGCTGTGCGGTGCCGGGGCCGTGGCCAAGACAGCCGAGAGTTACGTCGGATTCGAGCAGGATTTCGGCATGGCGCCGAACTACCGACGCGCCTGCGAGTCGGGCGCGGTCGAAGTCGCCGACAGCTGCTGCTACACGGTGGTGCAGCAGTTGCGCGCCGCGGCCTACGGCGTGCCGTTCCTGCCGGTTCGATCGATGCGCGGCACCAGCTTCGAAGCGATGCATCCGGAGTATCTGCCGATGAAATGCCCGTTCACCGGCGACGACCTGTTGCTCGTGCCCGCGCTGCAACCCGACGTGACGCTGATCCACGCGCAATACGGCGATGCCCACGGCAACTTGCGCATCGAAGGTCCGCCGGTCGCCGACATTCTGTCGGCGCGCGCGTCGAAGAAGGTCATTGCCACGGTCGAGCGCATCGTGACGAATGAAGAGCTCCAAAAACTCGGCGGCGCCAACGTGCCGTACTTTTACGTCGCTGCGATCACCGAGGTCGCAATGGGCGCGCACCCGACCGCGTGCTACCCGTTCTACGCCTACGACCGGCCGCACACCGCGCTGTACTACGAGGCGGCCAAGGCCGGTGCCGCTGTCTTTCGCGACGACTATGTCGTGCCCTACGTGCTCGATTGCGCCGACCACGCCACCTACCTGGAGCGCATCGGTGGCGCGGCGACGCGCACCCGCCTCGCCACGTGGCGCGAAGGAACCGAGGCCTGGAAGCAGCTCTACGCGGAGGTGCCGGCATGACCTCGCAGTGCAGCCTCGGCGAGGCGATGATCTACACGCTCGCCCGCACCATCGAAGACCGAAGCCTGGCGTTCCACGGCTTCGGCTCGCCGCTCGTGCAACTCGCGATGCACGTCGCCAAACGCACGCACGCACCCGATATGGTGCTGGTCGCTGGCGCCACCTACGGTCTCAACCCCCGCCCGCCTTTCCTGACGCCAACCTCGAACGACTGGGCCCTCGACCGCGAGGCAGAAGGCTCGCTCGACATCGAGGAGCTGTTCGACCTCGGCGCGAGCGGGCGCATCGGCCGCATGTTTCTGTCGGGGCTGCAGATCGACCGTTGGGGCAACGCGAACGTGACACGACTCGGCCGCGACAGTCTGGACACCAAGCTGCCGGGCGGCGGCGGCGGCTGCAATCTGTCTTGCGATGTCGAGCGCATCACCTTGTGGAGCCCGGCACACCGCAGCGCGCCGGATCGCAACGGCCGGCGCCGCTTTCGGATCGTCGAACAATGCGACTTCATCACCAGCCTCGGCCACCGCGGCGTCGACGGGCGCACACGCGCGCAGCTCGGTCATCGTGGCAAGGGGCCGCAATGGCTGGTCACCGAGCTGGGATTGTTCGACTTCGATGCGAGCGGGCACCTGCGGCTCTGCGCGCTCTACCCAGACACGACGCTCGACGAGGTTGCCCAGAGCACGGGCTTCCCGCTCGTCATCGCCGACGACCTCGGCCCGGTTGTCTTGCCCGGCCCCGATGTGGTCGCGATGATCCGCGCGCTCGACCCGCTCGGCGTGCATGTCAAGGAGTTGCAGCCGCGCGATCGAACGCGTCGGTTTGCCAATGCAGCGGCCCCGAACCCGCGCTCACACCCCCACCCAACCGAGGTCATTGAATGAATACCAAGCCATCTTCGCCCGCGGTGACCGTGCAGCGCCGCCTTGTCGTCGCTTGCGGTCTCGCGCTGGCGCTCGGTCTGGTCTCCAACCCGGTGCGGGCGGAAACGGCCGGCGCGGCCACGGAGTTGCGCATCGGCTTCCAGAAATACAGCACCTTGACCCTGATGAAGACGCGCGGCGATCTCGACAAGCGGCTTGCCGCGCAAGGCGTAGCGGTGCGCTGGATCGAGTTTCCGGGCGGCCCGCAGATGCTGGAAGCGTTGAACGTGGGCAGCATCGACTTCGGCAACGTCGGCGAGGCGCCGCCGATCTTCGCCCAGGCCGCCGGTGCCGATTTCGTCTATGTCGCCAACGAACCGCCCTCGCCGACGGCCGAGGCGGTCGTGGTGCGCAAGGACTCGCCGCTGAAGTCGGTGGCCGATCTCAAGGGGCGCAGGGTCGCGCTGAACAAAGGCTCGAACGTTCACTTCCTGTTCGTCAAGCTGATGGAAAAGGCGGGTCTGAAACCCGGCGATGTCGAGATCGTGTTTCTGCCCCCCGCCGATGCGCGCGCGGCGTTCGAGCGCGGCAGCGTCGACGCGTGGGTGATCTGGGATCCATTCCTGGCGGCGATTCAGAAGCAGACCGATGCGCGGGTCCTGGCCGACGGCAGTGGCCTGGTCAGCAACTACATCTTCTATATCGCGGGGCGCAAGTACGCCGAGGCGAATCCGCGAATCATTGCCCTGGTCGTCGACGACATCGCGCGTGTGGGCACGTGGGCGACGCAAGAACCGAAGGCCGTCGCCGGCGTCATTGCGCCGCTGATCGGACTCGAATTGCCCATCGTCGAAACGTCGGTCCGCCGGTATGCGTATGGCGTCAAGCCGGTCGATGCCGCCGCGCTCGCCGAGCAGCAGCGCGTCGCCGACGTGTTCTTCGGCCTGAACCTGATCCCGAAGCCGATTCGCACCGCCGACGCGGTGGCGCGGGCGCGTTAGGAGCACCCGATGCCGCGCAGCTTTCGCCGCATCGAGCCGTGGCTGGTGCCCATCGCGCTGCTGATCGCGTGGCAGGTGGCCACGCAGATGGGCTGGCTGAACAAGCGCATCCTGCCCGAGCCTTGGGCCGTGGCCACGGCTTTCGTCAGCCTGACGGCCTCCGGCGAACTGTGGCGCCATGTCGTTGCCAGCACCGTGCGAGCCCTGACCGGCTTTGTGATCGGCGGTGGCCTCGGGCTGCTGCTGGGAATGCTCACCGGCTCATCGCGCCGCGCAGAAACGCTGCTCGACTCGACCGTGCAGATGGTGCGCAATGTGCCGACGCTGGCGCTGATCCCTTTGGTCATTCTCTGGTTCGGCATCGACGAGACGGCCAAGCTGTTCCTGGTCGCGCTGGGCGTGTTTTTTCCGATCTATGTCAACACCTTCCACGGCATACGTTCGGTCGACCGGGACTTGATCGAAATGGCGCGAAGTTACGGCCTGACGGGGTGGCCGCTGTATCGCGATGTCGTATTGCCCGGCGCATTGCCGTCGATTCTGGTGGGCGTGCGCTTTTCGCTCGGCCTGATGTGGGTGGTCTTGATCGTTGCCGAGACGATCTCCGCGACCAGCGGCATCGGCTACATGACGATGAATGCGCGCGAGTTCCTGCGCACCGACGTCGTTGTGCTCGGCATCCTGCTCTACGCAGTGCTCGGCAAGCTCGCCGACCTGCTCGCGCGCGCGCTGGAGCGCGCCTGGCTGCGCTGGCATCCTAACTATCAGCCTGCGCGTCAGGCGGGCCGATGATGAACCAGTCGATGCCCGAACGCAACGCGCTCGGCGTCGCATCGGCGTGGGGCGTCGGCGTGACGATCCAGTCATTGGGCAAACGCTATGGCGATCGCGAGGTGCTGAACAAGCTGGTGCTCGATGTCGAGCCCGGTCAATTCGTGGCCATCGTCGGCCGCAGTGGCTGCGGCAAGAGCACCTTGCTGCGGCTGGTCGCCGGTCTCGAAACAGCGACCTCCGGCGGCCTCGGGTTTCGCGATGGCGAAGCGGCGGCGGCGCCCGAGATCCGAATCATGTTCCAGGAGGCGCGCCTGTTGCCCTGGAAACGAGTGCTCGCCAACGTGGCGTTGGGCCTTGCGCGCGACAAGCTCGGCGCCGCCGAGCGTGCGCTCGATCTGGTCGGTCTCGGCGAACGCGCGCTCGATTGGCCGGCCGTGCTGTCGGGCGGCCAGCGGCAGCGGGTGGCGCTGGCGCGCGCGCTCGTCCATGAGCCGCGCTTGCTGCTGCTCGACGAACCGCTGGGTGCGCTCGATGCGCTGACGCGCATCGAAATGCAACGCCTCATCGAGAGCCTCTGGCGCGACCGGGGGTTCACCGGCCTGCTGGTTACGCACGATGTCGATGAAGCGGTGGTTCTGGCCGACCGCGTCGTGCTGATCGAAGACGGCCGCATCGTGCTCGACGCGGCTGTCGATCTGCCGCGGCCGCGAGACCGTGGCAGCGCGCAATTTGCCGCACTGGTGGATCGCGTGTTGCATCGTGTGTTGCAGCGGCCGCAGGCGCCCGGGCTCGTTTCGGCGTTCGCGCCGCGCGAGCAGGCACCGCAGCCGGGCATGTTCGATGGACGCTTCACCTGTTGAGATCACACGAGGACACGACGATGCCTGACGCAAGTCACCCCTTAAGCTTTCGCGGGCAGCGCAATGTCGTTCCGCTGCCCTATCGGCAGGTCAGTGTTCAGCCCTACGCGGGAGCGATGACCGAGGCCGCCATCGTCGAACATCTGGTCGGGCGCGAGGCGTATCGCCGCACCAATTTCATCGTGCTTCACCGCGGCGAAGTCGGCGCCAGCGAACTGGCGGTCGTGGCCGTTTCCCGCACATCCGACGGGCCGCTGTTCTCGCCGATCACTGCGGTCGAAGTACTGGCCTTGCCGCAGACCTGCGTCTTCGCCGAGGACGCGCCCACCGACTGCGCCAATCGCTCGGCGCTGGCCGAGCTGGCGCACCAGCGCGGTGTCGGCGCCGACCGGACCCTGGTCGTGCAGGGCCTGTACGACCACATCAACTTCATCCACCACCCCGATCCGCTGGTGCTGCGCGTGGTCGAGGTCGCGCCGCCGGAACCGCCGAAGCTTTATGGCCTGATCAAGCACGTGCTGAGCTACGCCGATCTGCCGGCGATCCGCGTCGAGCTCGAGCGCATCGAGATCGCCGACCTGGCGCGACAGGCCCCCGCCAAGGAGTATCTGGTGCCGTGTCGCTCGGGCGGGCTCGAGCAGTTGGGCGGGCACGTCAGCTTTCTCGATGAGCGGCCTGCCCAGCGACGCGACTGGACCTTGATCGGCTGCGAACGCAGCCTGCAGTTTCATCGGCACTACTACGGCGATGAGCCACCGCGCGTCGAAATGTGCCCGCGACGCATCGCCGGGGCGCGCGGCCAGCCGACGATGCTCAAGTGCTGCCTGCTCGAATTCGACATCGAACGCGAGGGCGAAGTGATGACGGTGCCGTGGGGAACCGACCTTGCGATGGTCGAGCGCGCGTTGCATGAACTGGTGGCCCCACCGGTCGCTGGAGGCAGCCATGCTTGACAGCCACTGGGGCGACCTCGCCGTCATCGCCAAGCTGCGCCGCCAGCGCACGGCGGCGCCGCGGGCCAAGGGCTTGACGATGGTCATCGACACCGGCCTGGGCGTCGGTGCCACCGAAGATCTTCTGGAGGTGGCGGGTGACTACATCGACCTGTGGAAGCTGAGCTTCGGCACCTCGATCTTCGTGCGCCCGGAAGTGCTGGCGCGCAAGCTCGCGATCATCAACTCCCGCGAGATCATGACCTGCCCTGGCGGTACGCTGTTCGAGGCGGCGATCCTGCAGCATCACTGTCGGGTCTACATGTCGCGGGCGGTGCAAGCTGGTTTCACCGCGGTGGAAATCTCGGACGGCACGATCGAGCTGCCGGCGTTCCGGCGCCAGCGCGTCATCGAGTGCGCCCAAGCTGCCGGCCTGGTGCCGATCACCGAGGTCGGCAAGAAAGACCCGAAGGCGCAACCGCCGATCGAGGAGCTGGCGCGGCAGGCGCTGCGCGACCTCGAAGGCGGCGCGCGCTGGGTCATCGTCGAAGGCCGCGAATCGGGCAAGAGCGTCGGCGTGTTCGACGAATGCGGCTGCATCGATGACGGCGCGCTCGACACCTTCGAGCGGGTCCTGGGCGACAAGGTGGATCGCTTGATCTGGGAAGCGCCGCTGAAGAACCAGCAGGCCGAGCTGATCGAGCGTTTCGGCGTCAACGTCGGTCTCGGCAACATCGCGCCCGATGGTGTGCTGGCGCTCGAAGCGCTGCGTCTCGGGCTGCGTTTCGAAACCCTGAAGCCGATCGCCGACGCGCTGGCGGCAGCCGGGCAGTGGAACCCCGATCAGATCGAAGTCATACCGATTGCAGATGCCTCCCATGCCCCACGCTGAAGGCGCTGGCCATGGCGCCGCCGACACCCGCGCCGATCTGGTGCTCGAAGTCGGCGGGCGGCTGGCCGCGCCGCCCGCCGCCGAGTTGATCGCCCATGCCTTCGCCGAGGAACTGCGCCACCAGCAGGGGCTCGGCGAGGCGATGGGCTTCGTCGACATTGCCCACGTGATCGCGCTGATCGAGGCGGGCATCGTGCCGTGCGCCCCGGGACGAGAATTGCTCGCCGCTCTGGTCAACCTGCACGAGCAGCCCCAAGCCCTGGTCCCCGACCCGGCGCACGGCGACCTGTACACCAATCGCGAAGCGTGGCTGATGGCCCGCACCGAGGCCACCGGCTGGCTCGGCACCGGCCGCGCGCGGCGCGAGGCGACGACGACGGCGCTGCACCTCGTCGTCTGCGAACGTGTGCGCGGGCTCGTTCGTGCACTGGTGGGGGCGGGCCGGCAGATCGTGAGCGTCGCCGAGCAGCATCGCGACGCGTTGATCGCCGACTACACCTACCTGCAGGCCGGGCAGCCGACGACCTTCGGCCACTATCTGCTGGGTTTTGTCGGCCCGCTGCTGCGCGACCTCGAACGTGCGCGCGGCTTTCACCAGCGTTTTGATCTCAGCCCCGCCGGTTGCGGCAGCACCAATGGGTCGCGCCTGGCCCCTGATCGGCATCGGATCGCCGAGTTGCTCGGATTCGGCGGCCTCGTCGCGCATGCACGCGACGCGATGTGGCAGGCCGACGGGCCGATCGAGGGCTTGGCGCTCGTCGTCGCCGCGCTGGTGAATCTCAGCCGCCTGGCCGAAGACCTGATGGTTTTCAACAGCGTCGAATTCGGCGTCGTCGAGCTCGGCGACGACATGGCCCGCGCGAGCAAGATCATGCCGCAGAAGAAGAACCCTTTTGCACTCGCCTATGTGCGCGCCGCCGCCAATCAAGCCATCGGCGCCCAGGCCGCGATGGCCGCCTCCGGGCGCACGCCGACCGGCCAGATGGACAACCGGCTGCTTGCCTACGGCGAACTGCCGCGCGCGCTCGAACTCGCGGCCGGCGCCGCCGAGCTGATGCGTGCGACGCTCGGCGGCCTCACGCTGATGCGCGGCAACGCGGCGCTGACGCTCGAACGCAGTTTCGTGCTCGCCACCGATCTCGCCGAGACGCTGGTGCAGCACGCCGGCCTCGACCCGCGCGCGGCGCACCGCGTCGTCGGCCGGCTGTCGCGCACGTTGCACGACGAGCGGCGCGCCGCAGCCACGCTGACGACGGCCGACATCGAGCGGGCGATCGAGGCGGTTCATGGGCGCTCCTGCCGCATCGACGCCACTGTGCTTGCACCTGCGCTCGCAAGCGCGCTCGATGCGCGCGCCGCGATCGACGTGCGGGGCGGCGTGGGTGGGGCGGCCGATGCGCCGATGCGCGAGATGCTCGCCACCGCTCGCCGTGTGCTCGCCGACACCGGCGCGTGGCACGACGCGGCAGCGCAGCGTGCCGAATCGGCGCGGGCGGCGCTGCTGGCGCGGGCGCGCCACGTCCTCGGGGAAGCGTGAGATGGCCGCGGCAATGATCGACTCGGTCATCTTCGGCAGTCTGTGGAGCGGGCGCCCTGTGAGGGAACTGTTCGAAGAGATCCCGCGAACCAGGGCCTGGCTCGAGATCGTCGCCGTGCTGGCCGAAGTCCAGGCCGAGTTCGAATTGATCCCGACCGACGCGGCGCGCGAAATCGCACGCGCCTGCCGAACGCTGCAGGTCGACGACGCCTTCCTCCACGAAGTGCGCCGCGGGCGCGAAGCGAGCGGCCATTCGACCCAGGGCCTGATCCGCGCCATTCAACAGTGCCTGGCGCCTGAAGCCGCACAGTGGGTCTATGCCGGCGCGACGGTGCAGGACGTGACCGACACCTGGTTGATGCTCGCGCTGCGCGAATCGCGTCGCCTCATCGAGGCCGATCTCGAAGTGCTCGACCGCACGCTAGCCAGGCTGGCCCGGGTGCACCGCGACACGCTGATGGCCGGGCGCACACACGGCCAGCAGGGGCTGCCGATCACCTTCGGCTTCAAGGTCGCGGTGTGGCTTGTCGAGTTGCGCCGTCATCGCCTCCGCCTGGTCGAGATCGGCCCACGCATGGACGTGGCACAACTGGCCGGCGGTGTCGGCAGTGTCTCGTCGCTTGGGCCGCGCGGCCTTGAGGTGCAGCAGCGTTTCGCCGATCGGCTCGGCCTGCAGGTGCCGACGATTTCATGGACCAGCAGCCGCGACGTGCTCGCAGAGTGGTGCACGCTGCTCACGCTCGTCACCGGCACGGCGGACCGCATCGGGCACGAGGTCTACAACCTGCAGCGCAGCGAGATCGGTGAGCTGCGGGAAGGCTTCGTCGCCGGCACGGTCGGCAGCATCACCATGCCGCACAAGCGCAACCCCGAGATCGGCGAGCACCTGGGCACGCTCGCGCGCCTGGTGCGGCACCTCGGCGCGGCGGTGCTCGAAGGGCTGGTGCACGACCACGAGCGCGACGGCCGCTCATGGAAGACCGAGTGGCACGCGATCCCGGAGGCGACGATGCTCGCCGCACGCGCGGTCGAGCTACTCTGCGAGATGGCCTCGGGCCTCGAGGTCGACGCGGTGCGCATGCGCGCCAACCTGGAGCGGAGTGGCGGGTTCGTGCTCTCCGAGGCCGTCATGCTGGCGTTGGCGCCCCGGCTCGGCCGCGACGCGGCACACCGGCTGGTCTACGAGTTGTCGATCCGGGCCCGCGAACGCGGGCAAACTTTCATCGACGCCGTGCGTGCCGAACCGGCGGTGTGTTCCGCTCTTAGTGAGCAAGATCTCGGCCGGTTGCTCGACCACGCCGCGCATACGGGGCAGTGCGCGGCGATGGTCGACCGGGTGCTGGGGGAACCGATGAGCCTGTCGCCCGGGCCCACGGTGGCCCACGGCGTTCGCGCCGGCGAGCGTTTCACATGAGCTCGGCACTTGCCTGCCTCGAAGCGTTCCCGCGCGAACGCCTTGGCCTGTTGCCCACGCCCCTCACGTCGGCGCCGGAGCTCGCGAGCGCGCTCGGCATGCCCGAACTCTGGATCAAGCATGACGAGCTGATCGGCTTCGGCTTCGGGGGCAACAAGGTGCGAGGACTCGAACTGTTGCTCGCCGACGCGAAGCTGCAGCGTGCCGACGTGCTGGTCACCGGGGCCGGCGCGCAGTCGAACCATGTGCGCGCGACGGCGGCCTGTGCGGCCCATGGCGGCATGGAATCGATCGCCGTCTACTGGGGCACCGAGCCGCAGGCGGTGCAGGGCAACCTGCGTTTGACGCGCCTGCTCGGCGCACGAACGCGCTTCACGAACAACATGGATCGCGCCCATGTCGATGTGGCGATTGGCGAGGTGGCTGCCGAGTTGCGCGCGCTCGGGCGTCGGCCGTACACGATCCCGCGGGGCGGCGCCTGCGCGCTGGGCGTGCTCGGCCACGTACTCGCGGTGCGCGAGCTGTCGTTGCAATGCGCGTCGATCGGAATTCGCCCGCGCCGCGTCGTGCTCGCGGTCGGCTCGGGCACGACACTCGCCGGCTGGTTGCTCGGCACGGCCTTGTGGGCCGCGCCGTGGCAGGTCGAAGGCGTGACCGTCAGTCGTCCTGCGGCCGAGGTGCGTTCGCGGGTGGCCGCACTCGCGGCCGAAGGCGCGGCGCGGCTCGACCTGCCCTCGCCGATCACCGATGCCGACATCGTCGTGCACGATGGTTTCATCGGCGAAGGCTACGGCGTGCCCAGCGCCCTCGGCGACGCGGCGATCACGCTGGTTGCGAGGGTGCAAGGCCTCTTTCTCGACCCGACCTACACCGGCAAGGCTTTTGCCGCACTCCGCGCGCACGCCGCTGAAGGCCGCTTTCGCGACAGCGGCCCGGTGGTCTTCATTCACACCGGGGGCGAGCCCGCGCTCTTCGCCGACCCGCCGCGGACCGGGGCCTTGCAGGCCGCGGGCGTCTTCACAACTTCGGAAAGTATCGACTCATGAACACCTGGGGTCACGCGGCCTTCTCGCCACGGCGCGTCGCGCTGGTCGGTGCATCGGCGGAGCCTGGCAAGGTGGGGCGCCTGTTGCTCGACAACCTGCTCGGCGGTTTCGGCGGCGAGATCGTGCCGATTCATCCGCAAGCCAGCGAGATGCTCGGCCTGCGTGTCTATCCGAGTCTGCGCGCCGTGCCGGGGGTCATCGATCTCGCGGTCATCGTCACGCCGGCGCTTGCGACCTTGGGTGTTGTCGAAGACTGCGCCGCGGCGCACGTCGCCGTGGCAGTGGTGTTGAGCGGTGGCTTCGCCGAAGTGGGAGCCGACGGCGCGGTGCTCGAAGCCAGCCTCGTGGGCGCGGCACGCGCTGGTGGGGTGCGCCTGATTGGCCCCAACTGTTTCGGTCTGATCGACGTGCGCTGCAAGCTCAACGCTTCACTGGCGATGGGGCTGCCGGGCGCCGGCGGGGTCTCGCTTTTCACGCAGAGCGGCTCGTACGGCATGGCCGCGTTTTCACGCTCGGCCCAGGGCGCGATCGGTTTCGCCAAGGTGCTGTCGGCGGGCAACAAGGCCGATGTGAACGAGGTCGACGCGGTGCGCTTCTTCGGCGCGGACCCGGCCACGCGGGTCATCGCGCTGGTGCTCGAATCGCTGGCCGATGGGCCCGGGCTGGTGCAGGCGCTGCGTGAAGTCACGCCGCACAAGCCGGTGGTGATTCTGAAGACCGGGCGCAGCGCGGCCGGCCAGCGTGCCGCGGCGAGCCACACCGCCGCGCTCGCGCAGGATTTTCCGGTCGCACGCGCGGTGCTGCGCCAAGCCGGCGCGATCCTGGTCGAGGACGGGCTGACGCTGTTCGACGTGGCCGCGGCACTCGACACGCAAGCGCCGCTGCGCGGCCGCCGTGTCGCCATCATCAGCAACTCGGGCGGCACCGGCGTCGAACTCGCCGACCTGTGCGAGGCCGAAGGTCTCGAGGTGCCGGCGCTGTCTGCCGGGCTGCGCGACGCGATCGCGCAGCACTTGCCGGCGCACGGCTCGGCCGCCAATCCGGTCGACGTGACGACCGCCTGGCCGCGCTTTCCTGCCATGTATGGCGAGAGCCTGCGTGCGCTGCTCGCCAGCGACGAGGTCGACGCCGTCGTGCCGGTGCTGCTGCAACGCTCGGCGCTCGACGAGGGCGTGGCCGACGCGGTCATTGCCGAAGTGCAGCGCGCTGCCGAGCAAGGCACAGCCAAGCCGGTGCACATTTGCTGGGCCGCGCCGGTCGAGGGCGAAGCGCTGCGCCGCAAGCTGCTCGCCGCGGGGCTGCCGTGCCATGACTGGGCGGCGCGAGCGGCGCGTGTGCTCGCGCGCTGCCAGGCCCGCCGGCCCGATCTGGCGCCGATTCAGGGCGACCCATTGGCGCCGCCGAACGATGTACCGGCCGACGGCTGGCTCGCACCCGATCAGGTGTTTCGCCTGCTGGCCGAATGGGGTTTGCCGATCGCGCCGTGGCGTGTTGTTGCCGACGCCGACGCGGCTGTGGGCGCCGCGAAAACGCTCGGATTCCCCTGTGTGCTGAAGGCGATTCGCCCCGGCCTCGTCCACAAGACGGAGGCGGGTGCGGTGCAGCTCGGCCTCGCCGACGCGGCCGCCGTGCGCAACGCCTTCGCCGGGTTCGAGCGCACGCTCGGCCCGGGATCGGCGCTGCTGCAGGCGCAGGCCCAACGCGGCGTGGAGCTGGTGCTCGGCGCGGTGCGCGACCCGACGTTCGGCGCGCTCGTGATGTGCGGCCTGGGCGGCATCTGGGCCGAGGCGCTGGCCGATGTGGCGGTGCGTCTGGCACCGATCAGCCCGCTCGAGGCGCGCCGCGCGCTCGACGAGTTGCGCGGGCGCAAGGTGCTCGACGGGCTGCGCGGCGCGCCGCGCGTTGACACCTTGTCCCTGGCTCAGCTGATCGCCACGCTCTCGGCATCGGTCGCGCGCGCGCCCTGGTGCCTGGAGCTGGATCTCAACCCGCTGCTTGCGAGCGGCGATCGTTTCGTCATCGTTGATGCGCGCATGCGCATAGAAAGGCAGGAGTCATGAACACCAGCGTCAATCCCGCGGCCCACGTCGATGCCTCGACCGAGATCGCGGCAGTCGTCGAACGCGCGCGCGCCGCACAGAAGGCGATCGCGCACTACTCGCAGGAGCAGGTCGATGCACTGGTGCTCGCGGTCGGCTGGAGCGTGGTGAACAACAAGGAAGCACTGGCCCGCGCCGCAGTGGACGAGGGGGGCTTCGGCAACTACGAGTCGAAGGTGTTGAAGATCCGCAACCGGGTCACCGGCACGATCCGCGACATGCAAGGCTGCAAGACCGTCGGTGTGGTCGAGGAACTGCCCGACAAGGGCATCGTCAAGATCGCCAAGCCGGTGGGTGTGATCGCGGCGCTGATTCCGACCACCGGCCCGGACGCCACGCCGCCGGTGAATGCGCTGGCCGCGCTGAAAGGGCGCAACGCCATCATCATCGCGCCGCATCCGCGAACCGCCCACACCTCGGCGCTGGCGGTGAAGCTGATGCGCCAGGGGTGCGAGCAGGTCGGCGCGCCGCCGGATCTGATCCAGATCATCGATCGACCCTCGATTGGCAAAACCGGCGAGCTGATGAAGCAGGCCGACCTGGTGGTTGCCACCGGTGGCGAGGCGATGGTCAAGGCCGCCTACAGCTCGGGCACGCCGGCGTTCGGCGTGGGTGTCGGCAACGGCGTGCACATCGTCGATGAAACCGGTGACCTCGACGACGCGGCAGCGATGATCGCTCGCGCCAAGGTCTTCGACTTCGCGACCAGCTGCCTCGCCGACAACGCCCTGATTGCGCACGCCGCGATCTGCCAGCCGCTGCTGGACAAACTCGTGGCGCGCGGTGGCCACCTGCTGAACCCGGCCGAGAAGGCCAGGCTTCAGGCCGTGATGTGGCCGACGCCGGGCCAGCACATTCCTTCGCTCGACGTGGTCGCCAAGTCGGCGGCGCACATTGCCGCGCTCGCCGGCATCGACTTGCCCGAGGGCCGCGGCTTCCTCATCGTCGAAGAAACAGGCACCGGCCCGGCGCACCCGTTCTCGGGCGAAAAGCTCTCGGTGGTGCTGGCGCTCTATCGCTACTCGGGTTCGATCGACAACGCGATCGCGCTCGTCAACGCGATCACCGACTACCAGGGCCTCGGCCACACCTGCGGCATCCACACGAGCAGCGATGCGAACGTCGAGGCGCTGGCGATGGGCACGCGCACGGCCCGCGTGATGGTCAACCAGGACCTGAACGAAGGCGCCGGCAGCCCGCGCAACGGCATGCCCTACACCTTGTCGCTGTCGTGCGGCACCTGGGGCGGCAACATCACGACGGAGAACGTCAACGTGCGCCATTTCCTGAACTACACCTGGGTCTCGCGGCTGGTCGATCCGAAGGCGGTACCGGTCAGCGACGAGCTGCTGTTCGCGAACCACTGGGCGACCCACGGCAGGTAGCGCGCACCGCACGTTCACCGTGGCCGCGCGCGAAGGCGGCCCGAGTACCCCGCGGTGCATCGATTCAACGACGAGTTTTTCTCATGCCGGACAACCTACTGATCATTGGCGGTGTCGCCGCGGGTACCAAGGCGGCAGCGACGGCTCACAGAAAGAACCCGTCTGCGCGAATCTTGCTGCTACAGGACGAAGCCGACGTGTCGTATTCGGCCTGCGGTCTGCCCTATTGGCTGGTGCCGAGCGAGGCCATCCCACGCCAAAAGCTGGTGGCACGCACACCCGATGCATTTCGCGCCGACGGCATCGAGGTCAGAACCCGTCACCGGGTCGAGGAAATCGACACAAAGCGGGCCACCGTCACCGTCCATGATCGCGAGGCGGGCCACACCTACACCGAACCGTTCGACAAGCTGCTGATCGCGACAGGTGCCCACGCGTTGCCATTGAACGTGCCGATGTCCGACCGCGCTCCGGCGGTCGTTTATCTGCGGTCGATCGCCGATGCAGATCGCCTGTCGGGCCTGCTGCCCGATGTGGGCAGAGTCGTGATCGTCGGCGGCGGCTACATCGGGCTGGAGATGGCCGAGACATTCACGAGGCGGGGTCTTCGCGTGACGATTGTCGAGATGATGCCGCGCATCATCCCGAACTTCGACGAGCCCATTGCGACAGCGGTTCAGTCGACCCTTCGGAAGCACGGTGTTCAAGTGTTCACCGGCGTTCCGGTCGTCGAGCTTGATCGGGGTCATGTGGTGCTGGCGGACGGAACCCGCATTGCGGCCGATCTGGTCCTCGCCGCGATGGGTGTGCGCCCATCCACGGCGTTGGCCGCCGCCGCGGGCATCAAGCTCGGCAAGACAGGTGCCATCGCTGTCTCCGCGGGAATGAAGACGAACATGACGAATATTTTCGCGGCCGGCGATTGTGTCGAGTCGCGGCATGTCTTGAGCAACCGGCCGGTGTGGATGCCACTGGGTGATGTCGCCAACCGGCAAGGGCGAGTCGCTGGCATCAACATGACGGGCGGACCAGCCAGGTTCCCTGGCGTGCTGGGCACCGCGATTTTTCAAGTCTTCGAGCTCGCCGTGGCAAGAACCGGCCTCGGACATGCTGACGCCCTGGATGCCGGGTTCGATCCGGTGACCGAGGTCGTCGAAGCGCCGAGCCGAGCCCGCTACATGAGCAAGTCACGACCCTTGCAGGTTCGCCTGACCGCGGATCGGATCACGGGGAGGCTTCTCGGCTGCCAGGTCGTGGGCGAGGACGCGGTCGACAAGACGATCGACATCATGGCGACAGCCCTCTGGGGAAAGCTCAGGACCCATGATTTGTCCGAACTGGACCTTGCCTATGCCCCGCCGTTCTCGCCCGTCCTCGCGCCGTCGCAAGTGGCGGGTGAAGTGCTGAACAAAATCGTGTCCGAGGCCCGAGCCGCGATTGGCCCCCCATCTCGCTTGCTTCCGTCAAAAAATGAACTACTATTCACTCTATCGTGAATCAGCATTCATTTCTTGATGACCTACCGCCGCACTGAGGGCGTCGTCGCACGCCTCGCCGACAACCGGACGCGCATCCTCGACGCCGCGAGGCATCTGGTCTCCGAGGGCGGATGGGCCGAAACCCAGATCGCCAGCATTGCGTCCAGGGCAGGCTTGGCGACGGGCACGGTCTACCGTTACTTCGCGTCGAAGGCGGAGTTGTTCGCCGAGGTGCTGGCCAGTGTCTCGCAGCGCGAGGTCGACGTGCTGGGCGATATCGCGAGCAGCGCGAGCTGCCCCCGCGAGGGCCTGTACAGCGCCGTGCGCAGCTTCGTGAAGCGGGCGATGCGAAACCGCCGTCTGGCTTATGCCCTCATCGCAGAACCCTGCGAGCGTGAAATCGATGCGGCCCGGCTGACCTACCGCCATGCCATCAGCCAACAAGTTCTGACCCTGGTTCTAGCCGGCCAGCGCGACGGTATCTTCAGGCGTGACCTGCGTGCCGAAGTGGCGGCGACCGTCATCGTGGGCGGGTTCATGGAAGCGCTGGTCGGGCCGTTGTCGCCGCTGACCCCGGAGTACGGTTCCAAGGTCGAGCGCGACCCTTCGGCGGTGCGGCAGCTCGCCGATCAGATTGCCGAATTGTGCTGCGCCTGTATCGACATCCACGCGCACAAAAGCGTGACCCTCATGACAAAACCACGCAGGAGATCGGCATGAACGCAGCCGTTGAAATCAAGGCCTTGCCGCACGAAGGCGGGTCCCAACTTGAAACGCATGAAGTGAAAAACCAGGCCCATCCGGCGTCGGGGTTCAACGCTTTCAGCGGCGACGCGGTGCTGACGGCCGCGATCGCACGCGAGGCGCCTTGGGCGGCCCAACGCTGCGAGGCGCTGGGTGCGCTGGCCGGCGATGAGCAGGTGCAGGACGCAGCGCGCCTGGCGAACAAGCACATCCCCGAGCTGAAGACCCATGACCGCTTCGGCCACCGCATCGACTGGGTCGAGTTTCATCCGTCATGGCATCGGTTGATGGGTCTCGCCTATCACCACGAGGTGCACTCGCTCGCCTGGACGGCCCGCGAAAGCCAGCCTCACTGTGCGCGGGCGGTGCTGTCGTATCTGTGGAACCAGGTCGAGCACGGAACGGCCTGCCCGACCGGCATGGCCTATGCGTCCTACGCCGGCTTCATGGGCACGCCTGCATTGAAGATCTGGGCCGACAAGGTCACCGGAACGCAGTACGACCCGAGCCGGGCCGAAGTGGCGCAGAAGACGAGCGTTCTGATTGGCTACGCGATGACGGAAAAGCAGGGTGGCTCGGACCTGCGCGAGACGCAGACGACGGCGCTCTACTCGCACAGCGACGACTACCACGGTGCCCGCGCCGACTGGTACACCTTGACCGGCCACAAGTGGTTTTGTTCGGTGCCCGTGTCCGACGGCTTCTTCACGCTCGCCAAGGTCGGCGGTGGTGTGACGTGTTTCTTTCTGCCCAGAACTTTGCCCGACGGCAGCTACAACCGGTTTTTCATTCAGCGCTTGAAAGACAAGTGCGGCAACAAGTCCAACGCCTCCAGCGAGATCGAATACGCGGGCACGCTGGCGCTGCGTGTCGGCGAGGAAGGGCACGGCATCCGCGAGATCTTGTCGCACGCGCATTTGACCCGGCTCGACTTCGCGGTCGGCTCGGCCGGGCTGATGCGCCAGTCGTTGACGCTGGCGCTGGCCCACACCACGACGCGGCGCGGCTTTGCCCGGCCGCTCGCCGAGCAGCCGATGATGGCCAACGTGCTGGCCGACATGGCCATCGAAGTCGAAGCCGCGACGCTGCTGGCCTTGCGGGTGGCCAAGGCGACCGATCACCTGGAAACCAGCCCGCGGGAGCGGGCGTTCGCGCGTGTGGCGACGCCGGTCGCCAAGTTCTTTAACTGTTCACGTGCCCCCGCGGTCGCCTATGAGGCATTGCAGTGCCACGGTGGCAACGGCTTCGTCGAAGAAAACCCGATCGCCCGTCTCTACCGGGAGGCGCCGCTGAACAGCGTGTGGGAAGGCACGGCCAACATGATGTGCATGGACGTGCGCCGCTCCATTCTCAAGGACCGCTCGACGCTCGACGCGGTCATGGCCGAGCTGGCGGTGGTCCAGGGTGCCGATGCCCGCGTCGACCGGTTCGTGGCCCATGCACATCGGCTGGTCGATGCCGCCTGCACCGACGAGTTCTTCGCGCGAGCCGCCACCGAGGCGCTCGCCCGCGCCATTCAGGCTGCCGAGCTGATCAGGCACTCGACGCCAGAGGTGGCCGATGCGTTCATCGCCACCCGGCTCGCCGCATCGGACGCTGGGCCGGGTTCGATGTTCGGCACGCTCGGGATGTCGATTTCAAAGTCGAGCGCCGATCGCATTGTCGAGCGCGCCAAAGTCATGCGTTAGGCCGAAGTTCCCCCAAGCGCCGAGCGATTTTTCTCTTGCACGACAAGCACTTGACGTGAGATCGGGGTTCTCGGTCCTGTCTACAACCGGATCTGCTGGAGCAGCTCGAAGGATTGCTGTTGCTTCGCATTGGGCGTGGTGA
>JANMWG010000089.1:0-3938 GCA_031393885.1 Betaproteobacteria bacterium | reverse complement strand
GATTGCGAGAACGGCTTCGACGAGATCAAGAACCAATGGGGCTGGGGCGGCTACAGCACGCACGACATCGAGCGTTGCGCCCTCAGTGCGCGGGCCGTGGCGCTGGTCTACAACTGGTGGAGCTGGTACGTGCGGCTGGCGCATCCGAAGACCCGGCTGGAGGCCATCACGAGCCGCCCCAAGTTGCTCAGTGCGGTCGGACGCATGACCAGCCATGCCGGCCAAAACAAGATATTACTGACCATCACGCATGAAGCCGCGACCCAGATCAAAGCGCTCGTGGCCAATGTTCGCCACGGGCTAAGCCTGATTCACGCGTATGCGCCGCAGTTGAGCAAACCCCAGCGATGGTTCGCACTCGTGCGCTACATCGTTGAGCGAATATTGGCTTGCGCACCCAAGCCGAACCTCGGACTGACTGCCTTGGCGACGAGGTAACTGAGAAAAATAGGATCAATGGACCTGACGTCGCGCAAGGATTGACTGGCACTTGCGTGGCGATCAGGTGGCCCGGGGCGGTAGTTGCTCGACCGCTACGGGGGCCGCGTGTTGAACGCATATTCTGGCGACACATTGCCGCCTGAAGGAAAAACTGGCAGCGTCTTGCATTGAACCGAGGTCGTTGCCGTGGCTACAAAGCCTCGTCCGCAGCCTCCCAGTTCTACTCGCTGGCCTTTTGATTGTCGGCCGATCACCGGCTTCGCTGCGCCTCACGCCACTATCGCGACAGAGCCGGGAAGGATGATCGGTCGATGTCTACCGATCTAGTCGTCGTCGCGGTCGAGCGACCCTTGCGACGTGGGCGCGTGCGGCAGGCGCCGCCCACCCGGGCCGGCAGCGAACGTCAGCGGTGACACCACAGGCTGCTGGCCGACACCCGGCTTGCTCCAGTCACACACGCCGTCGGGGAACACCGCGTACAGACGGACCAGCTGCTGGGCGGTCAAATTTGCCGGCAGATAGTCTGCAGTGTTGATCGGCTTGAGCCGGCACTTGAGAATGTCCTCGGCCACCGCCCCACCCGCCACTTGTCGTGGCGACGCATGTTTCTGCAGTCTCGGATCGGCGTCGCACAAGGCCATGTCGGTGACCTTGGTCGTGAAGTTGACGTCGCCACTCAAGTAGCACAAGTCAAACGCGCTCGTCGGCTTCGCGGCAACCACCTGCTCATGGGTGCGCACCGAATTCAGCGTCGCCTTCGGCGCGCTCGTCAGCAGATTCGTGAGCCACGTGTCCATCGTCACGAACGACTGCACCGTCACAGCAGCGGCCTGTGCGGCCGTTGCGGGCAGCAGCCCGGTACCGTAGCGCCAGATCACCTGGTTGCCGTGGTTGCCGCCGTTTCGGGCATCGATTCGGGCGCGCTCCGAGAAGCTGCGCCAGATGTAGTGGATGCCTTGTTCGTCATAACCGCGCGAATCGATGATCGGCAACTTGCCGAGGTTCTTGCCGCTCGCCACGATCCCGGCCCGGTAGGCGGTCTCCAGCGCCGGCAGGTCGGCCACGGCCCGCGCTGCGGCGCGATTCGAATCGGCATCGGTGCCGCCGATCTTTTCGTTCAAGGTCACGAACTCTTCGGCCGTGATGGCCCCCGAGAGCAGCGCCTTCAGCCCGTACTGGATGCCGACGTTGTCGTTGGTTTGGCGAGCGCGCAGGCTCCCCGGAGCGTTGGCGTTGTCGGTCGTGCCCCAGACGGCGGTGGCGAGATCCGGATCACCGCAGCGTGTGCCGGTCGGGTTCGTCACCGGGTCATAGACCAGCGCGGCAGGCAGCAGGCAGTTGTTGCGGGATTCGACCAGCGTCACCAGCGCGCCGGTGGTGTTGTCGGCAACCACCGTGCGGGCATAGTTGCCGGGCTTGTTGTTGAAGCCGAACGCGTTGTTCCACGAATGGCAGCCGATCTGGTCAAGGTGACCGTTGATAGCAGTCTTCTTGACGTTGATCTGCGTCTGGGTCAGCCCCGTCATCAGCGCGGTCCATTCGGGGCCGGCGTAGGCGTTGACCAGCAACACGCAGTCGCTGACTTCCATGCCGGTCGTGATCGAATCCGGGTAGTCGCAACTCGGCTGGATGCCGTCGAGCAGGCCCGGGAAGGTCGACGCGACGGTGTTCTGACCGATTGATCCGCCCGAGCAGCCGTTGCCCACGGTGTATTTGATCTCGCCGTACCGGTCGACGATGTGTTCCTTCATCATCATCACGGTTTCGTTGACCAGGATCCGGTTCGAGTTGTAGAGCGAATCGGTCAGGCTGTTGTCGACGACCATGAAGCCGCGCGACAGTGCCACGTCATTGGCCCAGTTCTGCTCGGTGCGGAACTGAAGGCGAGGCTGGCCGGTGGACGCCCCGAAGCTGTAGACGACCTTGCCGTTCCATTGCGCCTGCGGCGCCAGCGCCGTCCAGGGCTTGGTGGAGTCGAACAACACCGCGACGTCGTAGATGCCGCGATTGATCGTGCCACGCTCGACGCGCACGACATACGGCACCTTGAGGCCGGTCGAAGTGGTGGTCATCGCCAAATCGGCGGGCGTGCTGCCGGGCGTGTAGGGTTTGAAGCAATTGTTGGTCGGCGTCGGCGCCGGCGGGCTCGGGTCGGGAAGCGCGCTCGAGCAACCGGGCGTCGTCGTGCGATAGAAGAGCTTGTACTCGGTCGCGATGTTGCATTGGGTGTCGAACGCCGTCGTCGACAGGCCGCTCGCGTTCGATGCGGGGATGTTGCCGTTCGCGGCCACGGGCGCGGGCGTTGCGCAAATCCACGGCGTGGTCTGCGCCCCCAGCAGCACCGGCCCGCCGCGCGGATGGTTGGTGATCGTCAGGCTCGCCGATTGCCGATCCTTGCCGCGCGCATTGGCCTGGGCGGTCAGCTCGTTGGCGCCGATGCGCAGACCTGTGATCACGCCGCGGAGGGTTCGAGCCGCCGCGTTCGCGACGAACCCGGCGCCGATGTCGGCGCCGTTCAGGGTGAGTTTGACCTGATCGAGTGGCACCGACCGGGGCACGCGGACCTCGACCAGCGCGTCGCCGTAGCTGATCAGGTCGGCACGATTCGACAGAGTGCGGATGACGAAGCGCGAATGCGATCGGTCATCGTCTCGCTCGCGCGCATCAGGCTCGTCGCCGGAACGCCGCTCCGCGGTCGATTGATCGCCTTCATGCGCACGCACCGATCCGCCGGGCAAGCCCAGGGCGAGCGCTGCAGCGAGCAAGGCGCACAGCCGGATGGCTGGCCAGTTCCGAGTTTGCATGTTGTGTCTCCAAGGGTCGCCTCGAGCAGGAAGAACGATTGGATGGCGGCGCCCATGGCGCCGCAATCGGAACTACCCTGATACATCGCTTCTGGCCGACGATCTTGCCGTTGTTCCAAGGCTCGTGGTGAGTGGCGGTTGCGTTGGTTTCCATGTTGGACTCCTGTCCAGTTGAGGGCCGAGCGACATGCACCCGGCCCTGGTCAGGAGTTTTGCTTTTCATCAAGAGATCTGCGCCGGTGTCCGTTCAGGCCGCGGACAAGATTCCGCATACCAATTCAGGCCTGAACAATCCCGTACTGGCTATGACCGGTATCTGGCAGCACGATCAGAACCATGGTCGGCCAGATCGACCTGCGCCTTGCTCGGTTCGGCCAGGTCTTCGAACAGCCCTGCCTTACCTTGGGGCGCGTCTCGATCGATGGGGCTCGTCATGCTCAATGACAAGCCAGTCGCGTGCCAGATCAACACTCGCGGAGAAACCTCTCACGCTCAGGCCGCTTGCCGCAAGACGATCACGCGACGCTGCAAAGCCTCGAGCAACTCGCGTTGGCGTTCGCGGGTGGGCTCGATACTCTTGGCGCGAACGTGGCCGTAGCCTCGAATCTGTTCCGGCAAGGAGGCCAGCGCCACCGCAGCGTCGTGATGCGCGCTGTCTCGCGTCTGTTCGAGCACCGCCAGCGCGGTCGACAT
>JANMWG010000043.1:0-5508 GCA_031393885.1 Betaproteobacteria bacterium | reverse complement strand
TTTGCCGGCCCCACCCCGGAACAAGGATAGTCGTCTTCATGCCGATCGTACGCGTCAAGGAAAACGAACCATTCGAAGTTGCTTTGCGGCGCTTCAAGCGCACCGTCGAAAAGACCGGCCTTCTCACCGAGTTGAGGGCGCGCGAATTCTATGAAAAGCCCACCTCCGAGCGCAAACGCAAGCTCGCGGCGGCGGTCAAGCGCCATCACAAGCGCCTGCGTAGCCAGTTGCTGCCCCCGAAGCTTTATTGATTGAGCGGCAGAAAAACCCCCACCGGGTTGGCGCGGGCGGCACAGCAGTCGTAGCGTCGTGTTTCGGTCCGGGCTCATTCCCCAATGATCGTATCTGGCGGTTTCTGAACCCCGCGTGCCCGGCAAGGCGGCGGGGTTTTCGTTTTTGAGGAGCAAAAGCTCGTGTCCGAACTGAAGTCGCGTATCACCGAAGACATGAAAAACGCCATGCGCGCGAAAGATGCGCCGCGCCTGTCGGCCTTGCGGCTGCTGCTCGCGGCCATCAAGCAGCGCGAAGTCGACGAACGGCGCGACCAGACCGATGCCGATGTCGTGGCAGCCATCGAGCGCATGCTCAAGCAGCGGCGAGATTCGATCTCGCAGTTCGAAGCAGCCCAGCGCCACGACCTGGCCGATGCCGAGAAATTCGAGGTCTCGGTACTTCAGGTCTACATGCCGCAGGCGCTGTCAGAAGCGGAGATCGAGGCCATCGTGACCGAAGCGATGGCCCGGCTCGGCGTTGCCGGCCCCAAGGACATGGGCCGACTGATGGCCGACCTGAAGCCGAAGCTGGCCGGCCAAGCCGACATGACCCTCGTCTCGGCGCTGGTGAAGGGCAAGCTCGCCGGCCATTGACGGCGCCCCCCTTCGGTCCGCACCGTTCGCCTCGGCCAGGCAGGGTGCGGGCGCCGAAATGCCCGGGTCCCGGTGTTGCCGGGCGCCGGGTCAGGCAAGGGGTTCTTGCCTATAATCGTTCGACCATGGCGGTATTCGCCAACCCTCGGTGCATGGGCGTCCCCGCATGATTCCGCAAGCGTTCATCCAGGATCTGCTCGCGCGCGTCGACATCGTCGACGTGGTCGAGACGGCTGTCCAGTTGCGCAAGGCGGGCGCCAACTTCACCGCCTGCTGCCCGTTCCACACCGAGAAGAGTCCGTCGTTCACGGTCAGCCCGACCAAGCAGTTCTACCACTGCTTCGGCTGCGGGGCGCACGGCACGGCGATCAGCTTCATGATGGAGTACCACGGCCTGGGGTTCGTCGACGCGGTCAAGGACCTCGCCGCCCGCGCCGGCATGTTGGTCCCCGAGCCGGAAGCCGGGCGCCCATTGCCGCAGGAAGCGCGCGCCGGCCCCGATCTGACGCTGCCGCTAGCCACCGCGGCCCGCTACTACAAAGAGCAGCTGAAGCGCTCGCCCATGGCGATCGACTATCTCAAGGGGCGCGGCCTGAGCGGCGAGATCGCGGCCCGATTCGGGCTCGGCTACGCCCCCGACGCTTGGCAGAATCTTGCGGCCGCTTTCGAAGACTACGATGACCGATCGCTCGTCGACGCCGGCCTGGTGATCCGCAACGACGAGGGCAGGCGCTATGACCGCTTCCGCGACCGGATCATGTTTCCCATCGTCGGCGCCCGCGGCGACATCATCGGTTTCGGCGGGCGCGTCATCGGTCAGGGTGAACCCAAGTACCTGAACTCGCCGGAAACCCCGGTGTTCGAGAAGGGCCGGGAGCTGTACGGCCTGTTTCATGCGCGGCAGGCCATTCGCGCTGCCGCTCGGGTGCTGGTGGTCGAGGGCTACCTGGATGTCGTGGCGCTGGCACAGCACGGGGTCGGCTATGCCGTGGCCACGCTTGGCACCGCCACCACGCCGGTCCATGTGCAGAAGCTGCTGCGCCAGACCGACGCGATCGTGTTCTGCTTCGACGGCGACAACGCCGGTCGCAAGGCCGCCTGGCGCGCACTCGAACAGAGTCTCCCGTCGCTCGCCGACGGCAAGCTCGTCAGTTTCCTGTTCCTGCCCGACGGCGAGGATCCCGACTCCTACATCCGCAAGCACGGCAAGGTGGCCTTCGAGGCTTTGATTCCCGCAGCCGAACCGTTGTCCGGCTACCTGCTGCGGGAGTTGCGCTCACAGGTCGACATGGGTACCCCCGAGGGGCGTGCCGCGTTTCTCAAACATGCCGAGCCGCTGCTGCGCCAGATTGGTGCGCCCAACCTCGGCCTGGCCATGCGTGACGCCGTGGCGCGGGCGGCGGGCATCGCGCTCGAACGGCTCGAAGAACAACTGGGAATCGTGCGGGCAACAGCGCGCCGCCGTGGCCTTGCGCCGGGTGCGCCGCGAACGCCCGCTAACCAAATGCGCGAACAGCTCGTGCTCAGGGCGCTCGTGGCGAGGCCCGATCTGTACCTCCCGTGCCAGGAAGCCCTGGTCCTGTCAGGCGCCGGCGAATCGTGGGCAACGGTCGCGTCTCTCGTCGCTGCACTGGCGTCAGGGTCGGTGGGCGCCAACACGGCCGCCATGCTCCAGTACCTGTCCGACCAGGGCGACGACACCGTGGTGGGCGCCCTGGCAAGGCAACTGCTCGAGTGCGGCGACGACTATGACTATGCGGCCGATCTTTCGGCCCAGCTAGGCCTGCTGCGCGAGGAATCCAGCGTGGCTCGAAGCCGCTCGGCGGTGGCTGGCGTGCTGAGCGTTTCGGATCTGTCGGAGGAAGCGCGTGAACTGGTCCGGACCGGTGGCCGGCTATCGTGAAAGCCGCTCGAAATTATGGGTTTGATCCCAACATGGGGTACGATCCGAGACTTTTTCGCCGCTTCCCGCGGGCTCGCGGGTTCAAGCAACGGCAAGTCGAGGTCGAATCGGGTCGCGCGGTCTCCAGACCCGCGCCGGCAGCACAACTCTAGGGGCATCATGGCAAAGGAAAAAGCGAGCAAAGAGGTTCGGGAACCGGCCATCGAACTGACCGGCGCCGACGCGGAGGCGCGCCGCACGCGCCTCAAGAACCTGATCGTTCTGGGCAAAGAGCGTGGTTACCTCACCTACGCCGAGGTCAACGATCACCTGCCCGACGACATGCTGGACGCCGAGCAGATCGAGAACGTCATCAGCATGATCAACGACATGGGCATCCAGGTCTACGACGTCGCCCCCGACGCCGAGACGTTGCTCATGTCCGACAGCGCACCGACCAACACCGGCGACGACGCGGTCGAAGAAGCGGAAGCCGCGGTCTCGACGCTCGACTCCGAGTTTGGCCGCACCACCGACCCGGTGCGCATGTACATGCGCGAGATGGGTACCGTCGAGCTGCTCACCCGCGAAGGCGAAATCGAGATCGCCAAGCGCATCGAAGACGGCCTCAAGCACATGGTGCAGGCCATCTCGGCGTGCCCCACCACCATCGCCAACATCCTGGCCCTGGCCGACAAGGTCGGCAAGGAAGAGCTGCGCATCGACGAGGTGGTCGACGGCCTGCTCGACCCGAATTCCGTAGAGATCGTCGAGCAGGTGGTCGCCGAAGAGAACATGGAGGAAGACCTCGCCGTCGAGGAAGAAGAAGGCGATGACAACGGCGCCGCCCAGGCTGCCAGCCTGCTCGCGCTCAAGACCGCCGCGATGGAACGCTTCGAGCGCATCTCCGCGCTCTACGCCAAGATGATCAAGGTGCTGGAACGCCAGGGTTCCAAGAGCAAGCCGTACCTCAAGGCCCAGGCCGACATCTCGGCCGAACTGATGCTGATCCGTTTCTCGGCCAAGCAGATCGAAGCCCTGTGCGACGGTGTGCGACGCATGGTCGAAAACGTGCGCTCGTTCGAGCGCTCGATCATGGACTTCTGCGTCGAGAAGGCCGGCATGCCGCGGCAGTACTTCATCAAGAACTTCCCCGGCAACGAAGAAGATCTCGACTGGATCAATCGCGAAGGCGCCGCCCGCAAGGCCTATAGCGAATCGCTCGCGCGCTACTCGCCTGCCATCCTCGAGCAGCAGCAGAAGCTGATCGACCTGCAGAAGCACGTCGGTATCTCGATCAAAGAGCTCAAGGACATCTCGAAACAGATGTCCACCGGCGAGGCCAAGGCGCGGCGCGCCAAGCGCGAGATGACCGAGGCCAACCTGCGGCTGGTGATCTCGATCGCCAAGAAATACACCAATCGCGGCCTGCAGTTTCTCGACCTCATCCAGGAAGGCAACATCGGCCTGATGAAGGCGGTGGACAAGTTCGAATATCGCCGCGGCTACAAGTTCTCGACCTACGCCACGTGGTGGATTCGCCAGGCCATCACGCGCTCGATCGCCGACCAGGCGCGCACCATCCGCATCCCGGTGCACATGATCGAGACGATCAACAAGATGAACCGCATCTCCCGCCAGATTCTGCAGGAAACCGGGCTCGAACCCGATCCGGCGACGCTGGCGCTCAAGATGGACATGCCGGAAGAGAAGATCCGCAAGATCCTCAAGATCTCGAAGGAGCCGATCTCGATGGAGACCCCGATCGGCGACGACGACGACTCCCATCTCGGCGACTTCATCGAGGATCAGTCCACGCTCGCGCCGGTGGAGGCCGCGGTCTACACCAGCCTGCGCGACGCCACCAAAGACGTGCTCGACACCCTCACGCCGCGCGAAGCCAAGGTGTTGCGCATGCGCTTCGGCATCGAGATGAACACCGACCACACCCTCGAGGAAGTCGGCAAGCAGTTCGACGTCACGCGCGAGCGCATCCGCCAGATAGAAGCCAAGGCGCTACGCAAGCTGCGGCACCCGTCGCGTTCCGAACGTCTGCGCAGTTTTCTTGACGGCTGACCGCCGCGCAGGACGCAACCGCAGTCTGCTGGCCGGCCAACCCGGCCAGTTTTGTTTGTGTAGTGGTACTTGTGCAGTTCAGTGGGCCTGTAGCTCAGCCGGTCAGAGCAGAGGACTCATAATCCTTTGGTCCTGGGTTCGAACCCCAGCGGGCCCACCACCATGACTACGCACGCCAGTTGACCACGCGCAACCCAGGCACTCGGCCGAATTCGCGCACGTTGTCGGTGACCAGGGTGAGCTTCCAGCCCACGGCATGACCGGCAATCAGGGTGTCGAAGGGTCCGATCGGCTGGTGCTTGAGTGCCACGGTGATAGCGGCGGCCGAGCGTGCGGCAACGTCGTCGAAGGCGACGATGCGCAGTGTGTCGATATAGGCCTGCAGCGCGGCAGTCTTGGCGGCCGAGATTGGCGCCTGCAGTTTGCGGAACAACTCCACCGCGACGATGGCCGACAAACCTGCCTGGTCGTGCTTGAGCGTGGCCAGATGCTGGGTGATTCGCTCGAAACCGGCAGCTCGATTCACCAGGTGCAACAGCACGTTGGTGTCGAGCAGGTACTTCAGAATGCGCCCTTCAGCTTGGCGGCTTTGCGCATCAGCTCGCGCAGCCAGGGCGGCCATGTTTTCCATGCCTCAGGATCGAGCCCCTCCGGCATATTGTCGTCGTCGGCAGCCTTGGGCGC
>JANMWG010000035.1:0-36707 GCA_031393885.1 Betaproteobacteria bacterium | reverse complement strand
CGCCAAGCAGCTCATCAGCCGGCAGCGCGACGAACTCATCGAGAGCCTGCGCAAGGCGGCCAAGGTCGAGTAAGCGGCGGTATCTCGAAAAAAGCCGATCGGCGACGTCGCTCAGCCTCCCTCACCCTCGGTCCCTCTCCCCGGGGGAGAGGGATGGCCTCTTAACCAACCCATTTCCGCGCGTTGCGGAACATCCGCATCCAGGGTGAATCCTCGCCCCATTCGCGCGGGTGCCACGATAGTTGCAGCGTGCGGAACACGCGTTCAGGGTGCGGCATGAGAACGGTGAAGCGGCCATCGGCCGTGGTCAGACCGGTGATGCCGTCCGGCGACCCGTTCGGATTGCGGGGATAGCTCTCGGTCGGACGGCCGGCGCCATCGACGAAGCGCAAGGCGGTCAATGCCGTTGCGGTCTTGCGTTGGGCTGCCGACGCGAACTCGGCGAGCCCCTCGCCGTGCGACACGACGATCGGCAGGCGGCTGCCGGCCATGCCATCGAAGAACAACGAGGGTGATACCGCCACTTCCACCATTGCCAGGCGCGCCTCGAACTGCTCCGAGCGGTTGCGCACGAAATGCGGCCAGTGACCCGCACCCGGAATCAGGTCGCGCAGGTTGCTCATCATCTGGCAGCCATTGCAGACACCGAGCGCGATGGTGTCGCTGCGCTCGAAGAATGCACCGAACTGGTCGCGCGCCCGGGCATTGAACAAAATCGACTTGGCCCAGCCCTCGCCTGCCCCGAGCACGTCACCATACGAGAACCCGCCGCAGGCCGCGACGCCACGGAATGCCGCCAGCTCGCGCCGGCCCTCGATCACATCGCTCATGTGGACATCCACCGCGTCGAAGCCGGCGCGGTCGAACGCCGCCGCCATTTCGAGGTGTCCGTTCACGCCCTGCTCCCGCAGAATCGCGATGCGTGGCCGGGCGCCGGTGACTATCATCGGTGGCGCGGTCGGATCGAAGGTGAGGTGCGCATCGAGCCCGGGATCAGCCACGGCATCGATCGCGGCAAACTCGGCGTCGGCGCACGCCGGGTTGTCGCGCAGGCGCTGGATTCGGTAACTGGTCTCGGACCAGGTCCGCAACAGGTCCACACCATTCGCGTTCAGCACTGGTTTGCCATCGACGCTCACCCGAAGATGGCCGTCACGGGCAATGCCACCGATGTCGTGCAGCCGCGAACCCAGCCCGGCCGCCGCGAACGCGGCACGCACCGACACGAGATCGCGCGCGCGCACCTGCAACACCGCGCCGAGTTCTTCGGCGAACAGCGCACCGATGACGCCATTCGATCGCGCGAGCGGCGCGAGATCGACGTGCACACCCACGCGGGTCGCGAACATCATCTCGGCCAGCACGACCACGAGGCCGCCATCCGATCGATCGTGATACGCGAGCAAAAGCTCATCGGCGTGCAGGGCCTGGATCACCCCGAAGAAGGCCCGTAACGAGGCAGGATCGTCGACATCGGGTACGGCCGTGCCGAGCGCCTGGTAGACCTGCGCGAGACAGGAGCCGCCGAGACGATCGCGACCGCCACCGAGATCGGCCAGGAGCAGGCGCGACTCGCCGGCGTCGAGCCGCAGTTCCGGCGTCAGCGTCGCGCACGCGTCGATCACCGGGGCGAATGCGGTGACCACCAGCGACACCGGCGACGTCACCTCGTGATCGCCGTCGGCATCGCGCCACGCGGTGCGCATCGACAGGCTGTCCTTGCCGACCGGGATGCTGATCCCGAGCGCAGGACACAGGTCGAGGCCGACCGCCCGCACGGTGTCGAACAACGCCGCGTCCTCCCCCGGCTGGCCGGCCGCGGCCATCCAGTTGGCCGACAGCTTCACCCGCGCGATGGCGCCGATGCGGGCCGCCGCCAGGTTCGTCAGCGCCTCGCCCACCGCCATCCGGCCCGACGCGGGCGCGTCGATGACCGCCAGCGGCGCGCGCTCTCCCATCGCCATCGCCTCGCCGAGAACGGTATCGAAACCCATCGCGGTGACAGCGACATCGGCGACCGGCACCTGCCAGCGGCCGACCATCTGGTCGCGCGCGGTCATCCCGCCGACCGAGCGGTCACCGATGGTGACCAGAAACGACTTGTTCGCCACCGCCGGAAAACGCAGGACGCGGTCGAGGGACTCGCGCACATCGAGTCGCGACGCATCGAACGGTGCTGCGCTGCCCTCGATGCGTTGCACATCGCGCAGGGTGCGCGGCGGTTTGCCGAGCAACACTTCGAGATCCATGTCGACCGGACGATTGGCGAACAGGGGATCGTCCACGATCAAACGTTCGCGCGTGGTGGCGTGACCGACGATGGCATACGGACACCGTTCGCGTCGGCAAAAGGCCTCGAACACCGCGAGCTTCTGCGGATCGATGGCGAGCACGTAGCGCTCCTGCGATTCGTTGCACCAGATCTGCAGCGGCGACATCCCCGGGGCTTCCGACGGCACCGAGCGCAAATCGAACACCGCACCGCGGCCGGCGCCATGCACGATCTCGGGTAGCGCATTCGACAGGCCACCGGCGCCGACATCGTGAATGGAGAGAATCGGATTGTCGGTGCCGAGGGCACGGCAACGGTCGATCACCTCCTGGCACCGGCGCTGCATCTCCGCGTTGCCCCGCTGCACCGAGTCGAAGTCGAGATCGGCGCTGTTGGCACCGGTGTCCATGCTCGATGCCGCGCCGCCGCCGAGACCGATCGGCATGCCCGGGCCGCCGAGCTGCACCAGCGCGGCACCGTCGGGGACTTCAGCCTTGAACGACTGGTCGGCGCCGATGTTGCCCAGGCCGCCGACAATCATGATCGGCTTGTGGAAACCGCGCCTGCGCCCGCCGACCATCTGCTCGTAGGTGCGGAAGTAGCCGGCGAGATTGGGACGTCCGAACTCGTTGTTGAACGCCGCGCCGCCGATCGGCCCTTCGATCATGATGTCGAGCGCGGACACGATGCGATCGGGCTTGCCGCCCAGCCCTGCCTCCCACGGTTGCCCGTGGCCCGGGATGCGCAGATGCGAGGTGGTGAAGCCGGTCAGGCCGGCCTTGGGTCGGGCGCCGCGTCCGGTTGCGCCCTCGTCGCGGATCTCGCCGCCGGCGCCGGTTGCTGCGCCGGAAAACGGGGCGATGGCGGTTGGATGGTTGTGGGTCTCGACCTTCATCAGGATGTGCGTGAGCGAACGGTGCGCCCGGTAGGTGCCGTCGGCACCGGGGACGAAATTCGCGACTTCTGCCCCTGCCATCACCGCCGCATTGTCGGCGTAGGCGACGATGGTGTGTGCCGGCGTCGTGGCATGGGTGTGCCGGATCATGCCGAACAATGTGTGCGGCTGCGGCGCGCCGTCGATGACCCAGGACGCGTTGAAGATCTTGTGGCGGCAGTGCTCGGAGTTGGCCTGAGCGAACATCATCAGTTCGACATCGCTCGGGTTGCGGCCCGCGGTGGTGAAGGCGTCGACCAGATAGTCGATCTCGTCGGGAGACAGTGCCAGGCCGAGACGGCGATTGGCCGTTGCTATCGCCTCGCGGCCGCCGCCGAGCAGGTCGATGGTGGCGACCGGTGCCGGCACCACGTCGGCGAACACGCGCTCCAGTGCGGTGGCGGCATCGAGCACCATTTCGGTCATGCGGTCGTGGATCAAGGCCGCGACGCCTTGCTTCTGCGCGCTGGTCAGCCGGCTGGTCGCACGAATCCGGTATTCCACCCCGCGCTCGAGCCGCGCCACGGCATCGAGCCCGCACTGGCGGGCGATCTCGGTGGCCTTCGACGACCACGGCGAGATGGTGCCCGGACGCGGCGCAACCAGGAACGACAACCCGTCGGCCGTCGGCGAAACGGGCGGCCCGTATTCGAGCACCTGTTCGAGTCGCCGGCGCCCGGCGGCGTCGAGCGCTCGATCGAGCTTGACGAAGTGGATGTAGGCCGCCGACACCGCCGCCACCCGCGGGATTGCGGCGCGCAGCGAAGAGACGAGTTTTTCCAGACGAAACGACGACAGCGCATCGCACCCGCGCAACTGCATCAGGACGGCCATGAGACGGATCGGGGAGCAGGACGGCAATCGCGAATTATAGCGAAGCCGCCGGCACGGCCGTGCCGGCACCGGGCGTTACACTCACGGCGTTGCCAACCGGACCGGAACCACCATCGACATGGCCGCTTCGCAGCGCGTGTTCCGCACCGCACAGATCCGCGTCATCGAGAGTCGCGCGATCGCCGCCGTTCCCCCACCGCCGCTGATGGAATGGGCAGGCGTGGCAGCCGCACGCGAGGCGCGGGCGATGCTGGGTGCCGGCTCGCGCGTGCTGGTGCTGGCCGGGGCCGGCAACAACGGCGGCGACGCCCTGGTGGCCGCGCGCCATCTGCGCGACTCCTGGCTCGACGTGCGGGTGGTACTGCCTGGCGACGCTGCAGCCATGCCAACAGATGCGGCCGCGGCGTTTGCGGCATGGCAGGTGTCAGGCGGAATCACTTTGACCGCGCTGCCACCGGCCTTCGAGGCCGACCTGCTGATCGACGGCCTGTTCGGCATCGGGCTCACGCGCCCCGTGACCGGCGTGTTTGCCGAGTCCATCGAGCGGATGAATGCCGCCACCATCCCGGTGCTCGCCCTCGATGTCCCGAGCGGCATCGACGCCGATACCGGCCGTGTGCTCGGGTGCGCCGTGCGGGCAACCACCACCATCACCTTCATCGCGCTCAAGCCCGGCCTGCTCACCCTCGACGGCCCCGATCACGCCGGGTATGTGGTGTTGGACAGTCTCGGGCTCGACACCGACGATGCCGATCTGCCCGGCGGCATCGTGCTCGACGCCAGCGTGGTGCGGCGGGCAATCGCGCCGCGCACCGCCAACAGCCACAAGGGTAGCTATGGCACCGTCGGCATCATCGGCGGCGCGCCCGGCATGGTCGGCGCCGCGCTGCTGGCGGCGCGTGCCGCCTTGCACGCCGGCGCCGGCAAGGTCGTAGCGGGCATGCTCGCCGACGACGCGCCGAGCGTCGACCCGGTGCAGCCCGAGTTGATGCTGCGCACCGTGCGCGAAGCAAGTGTCGCGGCCAACGTGCTGGTGGTGGGCCCCGGTCTCGGACAGAGCGAAGCGGCACGGCGCGTATTGCAAGCGAGTCTCGAGGTCACGGTGCCGCTGGTGCTGGACGCCGACGCGCTCAATCTGATCGCCGGCGACGCGCTCCTGGCATCGCAGGTGGCGCGGCGCATCGCGCCCACCGTGATCACCCCGCATCCGGCCGAGGCAGCGCGGCTGCTGCAAGAAACCACTACCGCGATTCAAGCTGATCGCATCGACGCCGCCGTCCGCCTGGCGCAACGCCTCAATGCCTTTGTCGTGCTCAAGGGCGCGGGCAGCATCTGCGCCGCCGCCGATGGCACGTGGTGCATCAATACCACCGGCAATCCCGGCCTGGCCAGCGCCGGCACCGGCGACGTGCTCGCCGGGCTGGTGGGCGCGCTGATCGCCCAGGGCGCCGCGCCGTTCGATGCGTTGCAGGCTGCCGTGCATGTGCATGGTCTTGCCGCCGACCGCCTGAAGAAGGCGCTCGGCGGACCGCTCGGCATCACCGCATCGGCGTTGGTGACGACGATACCGCTGGCGCTGAACGAGATCGTGGGCGGTGGCGCGGAATGATGACCGACCGTATCACCCTCTGGCGCGTCGGTGCCGTGTTTACCCGCTACGCGAACCTCACGTTCGGCGGCGGCAGTGCCACCATCGCGGTGTTGCACCGCGAAATCGTGGCGCGCCGCGCCTGGATCGACGAGCCGCGCTTCGGCCTTTGCTTCGCACTCTCCCGCCTTACCCCCGGAACCAACGTCCTCGCCTTCTGCGCCGGTGTCGGATGGCTCATGCGCGGCCTGCCCGGCGCGCTGGTGGCGCTGCTCGCCGCGTCGATCCCGTGTTCCGTGCTGGCAATCATGGTCACGATTTTCTTTGACCGGTTGAGCCACAACCCGACTGGTGCACTGGCAATCCACGGCGCCATGGCGGCCGCAGTCGGCATCACCATCATGACCTGCTGGACCATAGCCAAGCCTTACGTGAAGCGTGACAACTGGTTGTACCCGACCTTGTTTGTCGGCGCGGCCTTTGTGCTCGATGTCGTGCTGTCGATGCCGCCGGTGCAAGTGTTGCTGCTCGCGGCGGTCGCGGGTTTGCTCCTGCCGCCGGGGAAAACATGAATCTGGTGGTCCTGTATCTCGTGCTGCTCAAGGCGACCATGACCACGTTCGCCGGTCTCGCCTCGCTGCCGATCGTGCGCGACGAGCTGGTGATCCAGCGCTCTGTCATCACCGACAGCCAGTTGAACGAAGCCGTCGTGATCAGCCGCGCCACGCCCGGACCCGTGGGTCTGTACCTCGTCAGCGTCGGCTATTTCGCCGGCGGGATTCCCGGTGCCATCGCGGGCTGGCTGGCGATGACGACACCGGCGCTGCTGATCATTCCTCTGGTGCATTTCGTGGGTCGAAAGGCGGAGCATCCGCGGGTCAAGGCCGTGTTGCGGGCGGTTGTGTTGTCGAGCGCCGGGCTGTTGCTGGCCGCCGCGGTTCCGCTCGCCAGCGCCGCCATCGTCGACTCGCTCACGCTACTGATTACCCTGGTGACGATCGGGCTCATGCTGAAGACCAGGATCGACACCCTCTGGATCATCCTCGGGGCCGCCGTGATTGCTTCGGCGGCTTCATCGGTGAGGTTGCTCGCAAGCGGCTGAGACCGGACGATCGCCGCCATCGCCACCATGATCGCGCTGGACGCGAACTACCGTCTTCCTGGTTGAAAAGCCCACGTGAGACCTGCTCTCCACTCATGTACCGGCTGCGTATTGGTACGGGCGGTGCGCACCGCGACGTCCAGGGAGAGGTGATCCTCGAGCCGCCAGATCATCCCGACGAGCACCGCATTGGACCAGTTACCGTTGCCGGCGCGCTCCGTGACCAGTTCCATCACCGGACGGACGGTCCATTCGTGCGGACCTTCGAGGATGAATCCCAGGACGCGCTTCCAGTTGTGCTCACGATCGAGAAAGGCACCCGCGTTGACGTGCGCAGTGGCCCATGTCGCCCGGTGCGACAGGATACCGATACAGCCTGCGCCCGTACCCGGCGCACCGTTGATCTCCGCGAGCAGCACCCCGCATTCGCTGGCGACACTCGGCCCGGCCGCATCCTGCAGGACACCGCGTCGATGGATCTGTTTCAGCGACAGCGCCGTATCGCCGAATTGCATCGGCGAGGAGCCGGATGCCGATCCCGTCGGCGTCTTGCCGCGCCCCTCGAGCACGATTTCACGATCACCCTTCAATCCGAAGTTGGCAATCACCGCAGGCGCAATCCAGAACCTGTTCTCGCCCTGCCGCAAGTGCCCGATCGGGCCCAGTTCCAGTTCGAACTCGTTTTCGCCGACCACGTCTGCATCGGTCGAGTCGAAAGGCCGATAGGCGAGCGCATCCCCGGGGCCGAGCGCCATAAGAACGACCAACGCGGCCCTGACGACGAGCCGCCCGGCCCTAAAGATCACAGCCCTGCGCGTCACTCATCCATTCGCCAGCGAGAACGATCTGCCCACGACTTCAGGGCCGCCGTTGTCCAGACAACCGGCTTGTCCTTGTGGCAGACATTGCACGCGTTCGGCACGCCGTCCACGGCAGTCTTCGCCGGCGTGACGAAGTGGAAGGTGTGACTGCGGACATTGACGTCGCCGATGGTCTGCGCGATCTTCGGCATGTGACACTCGATGCACTGGCTGCCCGCGCTGTCGGGCTTGTGATGCGTGTGCTGTTCGATCGTGGGCGCATGCGGGCCATTGGGCTGGTTCGGCCCGTGACAGTCCAGGCAAATCTGGTTGGCGGGCTTCCACAGAACCGCTTCGTGCTTGGTGCCGTGAACGTCATGGCAACTGAAGCAGGTCACGCCGCGTGTGTACATCAGACTCCGCACGAAGTCGTTGCCCTGCATGCGGTTCTTGTGCGCGGTGCCGTCGGCGAAATGCGTGAATGTGGTTTCACCGAGCTTGTGCTCTTCCAGCTTCCAGACATCACTCAAGGCACCCTGCCCGACATGGAAGCCGACCGGCCAGTCGTAGTACTTGCCCTGAATGGCGCCGGCAACGGGTTGCCCCTGCGAGTGGCACTGGATACAAACGTCATTGGCTTTCACGTAGTCGAGACGTGAGGGATCGACGATGCCGCCATGGCCTTTCAGGGCCACGTGCTCGCTGCCCGGCCCATGGCATCGCTCGCAGCCGACGTTCCATTCGGTCACCTTCTTGGTGGCGATGTCGTAGTTGACCGAATGGCAGCCGTCGCACAGGGGGCCGGTCGGTCGCTGCGAGTTGTCCGTGGGATAGAACTTCGTCCACCAGTCGGTGCCATCCGCCACGTGATAGGGCTTCCACTTCTTGTGGGTCACGTCCCATTGCGCCGGCAGCGGGAAGTAGTCATCACCGACTTTCTGGAAATAGCGTTGCTTCCACTTGCTGCCGTAGACCAGCGCGACGTCGGCCTTGGTGAACTTGACGATCGGATCCGCGTTCAGCAGATCCGGGATGATCGCGTCCGGATGCTCGGCAGGATCCCGGACCACGTTGGCCATGCGGGTCTTGCGCCAGCGATCGAAGATATCGGTGTGGCAACTCCTGCACCCGGCCGATCCGACGTATCGCGCTGCCGGGGTGGGCGGCAAGACCTGCGACCCGGTCGATGGACCACCGGGCGCCGAGACCTTGGGCAGTTGCCGGAGGTAGGCCACCAATTGCCATAGCTCACGATCCGGCATTCCCCAGCCGGGCATGCCCGTGTTCCGAATGCCGTGGCGGATGTGATAGAACAGTTCACCGTCCGCAAGGCTCTGCACGCTGGCGTCCCGCAGGTCCGGCGCTCGCGGGTACTGCGCCCCGCCGACTGCCGTCTTGCCCCTGCCGTCGTACCCGTGACAGATTTCGCACTTCTTGCGAAACAGCTCCCGCCCGGCGGAGACATCGGGGCCGTTCGCCGCGAGGTCCACCGGGTTCTTCTGCTCCGTCATTGCGCTCGGCACGCTACGGTGCAATAGCCACTGGGCCGTGGCGACTTCTATCGCGGGCGCCTCCCTATCCTTGGCGGTCGACCCGCCGGAGACGACACCCCTGTACAGGAGGCTACCGGCGATGACGGCGATCGCGAGCAGGGCCATCAGGGTTACCGCCACACACTTGCGACAGGACATGACAGGCATCTCCTTGCATCCGCCGGGCGACACACGGATTCAGTGATCCTGCGCGGGGATCGCAGGCAACTGTAATATACGCTACAACGATGTAACGTAAGTCACATCGTCACATCGTCACAACGCGACAACGCGACAACGCAGACATCCCGTGACCCGAAATCGGCAACGATCGGGCCAATTCCGCCCGGCGGCGCGGTCAGCCTCCCTGGATCATCCGCACCAACTGGATTCCCGCCAGCGTCAGCACCAGCGATCCGCACAGATGCGCGGCGATGTGCATCAACGCCCAGCCCGGTTCACCTTTCGAGAGCAGGCCCACCGCCTCAGCCGAGAACGTGGAGAACGTTGTCAACCCGCCCAGAAAGCCGGTGACGACGAACAATCGCCATTCAGGCGGCAGGCCGGCGCGGGTACCGAACACCTCGACGGCAATCCCGATCAGGAACCCGCCCACGAGATTGGCTACCAGCGTGCCGGGCGGCAGCGAGGGGAACAGTGCGTTCAGCGCGATGCCGAGAAACCAGCGCAACCATGCGCCGAAGGCGGCCCCGATACCAACCGCCGCGAAACCAGAAACGCCCATGGCAGTCTCCTTTCGCGGCGCAGGATAGCAGTCTCCCGGACGATCGCTCCGGTCATTCCTTGCCGATGATGACCTCGCTCGACTTGATGATCGCCGTGGCGCTGTCGCCGATCTTGAGCGCGAGATCGGCCGCCGCCTCGTTGGTGATGGTTGCCGAGATGATCGCGGGATTGCGCACTTCGACCTTGACCACGGTCGTCACCGCCCCTTTGATCACGTCGGTGATCACGCCTTTCAATTGATTGCGGGCACTGAGCTTCATTGCGTCTTCTCCTTGTTTGCAGTTGAACGAACCGGATACCGGCACCGGATCAGGGCTTTAGAAACTGGTACTTCGCGAGAATACGTTGCGCGGGCTCCGTCACCAGAAAACCCAGGAACAACCCCGCACCCCGCGCATTGCCACCGCCTTTCACGACCGCCGCCGGATACAGCACCGGCTCGCGCGTGGCGAGTTCGACCGCGAGCTTCACCTGGGACGACATCGCGGCTGCGTCGGTCGCATAGACGAACCCGGCGTCGGCCTCGCCACGCGCTACGTAGTCGAGCGCCTGGCGCACGTTCTGGGTGTTGATCAGTTTCGGCTTGAGCACGTCCCACAAGCCGGCCGCTTCCAGCGCGCCCCTGGCATAGCGCCCGGCCGGCACCGAATCCGGGTTGCCGATGGCGATGCGTTTCCAGGCCGGATCGCCCAGCGCCTCGAGCCGGGCCGGTACGGCAGCCACGTCGGCGGGCACCACGAGCACCAATCGGTTGCGCGTGAAATTGACGCGGGTCCGCCGGTCGATGAGATTCTGCTGCTCCGCGCGATCCATGGTGTCCTGATCGGCGGCAGCGAACACATCCACCGGCGCGCCGCGGCTGATCTGCTGCAGCAACTGGCCTGAGGCGCCGAAATTGAACAGGATCTTTTGCTGCGGGTTGGCGCGTTCGAACTCGCGACCGATATCGACGAAGGCATCGCGCAGGCTGACCGCCGCCGACACGGTGAGATCGACCGCGTGCGCAGCGGGCGCCGCCAGCAGCAGCGGCAGGGCAAGATAACGAAGGATCCGCGATCGCCAGGAAAACGCCCCCGATGCGAACCTGCTCCCCGGTTGGCGCGGCGAGCGGAATTGAATTTGGAAAGTAGTGGCAGTCATTCTAGAAATCGATCTGAAAACGAGCCATCACCGCCTGCTCCTTGCGGATCGATATGCCGTTGACGCTCACCGGTGAGTAGAAGTGCGTGGTGACGACATCGAGCAGCACGCGCGAAAACTGGTTCTGGATCCACTTGAGCTGGAAGGTGTAGGCATCGGCCTTGTTGGCCGAGACCGTCACCGGCGCGGTCGCCCCGAGCCGACCGGTGTTGGCCGGATTGCCATTCTGGAAATCGGACGCGTCGAAATAGCTATAGCGGAAACCGAGTTCCCATGCGCCCCAGCCACCGCCCGGCTCGAACGAGAAACGGTTCGCGGGTTTGATCTTCTGCCAGTAGCCGCCGGCATAGAAATCCGCCCAGTTCTCGCCGCTCATCAGCCACAGGAGGCTCACGTACCCGGCATGGATGCCGCGGGTATAGCTGACTTCCGGCGCCGGACTGTTGCGCGCACCGCTGTAGTTCGCCTCCCACCACTCTGCTTGCAGGCGCAGGGGTCCGCGCGTGACCGATCCCTCGAAGGCGTACATCGAACGGTCGATGTTCTCGGCCCGCCCGGTGGCCGTGTTGAATGCCGCGGGCGTGAAAAACGTGAGACCGCGGGCTTCGGTGCGTGCGGCCGGGGCCGAGAATGGATTGGCAGTGCTGTTGGTCTCGGTACCGCCCTTGTACGACACGCCGAAATGGAGGATCGAATCGGGCGTGTGGAACAGACGCCCGAAATCGTAGACCAGTCGTGCCGTCACATCCTTGCTATCGGCCCGTGCGTCCTGGGCGTTCGACTGGCGCTCCTCGCGGTTCAGCCCGGTACCATTGGTGAATGCAACCGCGTAGTAGAGACCGGGAAGCGGGGCGCCGTGGACCATGACGCCGCGGTCGTAGTTGAGGAAGTTACCGTCGAGGATATTCTGTGTCAGCGCCCGCTCCATGAAGTCGCTCTGCAGGTCCAGCAACGTCTGCTCCATGCCGAACTGAGGCTTGAACTGCCCGAGTCGCAGCCGCATGCCCGGGAAATGCTGATACTCGAGATAGCCCAGCGTTCCCTGGCTGGTCTGGGCGGCGGTACCGGTCGGATCGCCGCTGGCGAAATCGCCCTCGACGTTGAGCGCGAAGTCCTTGAAGAGAACCATCTGAACGCCGAGCCGCACGCGTCGCATGCTGAAGGTATCGGCCAGCGCCGCATCCGGGCTGTAGCCGCGGTAGTCGAGCTGTGCGCGACCCGCCAGACGCATCGACCAGTTGCCGCGGGGATCTTCGAAGAACACGCCATCGGCGAAGCGGGCACTGACCGTCTGCTGGTCGAGCTGCTGCTGGGCGGCATTGAGTTGTTCGCGGGTTTCCTGCGCCTGGGCACGGATATCGGCCAACTCGCGGCTCGGTACTGGCGCAGCTGGTGTCTTCGCCTCCGCCTGCATCTTCGCTTCGGCCTGGGCCTTCATCGCTGCCGCCGTCGCGTCTGCCTGGGCTTGCGCCGCCTCGCGTTGCGCACGTTCGGTGGTCACCTGGAGCTCGAGCGCTTCCAGTTCCCGGGCCATCTTCTGCATCATCGCCTCGACTTCGCGCAGGCGGGCTTCGGTTTCGGTTTCCTGTGCGTAAGCGGGTTCGCCCAGCAGTGCCGCGAACGCCAGCGCCATCGCGGTCCATCGAAGCCCGGCCGGTCCACGCCCAATGATTTTCGGTGCGGCTCGCGGGTCCGGCCTGGACGGCGCGCAAACGAACCCCTTTCGGGACGCTGTATTTTTCATGACATAACGTTAGCCGAAGCTGTCGAAATATACAAGTCGATACAACGACAATGTCGCAATATGTTTATGCGGGATTCATGACGCCGCGTCGCTCAGATACCGCCGCACCGCGCGCCGCACCTGCGGCCCCGACTCGACCTCGCCGAACACCGCGGAGCGGTCGCCGGTGCGGGTCACGCGCCCCTCGCGAAACACCACCACTTCATCGGCCAGTGTCGCCACATCGTCCGGATCGTGGGTGATGACCACCAGCGGCACGCCGAAGCGTTCGCGCAGGTCGAGCAACTCGTGGCGCATGCGCTCGCGCAGCAGTGGATCGAGCGCGCTGAACGGCTCGTCGAGCAACAGCAGTTCCGGCTCGCGGATCATGGCGCGCGCGAGCGCCACGCGCTGGCGTTGTCCACCCGACAGTTGTGCCGGATAGCTGGCGTGCAGATGGCCGATCTCGAAGGCGTCGAGCATGGCGGCGACGCGCTCCGCCACGGCGACCGGCGCGCGCCGCTGCCACCACCGCTGAAACGCGAACGCCACGTTACCGGCCACGGTCAGGTGCGGAAACAGCGCGTAGTCCTGGAATACATACCCGACACGCCGATCGCGAACCAGCACGTCCACACCAGCGGCGGCGTCGAACAGGACCCGTTCGCCCAGCCGGATGCTGCCGGCGTCCGGTCGCAGCAGACCGGCGATCGCCTGCAAGGTCGCGCTCTTGCCCGATCCGGACGCACCGAACACCACGGTGACGTCCCGCTGGCAGGAGAACTGCGCGTGCAGGTGGAACTCGCGATCCCGTGATTTCAGCCGCCGCTCGATGTCGACGCGCAGCTTCATGCGCTGCGAGCCCGCAACAGGCGCGACGAGCCCACCAGCACGACGATGCACACCACCGAGGTCACGATGACCAGGAAATTGGCCACGTCGTCGCGCCCGGCCTGCACCGCTTCGTAGACGGCGATCGACAAGGTCTGGGTGCGCCCGGGAATGCTTCCCGCCACCATCAACGTGGCGCCGAACTCGCCCATGGCACGGGCGAAAGACAACATCACCCCGGCGAGGATGCCGCGCCAGGCGAGCGGCAGGGTCACGCGCACGAATACCGTCCACTCCGATGCACCGAGCACGCGGGCCGCGTTCTCGGTCTGGCGCGAGACCTCCTCGAACGCCGCGCGCGCCGCCTTGTACACCAGGGGCAGCGACACGATCGCCGCGGCGATCACCGCCCCCTGCCACGTGAACATGAGATTGATGCCGAAGCTGCGATCGAGCCAACCACCGATCCAGCCGCGACGCCCGATCAGCACGATGAGGTAGTAGCCGAGCACGGTGGGCGGCATGACCATCGGCAGCGTCATCGCGGCATCCGCCACCTCGCGCCCGGGGAACTCGAAACGGGCGATCACCCAGGCGATCGCCACGCCGGCGACGAACGCGACGAGCGTGGCGAAACCCGCCACCTTCAGCGTCAGCAGTAGCGGCACCAGGACTTCGGTGGGGGTGATGGTCAACATGGGGCTATGGGCTTGCCACGCCGGACCGGCAGTGGTTGGCCGGCGGCGTGATGTCGTTTCGAATACGACGGGCGCAGGCTACCGATGCCATGCGAAAGGGTCAAGTGCGGCCACCGCGGCAAAGAAACGAAAGCGGCGCCCGCCCCCGGGCGCCGCTTCAACCTCGACCTGACCAGCCGGGAGCGAACGGGAGGAACGCTCCAGGCTGTCGCTATGTTCTCACGGATATAGCGAAGCGTCAAGCATCGGTATCGCCGACATCGGTATCACCGACGCGCAGCAATCGGGCAAACGCGCGCATGTCGGCATCGAGGGCAAGATTCACCGCGTGGTCCATCGCCTCGAATTGCTCGAGCACCTGCAGGCCGAACGCGGTGACGGTTGCACCGCCTCCGCCGGCCCCGCCGGTGCTGGTCGAGATCACCGGCCGGGCGAACATGGTGTTCAGCTCGCCCATCAGCGTCCAGGCGCGGCGAAATGGCATCTCCAGTTCGCGCGCCGCACCGGAGATGGTGCCGGTACGCCCGATCACCGCGATCAGCGCCGCCTTGCCGGGCCCCATGGCCAGCGCGCGCCTGAAGCTCACCTGCAGCCGCACCTCGAGATCATCGACGATGCCGCCTTCCGCCCCGGGAGGGACGCTGGCACCTGCCGTCGTTGGTCGGTCCAAGGGATCAGAACGATTTCAGGAAAGCGAGCAAGGCCGAGCGTTCGGCGGGCGCGGCGGCGGCAACCGCATCGCGGGCGCCGTCGGCCTCGCCGCCGTGCCAGAGGATCGCCTCCAGCAGCGTGCGTGCGCGCCCGTCGTGGAGGTAGCCGACACGGCCACCCACATGTTCCGCGAGGCCGATGCCCCAGAGCGGCGCCGTGCGCCACTCGCTACCCGATGCGGCGAAGGCCGGCCGTCCGTCGGCCAGGCCGGGGCCGAGGTCGTGCAGGAGCAGATCGGTCCAGGCCTGGATGGCCTGATCGTGGAGATCGCTTGCTGCGTCCGGGACAGCCGTCATGAGTTGCGACACATGACAGTCGGCGCAACCGAAGGTGGCGAACAGTCGTTCGCCCTGTCGCACCTCGGACCGATCGCGGTCGCGCCGCGCCGGCACCGCCAGCCATTCGAGATACGTGACCAGATCATCGAGTTGTGTCTCCGAAAGCTCTGGCGATCCGCCATCGGGGGCGGACCGGCAGGCGCTTTGCGCCGCCGCGCAGTTCCGGACCGGCAGGCGCTTTGCGCCGCCGCGCAGTTCTCGTGTGGATATAGCGCCGACGTGATGCCCAGATCGCCGAGGAAAGCGGATGCGACCTGTTGCCGCACCGAGGGCTGATTCGCTTTCGCGCCGAAACGTCCCGGTACCCGTTGCCGGGCGACGTCGTCCCAGACCTGGTTGAGGCGCCCGGCGTGCCCGCCCGGCCGCGCCGCCAGCCGCATCAGTGTCTCGTCGCGAACGGCGTTCAGCAGGCCGAGCCCGAAGACTGCCGGCCCGATACGCGCAGACACCAGCACGTCGGCGTTAAGCGGTCCGAACGCAAGGTCGCGAAAGCCGATCTCCGGACGACGCAACTGAACGGTCTCGCCACCGGAGAGACTCACCACGCGATAGGAATACGTGACGGCGGCACGGCCCTCGCGCGGCACCCCCGGGATCGCGCCGTCGTTGAGCTGATCGCCATACGCCGGCACCGGAACCGGCGCGCCGTGCGGCCCACTGCCGGGCAGGCTCAGCCGCACCAGCATCGCGCGCATCTCCTCCGCCGGGCCATCCGGCGCGAAACCGCGTCCGTTACGCGCGTGACAGGCGATACACGACTGCCGGTTGAATACCGGGCCGAGGCCATCGACTGCCTGGTCCGGGGAAGGCGCCGCGATCCACACCTGCCGTAACCGGTTGCGCCCCCGAAAAAAAGCGTCGCGCCTGGCTTCTGGCAGTCCGGGTGCGGGCAGCGAACAGGCGTCCCGCGAGGCGTCGACAACGGTCAGTCTCCCGCCGGCATCGACGAGCGCCGGCTCTACCGCGCTGCCGGCCTGCGCCAGCCAGACCGCCGCGATCGCACCGGCGGTCCCGATCAGCGAACGCCGCAACTTCACTGCCGCTCCAGACGACGGCCGGCACCGCTCGCGACCCGGGTCGCGGCAGCGAGGTTGTCATCGAAGAACGCGCTCCACGACTCTTCCAGCGCGCGCGCCTGGATCTCGGCGGACGAATCGCGCCGTCGCCGCTCGAAGATGCCCGCCAGCGCCGGGTCGCCGGCTTGCGCCGCGGTCAGGGGCATCGCGGTGAGCGTCGCTTCGGCGGCGTCCACGGCGATGCTCGCAACCGGATCGCCCGCTGCGGCCACCCGCGCGATCCGCAACCGTTCCCACGCGCCAACCAGCGCCGCGTGGCGCCGGGTCACGAACTGATCGAACAACGCACTCACCAGCGCGGTGCGACCCAGGCCGAGATCGGGGTCGTAACGCAACGCTGGCGCGCTCGGGTCGGCGAACGGATCGACGCCAAAACCGGCGCCGACATAGGCATCGGGGCGAATCGGCAGTTTGCGCAGGTCCGGGCCCGCGAGCAGCGCCTGGCCTTCGGCGGATACCAGGAACCGGGCGAAACGCTCGCCGCCCGAGGGATTCGGCGCCTCGGCCAGCAGACCGGCGTGGGCGACGCTGTAGCCGCCGATGGTGGGGTAGCGAAACACCAGCGGCGCGCCGTTGGCGATCGCCTGGCTGGCCTGGAAATCGATGGTGAGGCCGACCCCGCGCCGACCGGCACGCACCTCGTCGACGATCGTGCCCGAGCCGGCGCCGAGCAATGCCGCGTTGGCGGCGATCCGCGACAGAAGCCGCCAGCCGGCGTCCCACCCCTGCCCTTGCAGGATGGCGTCGATCATCCCGGGTGCGAAACCGACCTTCGATGGAATCGGCAACATCACATGACCGGCATAGCGATCGTCGGCGATGTCGCTCCATTCATGCGGCACCGGCAATCCCCGGGCGGCGAGGTAGGCGCCATTGGCCACCAGACCGTAGCCGGCCAGCTCTACCGCCTCGAAGAAACCATCGGGATCGCGCAACGGCAAGGGACCGACCGTGGCAGGCGCCGACGACGATGACGAGGACGGCCGCAACAGGTGGTCGCGCTCGAGAGCCTTGAAGTTGCGATACGACGCCGCCCAATAGACATCGACCTTGCCACGACCCTCGGCGCGCAGATACGACAGCGCATCGCCCGGCATGCGCCACTGCACCTCGACATCGACATCCGGATTGGCGCGCTCGAACGCGGCCTCGAACGCGGCGAACACTTCCTGCGGGTAGCTGGTCAGTACCACCACCCGCTCGGTGGCCGGTGCCACGCAGGTCCAGAATGCGAGGCAAAGGAAAACCAATACCGCACGCCACCGGCCGGTTCGCACATCGGTTGGATTCATCGTTGGCTCCCGTTGCGGCCGTGGCGCGACGCTCGCCACGATCGCAACAGCACGGTAATTCACAGGGCTATATTTTCACATGCACAACGCAACCGCAATAGTGGCGATGGTGGATCGCATCCGCCGGGTTCGGGTGCCGGTGGGGAAAGGCTTGTCGCCGTCGACCCCCCGTTGAAACCAGGGGCAGAACGGCGCGGCGCGGCGCGCGCGACCGCTACGAGGGTGGTGCTAACCGGCCAGGGGTTTCGCCATCAACCGCGCGAACCCGGCCATCTCGTCGGCCACGGCCGCGGCGGCCTTGGCCTCCATGTCGAGGTAGCGTTGCAGCACCTGCTGGCCGAACTCGGTCACGTGCGCGCCGCCGCCCTTCTGACCACCAGTCTCGGTCGAGACCAGCGCCTGGCGGAAGCTCTGGTTCATCACGTCCACCAGCATCCAGGCACGCCGGTACGACATCTCCATCTCGCGCGCGGCGGCCGAGATGGAGCCGGTGCGCTCGATCGCCTGCAGCAACTCCGCCTTGCCCGGCCCCATGGCAATGGCCTTGCGGAACAGGATGCGGATCTGCGGCTTGGGCGTGCGCGCCGCGGCCTCGCTCTTGCGCTTCGCGGCCAACACCTCGCGTGCCCGGACGGTGCTCATCGGCGCACCCTTCGCGCTGCGCGCCGTCCCGCCGGCGGGAGCGAACCCGCCTTCGGGCGCTCGGGCGGCGGGTTCATTTCCACCGCTCCGCGGCGGCATCGTCATCGGCACGGGCCTCGACCCAGCGCGAACCTTCGGCGGTCTGCTCCTTCTTCCAGAACGGCGCTTTGGTCTTGAGGTAGTCCATCAGGAATTCGCAGGCGGCGAACGCTTCGCCGCGATGCCCGCCGGTGACGACCACCAGCACGATCTGGTCGGTGGGAAGCATGCGGCCCACGCGATGCACGATGAGAATATCGATCAGGTCCCAACGGCCGCGCGCATCTGCGGCGATGCGTTCGAGCGCCCGCTCGGTCATGCCCGGGTAGTGTTCGAGCACCATGTCGGCAACCCGGTCGCCGTCGTTCAGGTCGCGGCAGACGCCGATGAAACTGGCGACGGCGCCGATGCTCGCGTTGCCGGCGCGCAGGCGCGCGATTTCGGCGCCAACGTCGAAGTCCCCGGTCTGGACCCGCACTTCGGTGCGGCCGGCAACTTCGGGTCTCGCGATCGCGTTCAAGGGCTCAGCCTCCGGTGACTGGCGGAAAGAAGGCGACTTCGTCGCCGTCGCGCACCGGGGTGTCGGGGCGGGCCATGTCCTGGTTGACGGCGACCCGCCACGACCGGTTCGGCGCCAGCTCGCGTTCCCAGGCGTCGCCGCGGGCACGCAGCAGGGCGGTCAGCGCGGCCACGTCACCGACTTCGGCAGGCAGATCGAGCCGTTCGGTATCGAGGCCGAAGCTTTCGCGCAGCCGCGCGAAGTAGAGCACATTGAGCATGGTTGACCGTCGGAAGGGCGACATCTCGCAGATTAACCGTCCCACTGGGAGGTCTCAAGCCCTGGATACGATGTTTGCGGAGCTGGCTCGACGTGCAGCGCTGAATATGGGCAGTCACATCGACGCGCCGGAGATGTACCTGCGGCTCGCCCTCAAAGTTCAAGGGCAGGCCCGCGCCACCGCTGAGTCAATCGCAGAGATCAAGCACCCGCGTGCTGTGGCATTTGTCGGGCAAACCAATGTCTCGGGACTGATGCAGGTCAACAACAGCACGGGCGCCGAGGAAAAAGCGCGCGCGAGCGCGGGCGGGCGCGGAAAATCTGTTGAGTCCAGCAAACGAACTATTGGGAGTGAACGATGGCTGGACCGCGGAACGGCGGGCACAGCAAAGCGCGGCGATCCTATCGGTGGCAACCGTGGACTCGCTCGACGGGACCGCGATCTGAGGCGGGCAAGGCCGCGAGTGCGACAAACGCGTTGCGGCATGGGCTACGGTCGCGGATCTTGCGGGAAGAACTGCGACGGCTTCGGGACTACCTGACACTCTGCGACGAGGCCAGGTAACAATCCCCCGGCAAAGCCGGGGGGCCTCCCTTGGTAGCTGTCGCCCGCGAGTACCGTAGAACCTGACCTCGTGTCTCATGGAGTCACCCGCAGCCCCGCGCACCAGCAGCCAAATTTTGCGAGCGCTTGCATGACACCACGGGCGGTGTCACACTCCGCCGATGGGTAAGGTTTCTGATGCCATCTCTACGTTGCAGGCCAAGTCGGCCAGCATGACCGGTAACGAACTGAAGAAATTGCTCGTCAGCCTTAAATTTGAGGTGAGGAAATGCGCCAGTGGAGGCCATCATGTGGTCACGCATGATGGTCTTAGTGACTTTACAACGGTCAGTTATGACGCAGGGCACGGGAAGCGCACACAAATGAGGTCCAATTACCCCCGAGATATTGCGAGGGTTCTGAAGGACCATCAGAGCGAACTTGAAATCATCGTGGGAGATAAAGATGCCGAAGCCTGAGGAGTACGGGGTGTCGGTCCGTCTTGTTCAGGAGGGCGGGGCAGATGTGTTCGAGGCGAGGGTTGCAGAACTGCCAGATTTAAAGATTTACGGCGACACGCAGCCCGAAGCATATAGCGCTGCAATAGAGGTGATTCGAACTGCCCAGAAGATATTTGCAGAGAAGGGAAAGCCGTTTCCTGACGTCGAACATCTCGAAGATGAGTTTAGTGGGCGCGTAACGCTTCGCATGAGCAAATCGCTTCATCGAAAAGTGCATCAGAAAGCTAGTCGCGATGGCGTAAGTCTCAATCATTGGATTGTCGAGGCTATTGCAAGTAAAGCGGAGGGTGAGCCAAATTTCGTCATGCCAATAGTTGTTAATCCAGATAATGGCCCCCATCGGGAAAACGTCTTCATTAAGATTTTAGACCCTGGCCAAGTATCTTGTTTCATTGCCACGGGGGCAGTAATTGATTTGTTGCCACGCGTGGAGACAAAGAGATATCAAAATCGGCTCGATACGCCTTCATCTTGGACATATAAGACAGTGAGTTGACCAATGGATAACGCAACACAATTTCAGTTTGAACTTCTTGAAGTAGCGAAAATACTGCTCAAGAAGCAAGGGATAAAGACCGGTATTTGGACTATCGGTGTCAATTTCGGCGTGCTTGCGACGCACGCGGGACCTAGCCCTGACATTATCCGACCAAGCATGGTAGTCAGCGTCGACAAGCTGGTTATTTCTAAGGTCGACGAACCTGGCGCGCTTACAATTGACGCATCAGGTATCGAAGATTGATCCCGACAAACTGAAATGGGAAGTCATTAGGTACTGGTGCGCTGGCTGGGGCGGGCTATTTTGTTGATGATGTGCTCGCCGGTCACGCATCACTGCTCAACGGAAACCGCCAAGAAATCTAGAAGCCAAGAGAGCACGCGTCATCTGGACGGAAGCGGCGAATACCACAACGACTTGGACTACAAGATGTCGCAGAGCCACTCCTGCACAACTGCGATCGCGCCATCGGGCGATGGCCATCCGCTCGATTCCAGGGAGGCAAATGCCGTTGTGACTGATCTGAACGAGTACAGGGTAGAGCAGTGACCTGCCTCCTGTTTCGAACCCCAAGCTCGCCTGGATGCGAATACTAACTGCGGGTCACCCCAAGGTTAAACCAGTTGCCCCCCCGCTTGCCAGTTCCAGTGCCCCAGTGCCCCAAGGAACGTCGTGGGCTAATCCGGAATCAGTCTGTACCCCACGCCGGACTCGGTGACGATGTGCTTCGGCTGGGCCGGGTCGTCTTCGAGCTTCTGCCGCAGATGCCCCATGAACACCCGCAGGTAGTGCGTGCTGTCGGCATGCGAGGGACCCCACACCTCGCGCAGCAGATGCCGGTGGGTCAGCACCCGGCCGACATTGGCCGTGAGCACGCCGAGCAAGCGGTACTCGATCGGGGTGAGATGCACCTCCCGCCCCTGACGGCGCACGATGCGGGCCGCGAAATCGATCTCGACGTCGCCGAAGCGGAACATCGCGCCGGTGGCGGATCTCTCGGACCGGATCCGTCGCATGTTCGCCCGCACCCGCGCCAGGAGTTCGGCCACGCCGAACGGCTTGGTGATGAAATCGTCGGCGCCCGCGTCGAGCGCGTTCACCTTGTCCGCCTCGTCGGTGCGCGCCGACAGGACGATCACGGGCGCACCGGACCACGTCCGGAACTCGCGGATGAAGCCGATGCCGTCGCCATCGGGCAATCCGAGATCGGCGACGACCAGATCGGGGCGACGGGTGCCCGCCTCCACCAGCGCCTGCCGCACCGTGCCCGCCTCGAACACCTGCCACCCTTCTTCCTCCAGCGACGCGCGTACGAAATGCCGGATCTGCCGTTCGTCTTCGAGTACCAGCGCCACTGGCGTCGCGGTGTTCATGCCTCTTCCCTTGGGCCATTTGCCGATGGCGCATCATCGGCCAGTTCGACCAGATCGACCACGGGCGGCGTTCCCTTCGGCAAGGTGAAGGTGAAGATGCTACCGATCGGCACACTGTTCTCGACCCAGATACGGCCGCGATGCGCTTCCACGATCGCCCGGCAAATCGCCAGCCCGAGCCCGACGCCAGGGGTGGCCGACTCGGCGTCGCCGCGCGTGAACTTCTCGAAGATGGCTTCCTCGCGGCCTGGCGGGATGCCCGGACCCTGATCACGGACGCTGATGCGAACCTCGTCGCCGATCACCAGGGCCCCGATCCGGATCGGAGACTCGGGCGGCGTGTACTTGGCGGCGTTCTCCAGCAGATTGCCGATGACGCGTTCGATCAGGACGGCATCGCATTCCACCAGCGGCAGGTCAGGCGGGATGCCGACGGTTATCTTGCGTTGCGCGAGTACCGCCTTCGCCGAGTTGATCGCGCTGCCCACGATCTCCTCGATCGATTGCCACTCCACCCGCAGCCGGATCGCCCCGCTCTGGATGCGGGCCATGTCGAGCAGGTTGGTGACCATGTCGCTCATCCGCGTGGCTTCCTCCAGGATGGCAGCGGCCATTTCCGCCTGCTGCGGACTCAACGCGGGGCGGCTCAGACGCATGGTGTCGGCCAGCCCGACGAGCGCCGCCAGCGGCGTGCGCAGGTCGTGCGACAGCGCCGCGAGCAACGAATTGCGCAGACGCTCCGACTCGATCTGCACCGTGGCCTGCTGCGCGACTTCGACGTAGTGCACGCGTTCGAGCGCCATGGCGGTCAGCGCCGCGAAGGTCTCCAACTGCTGACGCTGCTCGGGAATGAGCAGCAGACGGGGCTGGTCGGGGTGCAACGCAAGCACGCCGCGTGCGCGCATCGGCGCCTTCAACGGGAGATACAACCACGAACTGCCGGACAGCGTGTCGGTGCCCAGGCCCGCTTCCTGGTTGTGGTCCAGTGCCCACTGCGCGGTGCCCAGATCCAGGCCCTCGGCGGCCGCTTTCGGCGCCCGCAACCGGTCGTTCTCGTCGAGCACGAAGATGCGGACCTGCGCGCGGAACTCGCGCGCGATGGCCTGCTCGGCCAGCTCAACCGCCTGTTCCGTCATGAGCACGTTGGACAACTCCCGGGCTACCTCGAACAAGGCGCGCGACCGGGTCTCGCGATGCGTGGCCACCCGGGCCTGGTAGCGCAGGCCGGCGGTCATCTGTCCGGTGACCAGGCCCACCGCCAGCATCACGGCGAAGGTCAGGAGGTATTGCACGTCCGATACGGCAAACGACAGCGGCGGCGGCACGAAGAAGAAATCGAACGCCGCCACGTTCAGGAATGCCGCCATCACCGCCGGGCCGCGACCCAGGGTCACCGCCACACCGACTACCGCGAGCAGGAACACCATGACGATGTTCGCGAGATCGAAGTATGGCGGCATCGGCAACGCCAGCAACGTCGTACCGACACAGGCGGCGGCAGTCCACAGATAGCGCATGGGTCTGCCGTCACCGACGGCGACGCCATCGCTCGCGGGCTCCCGATGAACCGGCGGCGCCTGCCCCCGCCCCGCGCCGACCACGATGAGATCCACATCGGGTGCCTGACGGGCAAGCGTGCGATCGAGCGCGTGGCGCCCCGGCCAGCGCGCCGACCCGCCGCGTCCGATCAGGAGCTTGGAGAGGTTGTAATGCCGCGCATGGTCGATCAGAGCGGTGGCGACGTGCTGCGCCGACAGCACGGCGGTGGTGGCGCCCAGCTCCCGGGCGAGTTTCACGGTGTGCAGGATGCGCTCGCGCCGGGCGTTGTCCAGCCGCTGCAGCGCCGGCGTCTCGACATACACCGCATGCCAGCTCACGGCGAGTTGCTGGGCGAGACGCGCCGCGCTGCGCACCACATGCTCGGCACCGTCGCCGGGACCGATGCTGCACAGAAGCGCCGCCTCGGTCTTCCACACCTGCCCGATGGCGCGATCGCTGCGATACGCCTGCACGTCGTCTTCCACGCGATCGGCGGTGCGGCGCAGCGCCAGTTCGCGCAGCGCCATCAGGTTGCCCTTGCGGAAGAAGTTGCGCGCCGCGCGCTCGGCCTGCGCGGGCAGGTAGACCTTTCCCGCGGCAAGACGCGCGATCAGTTCGTCGGCCGGGGTATCGACCAGCACCACCTCGTCGGCGCCATCGAAGAAGGTGTCGGGCACGGTCTCGTGCACGGCGATGCCGGTGATGCCGCCGACGACGTCGTTCAGGCTCTCGAGGTGCTGCACGTTGAGCGTGCTGTAGACATCGATGCCGGCGGCGAGCAATTCGTCGACATCCTGCCAGCGCTTCGGATGGCGCGATCCCGGCACGTTGGAATGCGCGAGCTCATCCACCAGGATCAGCCCCGGCCTTCGTGCGAGCGCGCCGTCGAGATCGAATTCGGTTACCTCGCGGCCCCGGTGATCGAGCTGCGCCCTCGGCAGCACCGCCAACCCTTCGAGCTGTGCCGCCGTGTCGCTGCGCCCGTGCGTCTCGACCACGCCGGCCACCACGTCGCGCCCATCGGCCGCGAGCTTGCGCGCGGCGAGCAGCATGGCGTAGGTCTTGCCAACGCCGGCCGAGGACCCGAAGTAGATGCGCAGCCTGCCGCGACGCCCGCGCCGCTCGTCTTCGTGAATCTGCGCCAGCAGGGCGTCGGGATCCGGGCGTTGGTCGTCGGTCATCGTCGGTCAGGCACAGGCCATGGGGTGACGGCTCATGCGCGAGATGGTGGAATCAGTTCGGGTTTCCCGCAACTGCGACATCGTTCATTCCCTGGCGGCCGGCATCGCGTCGAGCGCGAGATTGAGCTGGAGCACGTTGACCCGGGGTTCGCCCAGAAAACCCAGTAACCGGGCCTCGGTGTGACGCTCGATCAGTTCGGTCATCGCCTGCGACGCCAGCCCGCGCAACCGCGCGATCCGCGGCGCCTGATACCAGGCGGCGGCGACGCTGATATCGGGGTCGAGACCACTGCCGGAGGCCGTGACGAGGTCGACCGGAACCGGCGCCAGGTTGCCGGGATCGGCCGCGCGCAAGGCCTCGATGCGGCCCTTCACCGCATCGGCCAGCGCCGGGTTGATCGGCCCGAGATTGGACCCGCTGGAGGCGGCGGCGTTGTAGCCCATCGGCGCGGTCGCCGACGGGCGACCCCAGAAGTGACGCGGGTCGCTGAAGTTCTGCCCGATCAACGCCGATCCGATCGGCTTGCCGTCGCGCACGATCAGGCTGCCCGCCGCCTTGTCGGCGAAGGCGGCCTGCGCGATCCCGGTGACCAGCAGCGGGTAGGCCACGCCGGTCAGTGCGGTGAGTACTGCGAAGATGACGAGCGCGGGACGAAGGATGGAAGTCATTGGGATACCTCAGACAAGGTGGACTGCCGTGAGAACGAGGTCGATGAGCTTGATGCCGATGAACGGCACGATCAGGCCGCCGAGGCCGTAGATCAGCACGTTGCGGCGCAGGAGAGCGGCGGCGCCGACGGCGCGGTACTTCACGCCCTTCAGCGCCAGCGGGATCAGGAAGACGATGATGAGCGCATTGAAGATCACGGCCGACAGGATGGCCGACGACGGGCTCGCCAGTCCCATCACGTTCAGCGCACCGAGTTGCTGATAGGTGTTCTCGAACATGGCCGGGTTGATGGCGAAGTACTTTGCGACGTCGTTGGCGATCGAGAAGGTCGTCAGCGAGCCACGCGTCATCAACAACTGCTTGCCGGTCTCGACGATCTCCAGCAGTTTGGTCGGGTTGCTGTCCAGGTCGACCATGTTGCCGGCCTCCTTGGCCGCCTGGGTGCCGGTGTTCATCGCCACCGCCACATCGGCCTGTGCCAGGGCGGGCGCGTCATTGGTGCCGTCGCCGGTCATCGCCACCAGCCGGCCTTCGGCCTGGTAGTCGCGGATCATCTTCAGCTTGGCCTCGGGCGTGGCCTCGGCCAGAAAGTCATCAACCCCCGCTTCCGCGGCGATTGCCGCCGCGGTGAGCCGGTTGTCGCCGGTGATCATCACCGTCTTGATGCCCATGCGGCGAAGTTCCGCGAAGCGCTCCTTGATGCCACCCTTGACGATGTCCTTGAGTTCGACCACCCCGAGAACCCTGGCGCCATCGGCCACCACCAGCGGCGTGCTGCCCTTGCGGGCGACATCGTCGGTCGCGGCCTGCACATCGGCCGGGAAGCTGCCGCCCAACGCTTCGACGTGCTTGCGGATGGCGTCTCCGGCACCCTTGCGCAGCGTGCGGACGGTCCCGTCGGCACCGACGACATCGACACCGCTCATGCGGGTTTGCGCGGTGAACGCAACGAATGTGGTCTTTTGAGCCGTCAGTTCGCGCTCGCGCACGTTGAATTTCTGCTTGGCGAGCACCGTGATGCTGCGACCCTCGGGCGTCTCGTCGGCCATCGAGGCTAACTGCGCTGCGTCGGCCAGCGCCTGCTCGGTCACGCCCTTCGCGGGGATGAACGCCGACGCCTGCCGGTTGCCCAGCGTGATGGTGCCGGTCTTGTCGAGCAGCAATACGTCAACGTCGCCCGCGGCCTCGACCGCCCGACCGGAGGTCGCGATCACGTTGGCCTGCATCATGCGGCTCATGCCCGCCACGCCGATGGCCGACAACAGGGCGCCGATGGTGGTGGGGATCAGGCACACCAGCAGCGCGATCAGCGCGGTGATGGTCACGGGTGCGCCTGCCTTGGCGGCCCCGACGCTGAACAGCGAATACGGCAGCAGCGTCACCGTGACCACCAGGAACACGATGGTGAGCGCCACCAGCAATATGGTCAGGGCGATCTCGTTCGGTGTCTTCTGCCGCTTGGCGCCCTCCACCATTGCGATCATCCGGTCGACGAACGACTCGCCCGGATTCACCGCGATGCGCACCACGAGCCAGTCGGACAGCACGCGGGTACCGCCGGTGACCGACGCGAAGTCGCCGCCGGATTCGCGGATCACCGGCGCCGACTCGCCGGTGATGGCGCTTTCGTCCACCGAAGCAACGCCTTCGATGACCTCGCCGTCGAGCGGGATGACATCGCCCGCTTCGACCAGCACCACGGTGCCCTTGGCGATCTCGTCTGCGCGTGCCGGATACCACGAGGAGCCGTAGCGAGGCTCCTTCAGTTTCTTCGCCATGACCGTCTGCTTGATGCCGCGCAGCGACGCGGCCTGCGCCTTGCTGCGGCCTTCGGCCATGGCCTCGGCGAAATTCGCGAACAGCACCGTGAACCACAGCCACAGCGCGATCTCGAGAATGAAGCCCTGCGGCGCCTCGCCGCTGCCGCCCAATGCCTGTACCCACAGGATGGTGGTGAGCACACTGCCGACATACACCACGAACATCACCGGATTGCGCCATTGCACGCGGGGGTCCAGCTTCTGGAAGGCGGCCGCGACTGCGGGCTGCAGCAGCGCCGGGTCGAACAGCGAAAACGCACGTTGGGTGCTCATGAGGTTCTCCGGTTGTCGCTCACTTCGAAGCCAGCGACATGAAGTGCTAGACCACCGGCCCCAGGGCCAGTGCCGGCACGTAGTTGAGCAGGCCGACCAACACCACAGTGCCGATCAGCAGCGAGACGAACAGCGGTCCATGGGTGGGCAAGGTGCCGGCCGTGACCGCGAGGCGCTTCTTCGCCGCCAGCGAGCCGGCGATGGCGAGTACCGGCACGATCACGCCGAAACGCCCGAACCACATCGCGACCGCGAGCACCGTGTTGTAGAAGGGTGTGTTGGCGGACAAACCCGCGAACGCGCTGCCGTTGTTGTTCGCCGCCGAGGTGAAGGCGTACAGGATCTCGGAGAAGCCGTGCGCGCCGGGGTTGGCGATGCCGGCCTTGCCGCCATCGGCGAGCACCGCGATCGCGGTACCGGCCAGCACCAGGATCGGCGTCACCAGAATGGCGATCGAGGTCATCTTCATCTCGTAGGCCTCGATCTTCTTGCCCAGGTACTCGGGCGTGCGACCGATCATCAGCCCGGCGATGAACACCGCGAGGATGGCGAAGATGAGCATCCCGTACAGCCCTGAACCGACGCCACCGAACACCACTTCGCCCAGTTGCATCAACACGATCGGCACCATGCCGCCAAGAGCCGTGAACGAGTCGTGCATGCCGTTCACCGCACCGCACGAGGCAGCGGTGGTGATGGCGGCGAACAACCCGGACGCGGCGATGCCGAAGCGCGTCTCCTTGCCTTCCATGTTGCCGCCGGCCTGCATCGAAGTAGCGCTCTGGTCGGCGCCGAGGGCGGTGAGCACCGGGTTGCCTTGCTGCTCCGCGGCCGTCACCGCCACCACCGCCACGACGAAGATCACCGTCATCGCCGCCAGGACGGCCCAGCCCTGGCGCTGATCACCGACCATGCGACCGAACATGAAGACGAGCGCCGCGGGGATCAGGAAGATCGACAGCATCTGGACGAAGTTGGACAACGGTGTCGGGTTCTCGTACGGATGCGCCGAGTTGGCGTTGAAGAAGCCGCCGCCGTTGGTGCCGATCATCTTGATGGCTTCCTGCGACGCCACCGGGCCCATCGCGAGCGTCTGCGTGGCGGTCTTGACGTCCTCCATCACGACGTTGCCCTTGTCGTCCTTCTGCGGCTGGCCGTCCGCACCGGCCTTCGGTTGCTGGTAGGTGGTGCTCTCCAGCGTGGTCACGGCCTGATAAGGCGCAAAATTCTGGATCACGCCCTCGCTCGCGAGGAACACCGCGAACACGATAGCCAGCGGCAGCAGCACATAGGCGGTGACACGCGTCAGGTCGACCCAGAAGTTGCCGATGGCGGCCGATGAGCGCGCCGCGAAGCCGCGCACCAGAACGATCACGACGACGATGCCGGTGGCGGCGGAAAAGAAGTTCTGCACCGTCAGCGCCAGCATTTGCGTGAGGTAGCTCATCGTCGATTCGCCGGCGTAGCCCTGCCAGTTGGTGTTGGTGACGAAGCTGATCGCGGTGTTGAACGACGAGCCCTCACCGACGGCGGCCATGCCCTGCGGGTTGAGCGGCAGCAACGCCTGCAGCCGCTGCAGCCCGTAGACGGCGAGTACCCCCAGAAAGTTGAAACTCACCAGCGCCAGTGCGTATTGCTTCCACTCCATGCCCCCGGCGGGATCGATACCGGCAAGCCGATACAGGCCACGTTCGGCTTTTTCCAGGGGCGAGAGCCAGCGTGGCAGGCGGCCTTCGGCCACGACGGTCAGCCAGTGGCCGAGCGGCCAGGCCAGCACCAGCAGGATCACGAGGTAGGCAAAGAGCAGGGTCCAGGCTTGGGCTGTCATCAGAATTCCTCCGCCTTCAACAAGGCCACCACGAGGTAGACGAGAAGGCCGAGCGATGCCGCACCACCGAGCAGATAGAGCCAGGTCATTTGCGCACTCCCAGCCGGTCGCACCCCAGAACCATGCCGATCAGCGCGGCAAACATCAGCGCGGCGGCACCGAGAAACATAACGTCCATGAATTCCTCGACGAAGGCGTATTCGATGACCGGGATCGTAGGCGGCCGACTATCAAGGCGGTGTAGAGACTTCGGCTTGCAGCATCAAGAAAGCGTAAAGACAGCGGATCGCCGCGAGATCGATAACAGGCGCGGTCCGGGCGCCCGCGCAAAGCGCATCACGTTGTCGGCTGTCATACTCAACCGTGATGAAAGTCGGATTTGCGTCACGGATGCGGTATCGGTTCGGCCTGTTGGTAGTGCTCGCGATCGCCGCGGCGCCGGGCCTGGCGTCGCCGCGGGGCATGCCGACCGGCGGTGTACCCGCCACGGGCCTCGGACGGATGATCGCGGCAAGCACCTGGATGTTCCCGGCGGCGAACATCGCCCACGTCGTGGGCATGCTGCTGATCGTCGGTCCGGTGCTGGTATTCGATTTTCGACTGCTCGGACTCACGCGCGGCGGGAACGTCGCCGACCTGTCGAAGACGCTGTTGCGCTGGCCGATTCTCGGTGGGTGTATCGCCGTCCCGGCGGGGCTCGTGATGTTCACCGCCGAAGCCGGCGAGCTGATCACCAATCCGGCGTTCCGCTGGAAAATCCTGCTGCTGTGCGTGGCGGCGGGCAACACCATGGTCTACGGCATTTTCGTGGCCGATGCGGCGCGAGGCTGCCCCGCAGGGGCGTTGCCGCCGATGCAGGCCCGCCTGCACGCACTGGTATCGATCGTGGTGTGGCTGGCGATCGTCTCGTGCGGACGGCTGATCGCGTACTCGGGCTGACGGTTCCTTGTTGCGCTAGCGCGATGGAACCGACTCGGGCTACTCTATGCGGATATTCAAACAACATCTTTCCTCGAAAGCCATATGGCCGCCCCACCTGGCTCCAGCAACGAAGGCAGTTCCAACGCCAGCGCCCCGTCGACCGGCGCGCGCTTCGCCGACATGCAGCTCGCCATCGGTACCCGCCTGCAATTGATCGGCGCGCCACGTGGCGGCGCAGCCCCGTGTTTCACCATGCTCATCGGCTATATCCGCAATGAGTATCTGCTGCTGCAATTGCCGCGCGAAAACGGCATGAGCGTCAACTACAAGACGGGCGAGGAACTGACGGTCAGGGTGTTCTCCGGCACCAGCGTGTTCACGTTTCCGGTGCGTGTCGAGCGGGTGTTGCTGGCGCCGCTGTTCCAGCTCTATCTGTCGTTTCCGACCACCATCGAGAGCACGGCCCTGCGGGCCGGCGTCCGGATCAAGGTCGAGATCGCGGCATCGGTGACCCTCACCGGGCAGGCCGCAGGCGAAGCGCCGATCGCCACCGTCATCACCAACCTGAGCCGCAACGGCGCCATGATCGAGGCCGACCGCAGTCTGGGCAACCCGCGCGACAAGTTGTCGGTGTCGTTCGACTTCAAGCACGACATCGCCGACGAGCTGATCCAGATCAAGACCGAAGCCACCATCCGCAGCGCGCGCGAGCGCACTGCCGCCACGCCGAACACGCCCGCGCGTTTCGAGCACGGCCTGCAACTGGCGCTCGATGCGAGCCATCAGATCATGGTGCAGAACTACGTCTACGAGCTGCTGATCGCCGATCGTCAAAAGGTCGTGTAGCCACCCGCTCGCAAGCCGCTCGATGAACGATGATGATTCGAGCCACTGGCCGCCGGCACTTCGGCGTGCGTTGATCTCGGTGCAGCCGGGGTACTTCGGCTGGTCGCCGGACGAACAACGTCGATACCGCGCCGATCTGCCCGATGCCGACCGGGAAGCAGTAGTCGTCTCATTGCTTCGCGCCCATGGCCGTCGCCGGCCGGCGGCGACCGCCAAGCTCGAGTCGCGCGGGCGCGTATCGCTGGAACTCCAGCATGAGATCAATCGCTGGCTTCAACCCCTGGTGGGCATCGGCGAGGATCACTTCGCGCTCAACGAGAGCTTCGCCGAGGGCCGATCGATCCTGGACTTCCCGACCTTGCTGGCCTGGGACGAGGATGACCACGCCTTCCAGGAGGATGCCCGCCAGCGCGATGATCCGCAGTACGTTCCGCGGCCCTACGCAGGCACCTTGCATGCCTCATGGGCTCGCTGCCTGATCGGCTCTCGCCTGACCTACCTGACGCTCAGCATGGCTGCCTGGTATCTATGTGGCGCCGTGCAAACGGCGGCCGACGACGAGATCGAACGGCTCGTGCCGCATCGCTACGTGGCCGGCCCCGACGACGGCAAGGTGGAGGGCGGCCTGATCCGCTGGGACCAGCGTATCGACGCCGGCGGCCACGAGGCACTGCTGGAGGAACTGAAGCACCGCGTCTGGGCCTATCAGGCGCGGCGTTGCCAGGAGCTGCTGGTCGAGTTCAAGAACCGTGGACAGGCGGCAACCTGGTTCATCGACGATCCTTACCCCGACGCCACCAAGGCCAGAGACGAAGACAACCTGCTCATCGTCTTCAGCGACCCCGAGGCGCTGGCCCGGGTGCGATTCACGACCTTCCTGCGCGACTGCCGGGCGATCGAGCGGCCGGTGCATGAACTGAGTGCGATGGAAGATCGCGAGATCCGGGCGATCTCGAGCTTCGTGGGCGAACAGCACGACGATCTGCGACGAAACTTCGATCCCAAGGTCACGACCCTGCGCAAGCGCCACAAGTTGATGCTGCATCCGGAGGCGCTGCGTGATCTCGGTGACGGGCAATAGCCAGAAGAGGTTGAACGACAACATGCACCGCTCCATCGTCTTGGCAAAGGGCGGGCGCCATTGGGTTTTTGCGTATCTGTTTGCCAAGAAGGACCGCGCCAACATCGACCCCGACGAGCTCGCGACATTCAAGAAACTGGCGCAGGCCTACGGCCGTATGACGGAAGCCGAGTTGGCATCCGCGCTGAGTCAGGGTGACTTGCTGGAGCTATCTGATGACAAGTAAAGCCAGGTTCAAGAGTGACGCCTTCGAGGCCATCTACAGCGCTGCACAGGGGCTGAATCGTGCCGGGACCAGCGACAAGGCGACCATGCGCAACTTCGACGAATCTTGCCTCATGGCGCCGATGGAGATCACCCCGGACGAGATCAAACGAATCCGCGAGGGCGCCCATGTCAGCCAGCCGGTGTTCGCGCGCTTCCTGAACACCAGCGAGTCCACGGTGCAGAAGTGGGAGGCCGGCACCAAGCGGCCGAGTGGCATGGCCCTGAAGCTGCTGGCCGTGGTGGAGAAGCACGGCCTCAAAGTGCTGGCTTGAGCACCAGATCGACAAGCCGATGACGCCCGCCTTTACCCGCCACATGGACGTCGACTATTCCGGGGCGCAGACACCCGAGGCCAGTTCGAGAGCTTGTCACCCGGGGGTCAATTCCGACGAGAATGTGTTCGTGCAAGATCTGACCGCCGGTGCAGCACCAGATGGAGCGCATCGCACGACTGCCGCGCACCAAGCAGCAACTGGTCATCGATATGCTCGACGGGGTCCTCGCCCAAGCCGGGCGATGAGCCCGCAGTCGCGACAGGCAGCGCTGCGATGATCAAGCCCGCGCCACCGGCACCACCGCGGTATCCGCTGGGGAGCATCGCCTCGGCGATCCTGCTGCTGCGTACCCAGAAGGTGATCCTCGATGCCGATCTGGCCGCGCTCTACGGGGTGGAAACGCGACGACTCAATGAGCAGGTCCGGCGAAACGCCGAGCGGTTCCCGGCCGATTTCATGTTCCAGTTGAACGCCGAGGAGCTTGCTGACTTGAGGTCGCAATTTGCGACCTCAAGTTTGCACACCGGCAAACCCGCCTGGGGCGGTCGGCGCTATGCGCCCTTTGCCTTCACCGAGCACGGCGCGATCATGGCTGCCACGGTGCTCAATTCGCCCCGCGCCATCGAGGCCTCGGTCTACGTGGTGCGCGCCTTCGTGCGCCTGCGCGAAGTGCTCGCCTCGAACCAGGAACTGGCTGCCAAACTCGATCAGTTGGAGAAGAAACTCGCCTCCCACGACCAGGCCATCGTCGGCATCCTCGAGGCGATCCGGCAACTCATGCGCCCACCGGCCGCCACCTCGCGACCGATCGGCTTCGTCACCCCGAAGGACAACAAGAACAAACCTCAGGCCAGGGCAGCGAAACGACCATAGTCGCTACCGCCTCGGGTTGCACATCAGCGGCAGGCACCTCAGGTCAATAGACAGTTATGCAGGCCTGACCCTCTGGATTCTGCGGTATCGGCGATCTGGGTCAGGCGGTCAGCAGCATCCCAGGTGCGGGTGGTGGTGCCCCCCCTGCCAGGTGATCAGCGGCCGGTCCAGCGCATCGTAGGTGGTGGTGGTGATCTGGCCTTTACGGTCGGTGCGGCTTAAGACGTTGTCGTTGCCGTCTCGCACCAGGGTCTCGGTCCGGAGCAGCGGATCGGTGCGGGTGATCAGGCGGTTGCGCGCGTCGTAGCCGAATGTGGTGATGCTGTCGAGATGCCGGCTCACCGATCCAATAGCCAGCTAGGAAGGCCTGCAGACCGCCACGAGTACCCTCGGTTCGCGCAGCGTCAGCCGGTTATGCTATTCACCGCAACACATTCACCGCCAGCGGTCCCGCAGCCACCTTCAATCGGTCGTCGTTGGTCCAGAACTCTGTGCACCCGTGATTCAGCGCGGTAGCCAGGTGTAGCGCATCGGGGGTCTTCAAGCCGTACTGCGCGCGCAGGCCAAGCGCCCGGGAAAACATCTCGTCGCCCACCGGCAGCCACTCCTGTCTGGCCAACAGTGCCTCGTAGGACTGGATCAAGGCCTGGTCGCCGCGCCGCATAGGTTTCACCAGCACTTCCATTCGGACCAACGGCGACACACACATGGATGCATCGGCTTGACTTTCCAGCCAGCGCACGGCCGCCTCGGCGACCGGTCCCGAGCGCTCGACCCAATAGATGAACAGGCACGCGTCGACGTAGGGTCGGCGCATCACTCGTCATTCCAGTCGTTGCGAAGGTCCTCGATACGCCGCTCAACTTCCGCCGGGTCAGAGCGCGGGAGAGCCAGAAACTCTGGCGAGCGCAGCAAAGCCAAGGTTGCGGCAATGTTGCCCTTCGGAACGCCACCACCAGGCGGCGTGCCCGCTTCGGTCAACGGCTCCAGAAACGTCACCAACACTGGTACTGGTTTGGTTTGCACCAACGCCGGCGGCAATTCAACGTGCCCGTTTGGTTCGAGAGTGGCGCGAACGGTGAGCATGGCTTACTCCTTGGAAAATATGAAATAGCCCGGACAGCGGCCCTGCCTGCAAGCTACGGCGATGGCCGTCTATGCGAGTATCTTCGGGCTCGCCATAGGCGAGCCGGCCCAGGAATCGGGGCGCCGAGGCCACAACGTCACGGTGGTCAGGCTGCGACCTTTGCCGCGCGCATCGTGCCAGACGGGAAGAAACTCAGCGTCAACGGGATGATGAATGATAAACCGCGTGTCTACCCAAATGACGTGCGCCTGCTAAAGAAGGCGCGTCTTCTCAATCAGATCCGGACCTTCTTGATTGTTCATGGCCATACACATCGATCGGCGGTAGGGCGCACCGGAAGTACGGATGGCGGTGGCACAGACTCCCGACGACCGAACGATCGATGTTTCAATATGCAGTTATGCAAGCCTGACCCCATTTAAGCTCGCCATCGGATCAGTCGCGTTCGTGGGACTGCCCCCGACATATGCATAAAGATCGCAGCCCGACGCGAGCCGGTCGTAGCGAGGGGGAATTTCCCCAGCCGCATCCGGGGCTTGCAGGTCAGTGACGAAGACACACCTCCACGACGGTCATGGAATTGGCGTAGAGGCGCATTTTTGCCCCTCGGGCACAGTGCTCGCAAGCGAAGTTCTTCCCTCAGCCGCTGGCGTGATCGCGAGCGCGCGGCGCGGGTGAGCCTAGCCCCTTTCGTTACTGCTCGCGATTTTACTCGGCCACCCTTACCAATCGTTCAAACGTAAACGCAATTAGAAAGCTTGCAACCACGCCCATGAAAAGCGCCCCAGCCACAGCCGGTCGCATCGCTACATTCTCACCAAGGTCGCGCAACGATGCCATCATGGAAAGCAGTAGAACAAAACCCAGTGCAAAAAAAATGAGCGCGAGCAATGCGAGCATTGGCCTTCTATGCCGCTGCTGCGGATTCTTCAATTGATTCATTACGCTGGTATTTGCTTTTCCGACGTAGAGTGCGGCAAATGAATAGCTGGCACCTATGGCAGCAGCGCGCAGTATCGGTTCGAAGTCCATGCCTTAGTGACCAGGAGAACATCGAAGAGGTATCGAACGTGGCGGAGGAGCAGCGCTTGCTGTGCGTGCCGTAAAGCCAAGTTGAACCAAAGCTATGGAGGCCGTTGCAATCCAAGGATTTATTCCCGCCTTGCTGAACGCCCAACCTCCCATACCATAGAGTCCACCTAAGATTGCGCTGGTTCCTACAGAGGTCGGATCAACTCTTTGTCCAGATAGCCAACTTACTGCGGCATCTGCAGCACCGCCAGCAATGGCACCCACTACGACGGTACCGGCTGCACTAAAAACCCCACCCGAAACGGCACCACTCGCTGCACCAACAAACACTCCGGTAAAGACATTCTGCCCCGGTGTATTCGCCGCAGTGATGCCTCCGGTGACACCACCAATGACAGCGCCAGCTATTACTGGTATGCCCCACGGGCACTCGCCCGTCGGATCAGTCGCATTCGTGGGACCGCCCCCGACATATGCATAAAGGTTATACCCCCCCGCCAGCCCGATCGGGTCCTCGCTGATGAACCGCGAGGTCCTGGGGTTGTAGAACCGCGCCCGGTAGTACATCAGGTTCGGCGTGTCTTCCGCGCGGCCGGTGAACCGCAGCCCGGTGCTGTCCACGCCGTTCTGCGTGCTGGTGCCGTACGGCTCGTAGGTGAAAGTCCCGGTGATCGCCCCACTGGAGGCCACCAGGCCGGTGGTCGAGCCGATCGCATCGGGCAGGTAGGTGTGGGTGACCCCTGCGGTGTTGGTGCGCGCATAGCGCTCATCCAACCCCAGCCCGTTCAGAAAATTCGCACTCACCACCGTGCCGTTGAAGCCGGTGATCTCGCTCCAGCCGTCGTACAGCGTGCCGCCCTGCACCCCGCTCTGGGTCTTGCTCACCCGCCGGTTGAACGGGTCGTAGACGTTGCTGATCGGGATGCTCCCGGCCACGGCGGTGAGCCGGTCGCGCACATCCCAGGTGTAGGTGTTGACCCCGTCGTTGGTCAGGTTGCCG
>JANMWG010000029.1:0-22426 GCA_031393885.1 Betaproteobacteria bacterium | reverse complement strand
AAGCATGAGCCAGATCAACGCCGTCGAAGCGCCGATCATCAACTCGCCGTACGACGAGCCGAAGCACCATTGGCACATCGAGATTGCAAGGCAACCCGACAAGCGCGACGGTCGGCGCATGGCCTCGTATTTCTTCCGCGTCCCGGAGCGGGCGGCGCGGGGGCGCCGCGAAAGGGCGCAGCAGGCAATGTTCGACGACGCGGCGAGGGGACAGGAGTATCTCCTCGATCTCGCCAACCTGATCCGCCAACGCGTGCAGGAGTGGCGCGGTCGCGACTATGCGGGTGCCACCAAGGTCACGCTCGAATTGTTAGACCTGTGGCGCTCGCCTGACCGGAAGGAGCGATTGTTCTTTGCGCAACTCGAAGCGGTCGAGACGGTGTTGTTCCTGGTCGAGGGGCCCGACGATCTGAAGCAAGGCGTAGTCGTGCCGGGTGACGAGCCCGGCGACGACGCCAAGGCCGAGGGCTACAAGGCGTTCCTGCGCTATGCGTTGAAGATGGCCACCGGCACCGGCAAGACCACCGTGATGGGCATGCTCTCGGCGTGGTCGATCCTGAACAAGGTGGCCCAGCCGCAGGCCGCCGCCTACTCGGATACGGTGCTCATCGTTTGTCCGAACGTGACCATCCGCGACCGGTTGCGAGAGCTGGATCCGAATCTCGACGAGTTGAGCCTGTATCGCACGCGCCAGCTCGTGCCTTTGCATCGCATGCCCGATCTGCGCCGGGGCGAGGTGTTCATCACCAACTGGCACAACCTCGAGCGGCGCGAGATGGGCGACGTGAACGGCACGACAGCGCGGGTGGTCAAGCGCGGTGTGCCGGTGGAGAAGTTGCGCACCGTCAAGCTCGGCGGAAAGGACGATCTCACCGAGGCCGACCTCCGCCAACAGGCGTTGACGGGCGCTTTCGACATTGTTCGGGAGCTGCGCGATCCGAAGAGCCGCCTCGTCGGGTTCGAAGTAAAGGAGATTCGCTATTACGAAAGCGACGCGGCGTTCCTGCGTCGTGTGCTCGGCAACCGCAAGGGTCGCAGCTCGGCCATCCTGGTGATGAACGACGAGGCGCATCACGCGTATCGCCGTGGCAAGCTCGACGCGGAGGACACCTTCGCGATCGATGAGGAAACGGCCGATGTCGATGCGCGCGAGGCCACGGTGTGGGTGGAAGGGCTGGACCGCATCAACAAGGCTCTGGGCGGGCGCGGCAACGGCATTCGACTGGGTGTGGATCTGTCGGCCACGCCGTTCTTCATTCAAGGCAGCGGCAACGAAGTCGGCAAGCCGTTTCCGTGGGTGGTGTCGGATTTCAGCCTGCTGGAGGCGATCGAGGCAGGGCTGGTGAAGATTCCGCAGTTGCCGACGCAGGATATCGGCGGCACCGAGACCCCGGCCTATTTCAACGTGTGGCGCTGGATAGAGGAGATCGCCGGGAAGGATGGCGCAACGGGCAAGCTCACGCCCGAGGTGCTGATGCGCTACGCCACGCAGCCGATCACCCAATTGGCCGACGAGTGGCGCCAGACTGCCGCGGACTGGAGTGCTCAGTACCAGGCTGGAAATCGCAAGAGCGATGTACCGCCGGTGTTCATCATCGTGTGCCGCGACACGGCGCTGGCGAAGGAACTGCACGACTGGCTGGCAAACGGCCAGAGCGCCTACGGGGCCGCGCCGGCGCAATTCCGCAACGCGCCAGGTCGCGAATGGACCGTTCGCGTCGACAGCAAGGTGGCGGAAGACATTGCCGAAGGCGGCGGCAAGAACGACGAGGCGCGGCGGCTGCGCTTCGTGCTGGAGACCATCGGCAAGACGGCTTGGCCTGGCAACAAGGTGCCGGCGGAATACTCGGCGTTGGTGGACAAGCACAACCACAAGGTGCTCGAAGACGACGTCAACGGCCTGATGACTCTCGACGCGAGCGTGCCGCCCGGTCGCGACGTGCGCTGCATCATCAGTGTGGCAATGCTGTCCGAAGGTTGGGATGCCACGACGGTGACGCATGTCGTCGGCCTGCGCCCCTTCGGCTCGCAACTGCTGTGCGAGCAGGTGGTGGGTCGAGCATTGCGCCGTACCTCATATGCCGTGGACGAAGCCACCGGCTTCTTCCGCGAGGAAACCGCCAAGGTCTTCGGCGTGCCCTTCGAACTGATTCCGTTCAAGGTCGAAGGCGGGGCACAGCCGTCGCCAACGCCACCGGCGAATCAGATCTACGCCGTTGCTGCCAGGGCCGATTACGAGATCCGTTTTCCGGTGGTGGAGGGTTACATCGATCCGGGTGTGACGTGGCTTGCCATCGACTGGTCCAACGTGCCAACGCTGGTGCTCGACCCGATGGCGGTGCCCGACCTGACGTTGATGAGAGGGCTTGCTACGGTCGACGGTGCGCTGGCGGCGTATGGCCCCGGTGCGACGGCGGTGGTGAACCTGGAGCAGTGGCGATCAAACGTGCGCGTCCAGCAGGTCGCGTTCACCTTGGCCAAGGTGCTGTCGCGGCAGTGGGAGCACGAGAAGGGCGACATGATTCCGATGCATCGCCTGTTCCCGCAGATGCTCTCGTATGCTCAACGCTTTCTGCGGACAAAGCTCGATTGCCACGGCAACCGCGCGCCGCAGGACGTGGCCTTGAATCCGTATTTTCAGGACGCGGTCGGCATCCTGTTCGACGCCATCCATCCCGTGGACGAGAGCGGCGCGAACCATGAGCGCCCGATCATTGCGCCCGGCCCGGCGGGTGAGCGTTCTACGCGCCATGTGGAGTTCTTCACCGGGCGCCAGCCGTGGCCGGTGAAGAAGTGCCACCTCAACGCGATGGTCGCGGATACGCGCATCTGGGAGCAGGCGGCGGCAACGGCGCTCGATGCGCATGAGGCCGTGACGCGATGGGTGAAGAACGATCACCTGGGTTTCATCGTGCCCTATCGGAAAGATGGCGTGCGGCGTCGCTATCTGCCCGACTTTATCGTCGAGCTGACCAGCGGCGAGCGCCTGGTCGTCGAGATCAAGGGGCAGATCGGCGACGCCGAGGTGAAGGCTGCCGCGGCACATCGGTGGTGCAATGCGGTCAACAACGATGGTCGGTTCGGGATGTGGTCGTACCACCTGGTCCGACAGCCGGCGGACCTCATGCTGTTGCTCGACCGATTGTCTCGGTCGGCCAAGGCTGCCTGAGGGTTACGTGCCGCCCCGCAACGCCGGCGTCAGGTGCGCCCCGATCACCCCCAGCATCTGCGGGAACATTTTCGGGCTCGCCGCGACGATCATGCCTTTCTCGAGGTAGCCATCGTTGCCCTGGAGGTCACCCACCAGCCCGCCGGCTTCCTGGATCAGCAGGGCGCCGGCTGCCATGTCCCACGGGTGCAGGCCGATCTCCCAGAAGCCGTCGAGGCGGCCGGCCGCGACATAGGCGAGATCGAGCGCCGCGGCGCCCGGGCGACGGATGCCGGCGGTCTTGAACATGAAGTCCTTCATCATGGCGACGTAGGCATCGGAATGTTCCTGAAAGCGGAACGGGAAGCCGGTGCCGATCAGCGCGTCGATGAGCTTCTCGCGCTTGCCGACGCGGATGCGCCGGTCGTTGAGGTAGGCGCCGCCGCCGCGAGATGCCGTGAAGAGGTCGTTGCGCGCCGGGTCGTAGATCACGCCGTGGGTGAGAACGCCCTTGAACGCCATCGCGATCGACACGCAGTACACCGGAAAGCCGTGCAGAAAGTTGGTGGTGCCGTCGAGCGGATCGATGATCCACACGTGATCGGAATTGCCGGACGCGCCGCTTTCCTCTCCCAGGAAGGCGTGATCCGGATAGGACGCCTTGATGGTCTCGATGATGGCGTCTTCGGCGGCACGATCGACCTCCGACACCAGGTCGTTGAGCGACTTGTGCGTGATGGTGAGCGTGTCGAGGCTGCCAGAGGCGCGGTTGATGATGCCGCCGGCACGGCGCGCGGCTTTCACCGCGAACGAAAGCATTGGATGCATGGGGAACGCGGAACGTGCGATGCTGGAAAAGAACGGCCCCCATTCTAGCCGACCGACCCGCTGCTGCGGTCCGCATGCCACACGCGCCATCACCGACACCGCCAGATTCACCGCTATCCCGCATCCGGGTCGTGCTGGTTCGTCCGCTGCATCCCGGCAACATCGGTGCGGCGGCGCGCGCCATGAAGACCATGGGGCTCACCCGTCTGGTGCTGGTGCAGCCGCATCGCTTTCCGCATCGCGACGCCGATGCGCTGGCGGTCCACGCGGACGACGTGCTCGCTGCCGCGCAGGTGGTCCCGACGATCGAGGCGGCGCTGGCGGGCACCGGGCTGGCGATCGCGACGGTCGGCCACAGCTACGAAATGGCGCACGACATGGTCGACTGCCGCGAGTCGGCAGCGCTTGCCGTCGCGGCGGCGGCGGCCGGCGACGAGATCGCACTGGTGTTCGGCAACGAGTCGCACGGCCTGTCGGTGGAAGAGGTGTTGTTCTGCGGCCTGCTGGCGCACATCCCCGCCGACCCCGACTGCGTGTCGCTCAACGTCGCTCAGGCGGTGCAGGTGTTCGCCTATGAACTGCGGCTGGCGGCGGTGGGGGGCGCGTTGCCGGCCGGCGTTGCGACCGCGACGGCGGCGACGCATGACGACATCGAGCACCTGCATGCGCACCTCGAAGAGATGATGATCGCGGTGGGATTCTTCGACCCCGCCAACCCCAAGCGCCTGCGGCCGCGCCTGCGCCGGCTGGTCGCCCGGGCCAGGCTCGAGATCGAGGAAGTCCGTATTCTCAGGGGGTTGATCAATGCGGTCACCAAATCCACACTCGGAAGATAGTTGACTGAATCAGTCGGCTTTGGGTAGCTTGTAGGGCTCGCTCACCCATGACTGGACCGAAAGGCATGTTCGCGACACTTCGGGAAGACATCCGCGTGGTCTTCGACCGCGACCCCGCCGCGCGCTCGGGCTTCGAGATCATCACCTGCTATCCGGGTTTTCATGCGCTGCTGTTCCATCGCGTGGCGCACCGGCTCTGGGGCTGGGGGTTGAGATGGCTTGCGCGCTTTCTGGCGCACATTGGCCGTTTCCTGACCGGCATCGAGATCCACCCCGGCGCCACTATCGGCCGGCGTTTCTTCATCGATCACGGCATGGGCGTGGTGATCGGCGAGACCGCCGAGATCGGCGACGACTGCACGCTCTACCATGGGGTCACGCTCGGCGGCACTTCCTGGAACAAGGGCAAGCGCCACCCCACTCTGTGCGACGGCGTGGTGGTCGGTGCCGGCGCCAAAATTCTGGGCCCGATCACCATGGGCGCGGAAGCCAAGATCGGCTCCAACGCGGTGGTGGTGCGCGACGTGCCCGCCGGCTGCACCGCCGTCGGCATCCCGGCGCGCATCATCCAGCCGGGCGAAGGCGAGGTGCGCGAGCACAAGGCCGAGCGCCTTGGTTTCTCGGCCTATGCGGTGGGGGCAGACACGAACGACCCGATGGTGAAGGCGATCCATGGCCTGATCGATCATGCGGCCGCCCAGGACCAGCGCATCGACGCCCTGCTGGCACAGATCGAGCGGCTCGGCGGTGACGCCGGCGATGGGCAGGCCACGGCCGACAAGTTCGATCCGGTCTATCTCGCGCGGATCGTGAACGGGGCGCCGCAGGATCACTAATGTCCCCGCCGTCGCGGTCAGGTTGACCACCTCGGACCCGGCCTTGTATACTTGACTGAATTAGTCAACAAATAACCACACCACTGCCATGGCCGTGGGGCGAAAGCCCCGATTCAAAACTTCGAGGACTCCATGCGACTCACCACGAAAGGCCGCTTTGCAATGACTGCCATGATCGATCTCGCGCTCAACGACGGCGCCGGACCGGTAACGCTCGCCGAGATCAGCGGGCGGCAGCAGATTTCGCTTTCCTACCTCGAACAACTGTTCGGCAAGCTGCGTCGCCAGTCGCTGGTGAACAGCACTCGTGGCCCGGGCGGGGGCTACACGCTGGCGCGAAAATGCGAAGAGATGTCGGTTGCCGACATCATCCTGGCGGTCGACGAGCCCATCGATGCCACCCAGTGCGGCGGCATGGAAAACTGTCACGACGACCACAAATGTCTCACCCATGACCTGTGGTCCAGCCTCAACGCCCACATATTCGGCTATCTGGGGAACATAAGCCTCGCGATGCTGGTGGCGCAGCAGCGCGAACTGCGGGCCAGGGCGCAGGTTTCCGTCCTCGAGATGCCGGCATCGCGCGCCAGGCGTGCGGCCGGTGCCGAAGCACCGGCGCTGCCCGCCCCGATATCAACCTTACGGAGATCGTAGCCATGACCATCAACCTGACCGAGAACGCCGCCCGACACATCCGGCACTCCCTGGTCGCCAAGCGCGGTGGCATGGGTCTGCGGCTGGGCATCAAGAAAGTCGGTTGCTCCGGTTTTGCCTACACCTTCGACCTCGCGGACGAGATCGGGACCAACGACAAGCTGTTCGAGGCGCACGATGCCAAGGTGGTGATCGACGAGGAGGCGCTCAGTCTTCTCGACGGTTCCACCCTCGATTTCGTGCGTGACGGCTTCAAGGAAGTCTTCAAGGTCGAAAACCCGAACGCCAAGGCCATGTGCGGCTGCGGCGAGAGTTTCAGCGTCTGACTGGAGCGGTTTCCATGAGCGCGGTCCTGCAGAATCTCATCGATCAGCCTTACCAGCACGGCTTCGTCACGGACATCGAGTCCGACACGATCCCCAAGGGTCTGGACGAAAGCGTGATCCGGATGATCTCGCTCAAGAAGAACGAGCCGGCCTGGCTGCTCGATTTTCGTCTCGGGGCCTACCGGCACTGGCTGACGATGACCGAGCCGGTATGGCCGAACGTGCACTACCCGAAGATCGATTTCCAGGACATCAGCTATTACTCGGCGCCCAAGCCCAAGGCCAAACTCGCCTCGATGGACGAGGTCGATCCGGAACTCCTGCGCACCTTCGAGAAGCTCGGCGTGCCTCTGCACGAACGCGCGGCGCTGGCCGGGGTCGCGGTCGATGTCATCTTCGACAGCGTCTCGGTCGCCACCACCTACAAAAAGAAGCTGGCCGAGGTCGGGGTGATCTTCTGTTCGTTCTCCGAGGCCGTCCACGAACACCCTGAACTCGTCCGGCGCTATCTCGGTACGGTCGTCCCGTCGGCCGACAACTTCTATGCCGCCCTCAATTCAGCGGTGTTCACCGACGGTTCCTTCTGTTTCATCCCCAAGGGCGTGAAATGCCCGATGGAGCTGTCGACCTATTTCCGCATCAACACCCAGGAGTCGGGGCAGTTCGAGCGCACGCTGATCGTGGCCGAAGAAGGCGCCTCGGTGAGCTATCTCGAAGGCTGTACGGCGCCGCGCTTCGACACCAACCAGTTGCATGCGGCGGTGGTCGAACTGATCGCGCTTGACGACGCCGACATCAAGTATTCGACCGTGCAAAACTGGTATGCCGGCGACGAGAACGGCCTGGGCGGCATCTACAACTTCGTGACCAAGCGCGGCCTGTGCAAGGGCGTCAACTCGCGCATCAGCTGGACCCAGGTCGAGACCGGTTCGGCGATTACGTGGAAGTACCCCTCCTGTGTCTTGCTGGGCGACAACTCGGTCGGCGAGTTCTACTCCGTGGCGCTCACCAATCACTACCAGCAGGCCGACACCGGCACCAAGATGATCCACGTGGGCCGCAATACCCGCAGCAACATCGTGTCAAAGGGCATCTCGGCCGGGCATTCCAGCAACAGCTATCGCGGCCTGGTCAAGATCGGTCCGCGCGCCGAGGGCGCACGCAACTACTCGCAGTGCGACTCGATGCTGATCGGCCAGCAGTGCAGTGCCAGCACCTTCCCGTATCTGCAGGTGCAGAACCACACGGCGAAGGTGGAACACGAGGCAACCACCTCCCGCATCGGCGAAGACCAGTTGTTCTATTTTGCCAGTCGCGGCGTCGGCAACGAGGAAGCGGTATCGATGATCATCAACGGCTTCGTGAAAGACGTCTTCACGCAGCTCCCCATGGAGTTCGCGGTCGAGGCCGGGCGCCTGCTCGGTCTCAAGCTCGAAGGCAGCGTCGGATGAACGGCTCGGCAGGCAGGGTGTTGCTGGCGGTCAAGGGGCTCACCGCCGCGGTTGGCGGGCGCAATGTGCTCAAGGGTATCGACCTCACGGTCCGGGCCGGTGAAGTGCACGCGATCATGGGTCCGAACGGGTCGGGCAAGAGCACGTTCTCCAAGGTTCTCGCCGGACATCCGGACTATGAAGTCACCGGCGGCGAGGTGTTGTTCGACGGTGTCGATCTGCTGGCGCTCACCCCTGAAGCACGCGCGCGGGCCGGCTTCTTCCTCGGTTTCCAGTATCCGGTCGAGGTGCCTGGTGTCGCCAATGCGCAGTTTCTGCGCCTTGCCTACAACACGGTGCAGGGCGGCCGCGGCAAAGACGAACTCGATCCGCTCGAATTCGACGATTTCGTGCGCGAGAAGATGAAACTGCTCGAGATGGACCCGGCATTCCTCGATCGCAGCGTCAACGAAGGCTTTTCCGGCGGCGAAAAAAAGCGCAACGAGATCCTGCAAATGGCGCTGCTCGAACCCAGGCTGGCGCTGCTCGACGAAACCGATTCCGGCCTCGACATCGATGCATTGCGGATCGTGGCAGGTGGTGTCAATCAACTGCGCAGCGCCGACAACGCGGTGGTGCTGGTGACCCACTATCAGCGGTTGCTCAACTACATCGTGCCCGACTTCGTTCACGTCATGGACGGCGGGCGCATCGTCCTCACCGGTGGCAAGGAGCTCGCGCTCGAACTCGAGGCGCGCGGCTACGACTGGGTCGAACAAGAAGCGCGCAGCAAGGCCGCGCGCGCGGCATGAACGACGTCGGGCATCCGTTCCTGCGCGGGCTGCTGGCTCGGCGCAGCCCCCTTGCACCGACGGCACCGACGACACTGACGGCGCCGTCGGTGTCGTGGCTGCTGGCGTTGCGGGCCGAAGCGCTGGAGCGGGGCAGCACGCTCGCGGTGCCCACCACCCGCGACGAAGACTGGCGATTCACCGATCTCGCGCCGCTCACCCGTACCGGTTTCGGACCGGTCACCGCCGTGCCGACGCTCGGTGCCGATGCCCTGGCGCCATTCCACATTCCTGAAGCTGGTGCACGGCTGGTGTTCGTCGATGGGTGTTTCTCGGCGGCACTGTCGATGGTCACGCCCCGGGGCGACGGGCTGATCGCCGGTTCGCTGGCGGCAGCTTTCGACACGCACGATGAACTGCTGCACACCCACCTGACCCGGCTCGCCGATTTTCGCGACGACGCGTTCACGGCCGTTAACACGGCGCACCTTCACGATGGTGCCCTGATCGTGACCGACGCCGGCCATGCCGCGCCGCAGCCCGTGCATGTACTTCACATCAGCACGCTGGCCGGCGTCGCGATCCATCCGCGCCTGCTGGTGGTAGCGCATCGCGACAGCGATCTGACGGTGATCGAAGATCACGTGTCGCTGCACGATGGTGCCTGCCTGTCCAATGCCGTGAGCGAAATTGCGGTGGCGGCTGGTGCGCGGGTGCGACACGTCAAGCTGCAACGAGCCGGCAAGGCGGCGTTTCACGTGGCCACCACCGCCACCCATGTGGAGCGCGACGCCCGCTATCACGCCGTCGGCATCGCGCTCGGCGCCCGCCTGTCGCGCGAGAACGTGCATGTCGTCCAGGCTGGTACCGGCACCGATTGCCAGCTCGATGGCCTGGCGCTGATCGGTGGCCGGCAGATCGCCGACACCCACAGTTTTGTCGACCATGCGTTGCCCGATGGCACCAGCCGCCAGTTGCACAAGTGCATCGCGGCCGGTGCGGCGCACGCCGTGTTCAATGGTCGGGTGCTGGTGCGCGAGGGCGCCCAGCGCACCGACTCCGCGCAGCAGTGCCGCAGTCTGCTGCTGTCCGGCAAGGCTCACATCGACGCCAAGCCCCAGCTCGAGATCTTCGCCGACGACGTCAAGTGCTCGCACGGTGCGGCCATCGGCCAGCTCGATGCCGACGAGGTGTTCTATCTGCGCACCCGCGGGCTCGACGAGGTTGCCGCCCGCAATGTTCTGACTTACGCCTTTGCCGCCGAGATCGCGGGCCGCATTCCGGTCCGCTCGGTGGTCGAGCGTCTTCGCGCCGAAGTCCTGCAGCAGACCGGCGCCCGGGAGATCGCATGAATGCCGTCACTGCCCCGCTCATGGCGCAGTTTTCCACCCCTGCCGCGGGGGCCCTCGATGTCGAGCGCATCCGCGCCGACTTTCCCATCCTGTTTAATGTGCATCCGCACGGCAAGCCGCTGGTGTTTCTCGACAACGCCGCGAGCAGTCAGATGCCGCAGCAGGTGATCGACCGCCTGGTTCGGTACCAGACGCACGAGCACGCCAACATCCATCGTGGCGTGCATACGCTGTCGGAGATCGCCACCAACGCCTACGAGCACGCCCGCAGCCAGGTGCGAGAGTTCCTGAACGCGCGCGAAGACCGCGAGATCATCTTCACCACCGGCACCACCGAGGCGATCAACCTCGTGATGCACGGATACGGGCGCGCCTTCCTGAAGGCGGGCGACGAGATCGTCATCACCTGGATGGAGCATCACTCCAACATCGTGCCCTGGCAGATGCTGTGCGAGCAGACCGGTGCGATCCTGCGGGTGGCGCCCATCGACGATCGCGGCGAGCTCATCGTCGAGGCGTACCGGCAGCTCTTCAACGAACGGACCCGGTTCGCGGCCGTGACCCACGTCTCGAACGCGCTCGGCACCATCAATCCGGTGCGCGAACTGGTCGCGATCGCTCACCGGTTCAACGTGCCGATCCTGATCGACGGCGCGCAGGCCGTGCCCCACCTCGCGGTGGATGTGCAGGACCTCGACTGCGACTTCTACTGCTTCTCCGGGCACAAGCTGTGCGGCCCCACCGGCAGTGGCGCCTTGTATGGCAAGGCCGCGCTGCTCGAGCGCATGCAGCCGTTCAAGGGCGGCGGCGACATGATCCTCTCGGTCACGTTCGAGAAGACCACCTACAACACCATCCCGTACAAGTTCGAGGCCGGCACCCCGCCGATCGCCGCGATGATCGGCCTGGGCGCCGCCATCGATTACGTGAGCGCCATCGGCCTGGATCGCATCGCGCAGCATGAGCACGAATTGCTGGCGTACGCGACCGAACAGGTGGCCAGGATTCCGGGCGTGCGCATCATCGGCACCGCGCCGCAAAAGGCGGCGGTGCTGTCGTTCTACGTGGGCGAGGTGCATCCGCACGATGTGGGCACGCTGCTCAATGAAGAAGGTGTCGCGGTGCGCACCGGCCACCACTGCGCGCAGCCGGTGATGCAGCGATTCAAGGTGCCGGCCACGGTGCGTGCGTCGTTCGCCTTCTACAACACCTTCGACGAAGTCGACGTGCTCGCCGCCGCGATCGGCAAGGTGCAGAAGCTGTTTGCCTGAGCACTCTCCTATGAACAGCAAGCAGCTCTACCAGGAGGTGATCCTCGATCACAACCGCAAGCCCCGCAACTACGGGATGCTGGCGGATGCGACCCATTCGTCGGAAGGGCTCAACCCGTTGTGCGGCGACCAGATCCGCGTGAGTCTCAAGGTCGATGGTGATCGCGTCGGCAGCGTCGGCTTCGAGGGGCAGGCGTGCGCGATCTGCAAGGCGTCGGCGTCGATGATGACGGCCGCGGTGAAGGGCAAATCGCTGCCGGAGATCGACACTCTCATCGAAGAGTTTCGTGCCATGGCCACCGGCAAGCTCGACACCGCTCACGATGCCAATCATCTCGGGCGCCTGTCGGTGTTCGCCGGCATCAAGGATCTGCCCTCGCGGGTGAAGTGCGCGGTGTTGCCCTGGCACACGCTGCACGCCGCCGTTCGTTCCGAAACCACCACCAGCACCGAGGGCGATTACGACCCGGTGAGCCAGACGGTCTGAGAACATCATGCCAAGAATCGCCGAAGTGGAAAAGACGCCAAACCCGAACGCGATGAAGTTCATCCTCCGGGAACCGCTCACCTGGGGCGTGGCACACTCCTACGACTCGGTCGGCGAGGCCAGGGGCGACGCCCTGGCCGAGGCGATCTTCGACATCGAGCACGTGTCGAGCGTGTTCTACGTCGATCACTGGATCACCGTCACCCAGGACGGCGATGCCGAGTGGGCCAGCCTGCTCAAGAAGGTGGCGGTGCCGATCCGCGAAGCCCCGGCGGCCGAGGAGCAGTCGGCCACCTTCGGCGCGGCCAGTTCGTCGTTGTTCGATGACGAATCGCTCTCCCCCGCCGATCGCGAGAAGCTCATGGCCATCAGCGATCTGCTCGATGAACGCATCCGCCCGTTTCTGCAAGGCGACGGTGGCGATCTGTTCATCGTCGGCCTCGAGGGCAACACGCTGGAGGTGCACTACCAGGGCGCCTGCGGCAGTTGCCCGAGTTCGATGGCGGGAACGTTGTCCAGCATCGAGAGCCTGGTGCGGCAGATCGATCCGAATCTGGAGGTCGTGCCGGTGTGACCGAGAGCCACCGAGCAGGGGTCTGCATTGCGTGGAGCAGGGGCCCCCGTCATTGGGGATGCGACCGCAAGGCAGGCCGAGGGCGCGGCTTCGACGACGGCCCCGTGCGCGGCTACGGGGTCGGATCCCCGGTGGGGCCCCGCCTCCACCCTCCGCCGTGCCCCGCGCAGCGGGGATGTGAGCAAGGCGAATCGGTCACGGCCGCCGAGCGTGTGGTCGTGAGCATCGCGTGAACATGTCTGAGGCGGCGACCGACGACTGGATCACCGTCTGCAATGTCGGTGAAGTCGAAGATGGCGACCATCGCGTCGTCGATCTCGACGGGACGGCGGTGCTCGTTGTCCGGGTCGGCGACGGGTTTTTCGCGATCGAGAATGTCTGCACCCACGACGGTGGCGAACTCACCGGCGGTTGCATCGATGCCGGCACGATCGCGTGCCCGCGTCATGGCGCCCGCTTCGATCTTGCCACTGGCGAAGCGCTGTCAGCGCCGGCCTATGAGCCGGTTGCCACGTTTCCCGTCAGGATCGACAACGGAATGGTATTCGTGCGCGACAACCGTTGGGATTGACGACCACCCGGCTATCTGCCGACCGACATGCGAATCCTGACGGCGGGCTCGGCGGGTGATTGCCTGAGCGGCTGAACCAGCGGCAGGCGCGGGCGGTAGATCGGGCGTCCGATGTACAACGGCGATCCGGGGTAGATGCCGCTCCAGCGCGGATCGGTCACCGGCATCGGTGGCCCCTCCGCGGCTCGACGCTCCGCCGCGATCTTCGCGCGTGATTCCTCGTCCTTGCGCCATTCGGCATCCCGCAGCAGGCGGTCGTCGCGCAGGCGCTCATATTGGCATTGGATGGAATAGCAACCGGTGGCCGACAGCAGCGGATCATTTCCGGTGAGGGCGATGTCGAGCTTCTTCGGCATGGCGACAGACGTCGGGGGCGGTTGCTGCCCGTAATGGGTCTGGCCGTTGTCGTCCACCCACTTGTAGACCTGGGCGCTGGCAACGGTGGCGGCGATCGCAAGGGCGGAACCGATGACAAGCGAAATGTGGAGTGTCTTCATGGTGTTTCTCCGACCGCCAGTCGCGTCGGGAATTCCCGACGCGACTGGCGGCAATTCAAGATCAATCCTTGATGGCTTCGACCGGGATCGTGAGCTTGATGTCGTCGCCGATGTTCGGCAGGCCGTAGCCCATGCCGAAGTCGGTGCGCTTGATCATCGCCGTCACGTTGCCGCCGCAGGCGTCTTTCTTGAGCACCGGATGCATCTTGCAGTTGAAGTCGCTCACGGCAACCTTGACCGGTTTGGTGACCCCGAGCAGCGTCAGTTCACCGTCGGCACCGACCACCTTGTCGCCGTCGAACATCAGCTTGGTGGCCTTGTAGGTGATGTTGGGAAACTTGGCGACATTGAAGAAGTCTTCGCTCTTCATGTGCTGGTCCCACTTCTCGATGCCCATGTCGATCGAGGCGACGTCGATGCTGACGTCGATGGCCCCCGACTTGGCGGCGCGGTCGAGCCTGAGCGTGCCGGCCGCCTTGTTGAAGCGGCCGCGCTGGATCGACAGACCCATGTGGCTCACTTCGAATATGGGATAGAGGTGACGCGAGTCGAGCGTGTAGCTCTCCGGGGCGGCGAGCGCGGTGGTCGAAAGGCTGGCGATGGCAGCGGCTACGAGGATCTGGTGTTTCATGGTGTACGACTCCTGGACTTTGTTGGCGATCGGGGCCGCTGGTGCGGCCGGGGGTGGGAACTGCCGGGGTGCTGCGGGTGTGGCTACTTCGTTACGAGCTTGAAACGGACCTGGACTTCGTTGGCGACAGTGTCGGGATCGTTCCAGGGGCCATCGCCGATACCATAGTCGAGGCGCTTGAGAACGAAGGTGCCCTCGAACGACTGGCCGGTGCCCGCGGGCTTCACGGTGACCGGGGTGCTGAGCGGGAGCGTCTTGCCCTTGATGGTCATCTGGCCGGCGAGTTCGTAGCGGTTGCCGCCGAGCGGCTTCAGCGCCGTCGACACGAAGCTCGCCTGCGGAAACTGGGCGGTATTGAACCAGACCTTGCGGATCACCTCGGCGTTGGCTTCCTCGCTGCCGGCATCGACGCTGCCCATCTCGATATCGAGCCTGGCCTTGGCGGCCTCGGGTTTCTTCGAATCGAAATCGAGCTGGGCCGTGAACTTCCGGAATGTGCCTTCGACCGGGACGTTCATCTGCCTGGAAACGAACGCGAGCTGGCTCTTCGCGAGGTCGATGGGTAGCGGGGCGGCGAGGGCGGCAGGCGCGGTTGCGAGCAGGAGCAGCAGGAGTGGCAGTTTCATGTCAGCCCTTGGTTCGTGGAGGGGTCAAGCCCGGCACCATGCGGCCAAGCACGTCGTCGTGGCCTACCACCAGGTGCTTCAACGCCGCACCCACATGCAGGATGACCAGCGCGACCATGATCCAGTTAAGATTCTCGTGCCAGTCGCGCAACAGCGGTGCCAGCAGCGCGTCCTTGGCGAGCAGATCGGGAATCGGCAGCAGACCCAGATACATGGTCTTGAAACCCTTGGCCGAACTATAGAGCCAGCCGGTCAGCGGCACCGACAGCGTCAGCAGATAGAGCACCACATGGGTGACACCCGCCATGGTGCGCTCCCAGGGCCGCATCGAATCGGGCAGCGCCGGCGGCCGGTGGCTCAGTCGCCAGCCGATGCGCACCAGCACCAGCAGCAACATGGTCATGCCGAGCCACTTGTGATACGAGTAGAGCCGCAGCTTTTGCGGGCTGACCTCGAGGTCGGCCATGTAGAAGCCGAGCGCGAGGTTGGCGAAGATGGCCAGCGCGATCACCCAGTGCAGCGCGATTGCCACGCCGGTGTAGCGGACCGTGGTCATCGTCAGGCGCCGCGTCTGGCGGCCGCGATCATGCGGCTTTTCGGGGTTGCCGGGATGGCTGCCGGCTCATCGTCGGCGCCCGGTGCGAACCGACGTGCCAGGCGCGCCAGCAGCCGGTCGAGGGTGGCGAGTTCATCGCCCGCGAGTTCGCCGAACACCCGTCGCAGGTATGCCACATGCGCCGGAAAAACGGTTTCGAACACTTTTTCGCCAGCCCGCGTGAGCCGCACGAACACGCTGCGGCGGTCTTCGGCGACGGACTCGCGGCGCACCAGCTTGCGGGCTTCGAGACGGTCGAGCACGCCGGTGAGCGTGCCCTTGGTGATCAGGGTGCGTTCGCCGAGTTCGCGGCAGGAGATGCCGTCGGTGTTGCCCAGCGTGGCAATCACGTCGAACTGCGGCGGGGTCAGCCCGAGTTCGCGGATGTGGGCGCCCGAGTAGGCCTCGAATGCCTGATAGCAGGTCACCAGATGTCTCAAGGTGTGCAGGAACGGCTCGGGCATGAACAAGGCTCGGCAACAGTGTTGAAGGGATATTAGTTCGCGTTAGAACTAATCGTCAAGAGTCGCAATCGTGGTGCCAGTTGTCCGGACCCCGAGGCATCAGGAGAAAAAGCGTAAGACTGCGCCCAGGTCGGCATGGTCGATGACGTGGGCCGCGGCCTGCCGCAGGATCGGCTTGGCGCGATAGGCGATCCCGACCCCCGCAGCCGCGAGCATCGGGCCATCGTTCGCGCCATCGCCGATCGCGATGGTCTGGTCGGCACGCAAGCCGAGGTCGTTACGGGTGCGCGTGAGCAGGGCGGCCTTCGCATCGGCGTCGAGAATATCCCCGACCAGCCGGCCGGTCAGCCTGTCCCCGGCAATCTCGAGCTCGTTGCCGAACGCGTAGTCGAAGCCGAGTCTCGCCTTGAGACGGTCGGTGAAGAAAGTGAAGCCGCCCGACACGAGCATGGTGCGTACCCCCGCGCCGCGCAGTGCGCGCATCAGGTCCTCGGCACCCCCGCTCAGCCGCAAGCGATCATCGTAGACCTGTTGCAATGCCGCCGCGTCGAGTCCGGCGAGCGCGGCCACGCGCCGCCGCAGGCTCTCGGTGAAATCGATGCGGCCCTGCATCGACGCTTCGGTGATGGCCGCCACCTCGGTCTTGCGCCCGGCGATGTCGGCGATCTCGTCGATGCACTCGATGGTGATCAGGGTCGAGTCCATGTCGGTGCAGAACAGGCCCATCGATCGCAGCCGGCGATGTTCGGGCACGAAGCCGAAATCGAGCCGGGCGCCGGCGCAGATTTCGGCGACCCGGTCCGATGGTGTCACCGATCGCAAGCGGACGGCGCCATCATCGATGCGCTCGATGGCGTCGGCGCCGCTGACCAGCGCCAGTTCATCGAGAATGGCGGCCGGGATATCGTTGCCGATGACGACCAGATTCATGCGTGAAGTCGCCGGCGCCGTGATGCCGGCGGCGGATGGAAGCCGAACAGGCGCACAGGGTACCTCGCCGGCCGCTCGACGCGCAGGTGTGGCTGCGGCACCGGCGGGTTACGCACCATCGGTTCGGCGCATGGCGTCTATACTCGTATGACAATGCAATCGGCAAGCGTCGTCGTTTCCCGACAACAACCGATTCGAAAAAGGTGGAGGATAGGCATGGATACCCTGGCCCCCGGTGCCACCGGTGCCGACGTCGAGCGTTTGCAGCGCGCCCTGAACGACAAGGGCTTCAGTCCCGGTGCCACGGATGGCGACTACGGCCCCGGAACCCAGGCCGCCGTTCTCGCCTTCCAGCGCAGCCAGGGGTTGCTTGCCGACGGCGTTGCCGGCCCGCGCACCCTCAACGCGCTCGGACTCGCCGAGGATGCCACGCCGGTCTCGGTGCTCGACCGGATCACGCCGCGCCTGGTGTCCGAGATGTTCCCGTTCACGCGGGTGGACAACATCAAGCTTCACCTTCCTGCCGTGCTCGCCGGGCTCGCAGCCGAATCGCTGGTCGATGCACCGATGGCGCTCATGGCGCTCGCCACGATCCGGGCCGAGACCGAGGCGTTCGAGCCGGTGAGCGAGGGCTTGTCGCGCTTCAACACCTCGCCCGGCGGCAAGCCGTTCGATCTCTACGATTTTCGCAGCGATATCGGCAATCATGGCACCGGTGACGGCAAACGCTATTGCGGCCGTGGCTTCATCCAGCTCACCGGCCGCGACAACTATGCCGCGATCGGCAAGCGCATCGGGCTCGGCAGCCAACTGGCCGACAATCCCGATCTCGCCAACGACTCCACCGTGGCCGGCCGGGTGCTGGCCTCGTTTCTCGCCGCCAAGGAACGTCCCGCCAAGGAAGCCCTGGTCGATCGCGACTTCGCGCTCGCCCGCAAGCTGGTCAACGGTGGCCGCCATGGCATCGACCGCTTCACCGAGGCGTATCTGACCGGCGAACGGCTGCTCGCAACGCCATGATGGCGTTGCCCGAAGTCTTTCTTCGGTCGCCATCGCCGAACCGGGTGCGCTAGTCCCATGGCGGAAGCAGCGACACCGGATCCGGACGCTGGCAAGCCGTGGACCTTCGAACAGGTGCTGCGCGACGAACTGCGCGAGATCGCCGCGAGTCGCGCGGTCGACGTGCCCGACACCGCCCCGCAGATCGACCTGCCGTCGGCCAACGATACCGACGACGTCATGGCGGTCGCGCATGCGCACCAGACCGTGGGCCTCGCCTTCTCGGGCGGCGGCATCCGCAGCGCGACCTTCAACCTCGGTGTGCTGCAGGCGCTCGCGGAGATGCGCCTGTTGTCGCGGTTCGACTACCTGTCCACGGTCTCGGGCGGCGGCTATATCGGTAGTTGGCTGTCGGCCTGGATCAAGCGTCATGAGCACGGCCTGCGTGGCGTCGAAGAAGATCTCGTGCCGGGCACGCGGCAGAACCCGAAGCCCAGGGAAGCCGACCCGATCCAGTTCCTGCGCGCCTACAGCAACTACCTGACGCCGCGCCTGGGGGTGCTCAACAACGACACGCTGGCGGCGGTCTCGGCCTACCTGCGCAACCTGATCCTCAATCTCACCGGCCTGATCGCCGCGCTCGCCGCGTTGTTGCTGGTGCCGCGCGTGATGGTGCTGGGGCTGAAGGGCATGTGCGACGCATTCGACTCGGCGTTGCGGCCATGGGCTGGCATCGCTGGTCTTGTGCTGCTCGGGATGTCGACCTTGATGATCGCGTTCAACCTCAACTACGCAAGTGGTCCAGTCCGCAAGGTGAAGCCTTGGTATGGGCGGATGCTTCCCGCCGCAAGCATCACGCTTGGATGCGGCTTTGCGGGCGCAGCGCTCCTAAGCTGGTGGATCCTGATGGATCGTATTACCTTTAATGAGGGTGCCACTGACTGGGCGGGAGTCACGCTCGTGTTCTATTTCGTGCCGTGGCTATTCGCTGCGGTAGTGGCCGCAATATCGTCTCAGAAGCGCGCCTCGCCTACGGACCGCGCCCGCCCGTTCGAGTGGCGGAAGTGGGTCAAGATTCTTGCCTTCGCAGCGCTTGTTGGCGCGGCGGCAGGCAGCCTGTTTTCTCGCCTACGGGTGTTGTTCGGTCTTTGGTCAGGTGGCGCATGGTCAGGAACGGCATGGGAGCCAACGGCGTTGTGGGGCGCGGCATGGCTTGGACGGGCCGCCAGCTATTGGCTGGTCCTCGGCTTCGGCGCGCCGCTTGTGGTCGCGGCGCTGAGCCTGATGATCGCCTTCCACATCGGGTTGGTCGGTCAAGCCTTCACCGAAGACGAGCGCGAGTGGTGGAGCACGCTCGGCGGCTGGGTACTGCTCGGCAAGCTGGTGTGGGCCAGTCTGTTTGCGCTGGTGATGTTCGCGCCGATCCTGATGGAGTGGGGCAGCTCGTGGCTGGTGTTCCTCGGGCCCGCCTGGATCGGCACCACCATCGGCGGCATCCTGCTGGGCAAGAGTTCGCTCACCGGCAAGAGCGGGGAGCGACGCTGGGCCGAACGGTTTGCACGGCTCGCGCCGTATGTGTTCGCGATCGGACTGCTGGTGTTGCTGTCGTGGGCGCAGCACCTGCTGCTGGAACGGGTGTATCCGTGCGACGCAGTTGCCGGCCGATGCCACGAAGCGGCGCGCGAAGTCGTCAGCAGTTCCATGGATCCCGCCACCGGCTGCCCGGCGTCGCCGAAGATCTGTCCGGTTGCCTACGGCGAAGTGTTCGCCGATGCCATCGCAACGCTCGATGCGGCATCGAGACCGGCGTTGCTGTTGTGGGCGCTGGGCTTGTTCGGCGTCTGGGCGCTGCTCGCATGGCGGGTCGACATCAATCTGTTTTCGCTGCACCACTTCTATCACAATCGCCTCGCGCGCTGCTATCTGGGGGCCTCGCGCAAGCGCCGCGACCCGCAGATCATCACCGGCTTCGACCGCATGGATGATCTGCCCATGGCGTCGCTGTCGCGCCCCACGCTGTACAACGACGCGCCGCGCGACATCTTCCAGCGACCGTTCCACCTGATCAACACGGCGCTCAACCTGGTGCATGGACGCCAGTTGGCGTGGCAGCAGCGCAAGGCGGCGTCGTTCGTGTTCACGCCGCGCTCGGTGGGCTACGAATTGCCGCCGAGCTGGGTCGATAACCGGGTCGACGGCAAGGGTGGCGAGGCGGTGGCGCAGAGCAGTTTCCGGCCGGCGGAGGAGTACCTCAGACCGGGCGGCATCCCGCTCGGCAGTGCGATGGCGATATCCGGTGCGGCCGCCAGCCCCAACATGGGCTATCACTCGTCGCCGGCCTTGTCGTTCCTGATGACGTTGTTCGATGTGCGGCTCGGTCGCTGGTGCGGCAATCCGCAGCACGACAGCGCGTGGCGGCGGAGCGGTCCGCGCTTTTCCGGACGCTATCTGCTGAGCGAGTTGTTCGGCCTCACCAACGAAACCACGCCGTTCGTGTATCTGTCCGATGGCGGTCACTTCGAGAACCTCGCCGTCTACGAGCTGGTGCGCCGCCGCTGCCGCTTCATCGTGGTGTCCGACGCCGGCCAGGACGGCGACATCGGGTTCGAGGATCTCGGCAACATGATCCGCAAATGCCAGATCGACCTCGGTATCGAGATCGAACTGTCGGTCGCCGCGATGCGCCCGTCGAAGCAGACCGGCCGCAGCCTGCACCATTGCGCGGTCGGGCTGATCCACTACGAAAGGGTCGATGGCGCGACGGTTGCCCCCGGCATCATCGTCTATCTCAAGCCGACGCTGACCGGCAACGAGCCCACCGACATCGGCAACTACGCCACCGCGCACCCCGACTTCCCGCATCAGTCCACCGCCGACCAGTGGTTCGACGAACAGCAGTTCGAGAGCTACCGCAAGCTCGGTCACCACCTCTGCAACGCCGTGTTTGCATCGGCTGCACTCGACGCGCAGGGACGCCCGCGCGACGCCATCACCAACGAGGAGCTGTTTCAGGCGGTGCGCGAGCAGTGGTATCCGCCAGCGCCCGGCGAGGGCCTGGTAACGACCCATTCGCATGCCCTGCAGACGATCTACGAGCAGATTCGCACGGCGCCGCAATTGGCATTCCTCGATGCGCAGATCTACCCTGAATGGCCGGCGCTGGCCGAGATGGTGGAGCCGGCCTACACCGGCCGGCTCTGGCTGCCGGAGACCATGGCCGAGCTACGCGCCGGGTTCTATCTCTGCTGCCGCATGATCGAGCTGATGGAAGACGTCTATCGCGACCTGTGCCTCGAGGACAACTTCGATCACCCGGACAATCGCGGCTGGATGAATCTGTTCCGCCACTGGACCGGGGCGGCGATGCTGCAGGCCGCCTGGACCGTGACCGCGAGCACGTTCGAGGCGCGGTTCCAGCGATTCTGCGAGTGGCGGCTCGGGCTGTCGGTGGGCGAGGTGGTCTATGTCGATCACCCGTGGGAGGTCGGGGCGCGCACCGGCGCCGAGCTCGACACCGCACTGGCCGCGCTCGATCGGATCAAGGCGCTGAATCCGTTCGAACGCGAGCTGCTGCGTGACTTCGCCCGCGCCCATGCCGACGGCCTGTCGGGCACCATCCACCTGTTCGTGCTGCAGACCCGCGTGCAGAGCACGGTGCCGAAAACCACGGTCGACGCCAGCCTGCCGCCGGCGAACGAACGGCTGGGCCTGCGCTTCGGCTTCGGCTTCGCACTCGCCCGCGAAGTCGATGGCGTGTTCGAAATGCTCTACTTCCGCGTGCAGGACCACCTGCGCATGATGGGCCTGGGTCGCAAGGCGCTGCGGTTGCTGGTGAAAGCGTTCGATTTCGATCCGATGCATCGCATCCGGCCCATGCCCGCCGGCTCGGCCGAGGCCACCACCGATGCCGCCATCGAGCGCTTCCGCCGCATGTACCGGTCGGCCTGGTTCGACCGCAACCGCGCATCCTGAATTACCGGCAGTCCCGAGAGGAGCAACATCATGAAAATCGTCGTCGTACTACTGGCCGTCCTGCTGATCGCGGGCTGCGGCACTACCCGATTGTCGAGCCGCCAGTTGGAGCGGGTCGCGAAGGACTGGTCGCTGTCGATCCGTGCGAGCCAGGTGATTCCCGTGTATCCCCTGACCGAAGACCTGCAGCCCGGTGATGTCTTCCTGGTGCAGACGCCGGTCGAGGACCAGATCAAGGTCTACCGCGATCGCGGCTTCCTGCCGCTCGAGAACCAGCTCACCCGTCTGGCGGTGGCGGGGTATCCGGCGTTTTATTCGCAGTGGCCCGGTGTCGATGGCACCGGCGCGGTGGCGCCGCCGCGCCTTTGGCAGTTTCCGCACGGCGCCGAGGCCGGCGACTCGGACTTCGCGCGGGCGCCGCTGGTGGCGTTTCCGTCGTACAGCTTTGCCGTGAGCCGCAGCGGCGGGCTCAACGTCGCATTGCCGGTGCAAGGGGTGCCGATCGGCTTGAACCTGCTCGATGCCGCCTCGGCCACCGGCACCATCACCATGAAGGACGCCTACACCTACGGGTTGCCGGCGCAGGTGTTGCAGCAGGCGCTGGAGGA